>CANQCB010000061.1 GCA_947589145.1 uncultured Clostridia bacterium | reverse complement strand
ATCTTACTTACTCTCGTTTCCCTTCTTTTTCTTAGATAATTTGCTTTACTCTATGTAGTTGTCAATGTTCCGTAACTCGACTAAGCGGTCGAGTATATCCAAACGCGTTTCCGCGGAGTTGGCATAAAAGCTGTTATTTCCCGACTATTCCTCGCAAAAGGGCGTAAAAAAAGGCATAACGGCAATATCGCTATCGTTTAAGATGGATATCCTGTTACGCCAGAGGTATTTATGCTTCTAAATACGTAGTCCAAATAACAAGCCGCTGTTTCAGACAGCCTGCTTATAATACATTATATCCGAATTTAAGTCAAGCGTTTTTACCAAATTTCCGAAAATTTTTTTATTATACCTTTTTATTCCCGAATTTCGGCGGATAATTGCCCGTTCTATCCCCTTAAACCGCCATAACTTCCACGTTGAAAGCAACGATTTATCCCCCGCCGCTTGATTCGCATACAAAAACGCGCCGAGTTGCCCCGACGCGTTTCGCTTGTTTTTTCCGCCGCGGATCAGATCTCCGCTTCTTTCTCGATATAGTACGGGTGGGTCGGGTGTCCGGACAGGAGACGGCCGTCAAGCACGTGCGCCGCCTTATCCATAATGACGCAGTTGAGCGTCGAGCCGTCGTCTATGACGGAGTCCTGCATGATTATGGAGTTGGTGACCTTGGTCCCCTTTGCGATATGGCAGCCGCGGAAGATTATGGAGTTCTCCACCGTGCCCTCGATGAGGCAACCGTCCGCCACCATGGAGTTACGCACGCAAGCCGTGTCGGTAAACTTCGCGGGAGCGGAGTCGCGCACCTTGGTATAGATCTCGGCGCCGCCTTTATAGAACAACTCCTGCACGACCTCGGGATCAAGCAGATCCATGGAGTGCTTGTAATAGTCTATAAGGCTGTCGATTGCCGCGTAGTATCCGCTGTGCTCATAGCCGAATATCTTATACTCGTTCGTGTGCGAGAGAATATCGCGCGAGAAAGAGGATATGCCCCACTGGTCGCTGTGGTCGATGATATAGAGCAATATGCGGCGGGAGATGATCATGAAGTCGGTATAGACGTTCTTGATCCCCTTTCCGCCGTCCGAGAGCGTGAGTTTGGTTACGCGTTCGTTTTCGTCAACGTCGATGGTGAACCGCTCCTTATCCGACGGGTCGAGTTCTTTCTTGCGGTATACCAGCGTGATATCCGCGCCCTTTTTCTCGTGTTCGAGCACGACGGGCGTGAAGTCGAAGTTGGAGACGATATCGCAATCGGACATAACTACATAGTCCGCCTCGTTGTGGCGAATGAATGACTTAACCGATTTGAGCGCCTCGAAACGGGTGGTGAATACGCCGCCGCCCGACATGTCGTTGAAGGGCGGAAGGATCGTAAGACCGCCGTTCTTGCGGGCAAGTCCCCAGCTCTTACCGCTTTGGACGTGATCCATAAGCGATTGATAGTTATACTTGGCGATGATACCGATATTGGTAATTCCGCTGTTCACCATGTTGGAAAGCGCGAAATCGATGAGGCGATATCTGCCGCCGAAAGGCACGGACGCAAGAGTGCGAACCTTGGTCAGTTCGGGTATGTCCCTCTCGTGAATATTGGAAAATATAATACCTAACGTTTTCATTATTCTGCCTCCGTTATGCTGCCGCTGTCGATCGAGGTGCCGTCGGGAATGACGGTGTTCCTGCCGACCAGCGCGATGCGGTCGGGACTGCTCTTCTTGTCGCCGAGCACGCAGTTATTGCCTATCGTGACATTCTCGTCCACGATTGCATAGGACAGCCGAGTGCCGTCGCCAATCTTGGATCCGCTGAATATTACGGAATTCTCGATAACGGCGCCCTTGCCGATGGTAACACCGGTGCCTATGACGGAATTAACGACGCGCCCGGAGATTATATCACCCTCCGTTACGATACTGTTGGATACGTCGCCGCCCGAAAGCATGAGCGCGGGCGGGAATGCGTCGTTGCCCGAGTATATCTTCCAGACTCCGTCGTACACCTCGAACACGGGGTCCGCGCCGAGCAGATCCATATTCGCCTCCCAAAGGCTTCTGAGCGTTCCGACGTCCTTCCAATACCCCTCGAATTGATAAGCGAACACTCGCATATTCTCGGCGAGCATCTTGGGTATTATGTTCTTGCCGAAGTCCTTCTCGCTGTCTGGATCGGCGTCGTCCTCGCTGAGCATGCGAACGAGCACGTCTTTCTTAAACATGTAAACGCCCATGGACGCGTGATTGCTCTTCGGCTCTTTCGGCTTTTCCGCGAAGTCGAAGATACGCATATTCTTGTCGTAGCTCATAATGCCAAAGCGCGAAGCCTCGTCCGTAGGAACGTCGATAACCGCGATCGTGATATCCGCGTCGGTGTTCTCGTGTTGGAGAAGCATTTTCGCATAGTCCATTTTATAGATATGGTCGCCCGAAAGAATAAGGACGTGCTCACTGTCGTACTTGTTCAGGAATTGCAGGTTCTGGTATATTGCGTTAGCCGTACCCTCGTACCAACGAGCGCCGCGCTTAGCCTGATACGGAGCAAGCACGTGAGCGCCGCCGTTCTTGCGGTCGAGGTCCCAGGACTCGCCCGTGCCTATGTATTCGTTCAGAATGAGCGGCTGATATTGGGTCAGCACGCCCACCGTGTCGATACCGGAGTTCGTGCAATTCGAAAGCGGGAAGTCGATAATTCTGTACTTGCCGCCGAACGACACTGCCGGCTTCGCTACCGTAGTCGTCAGGGCTTTAAGTCGCGAGCCTTGACCGCCTGCAAGCAACATTGCTACGCATTTCTTTTTTTTCATACTTCTTTACCCCTTATGTCGGAGGCTCGGCACAAGCGCCGAAATCTCCGTATTTTTTTATAAATAATTTTTGGTTTATAGCGGCTCGGACAAATCTCCAAAGGAAACTCAACCCGATCCGAAACACGTCTCGGAGCGTCCCTTGCGCCGTATGATCGATATACGACCTGCCCTTTCCAAAGATAAACCGCGTTGCATAAAATCTATCCAACGCGGTTTTCTTCTGCTAAGTTTCACTGTCGGCAATTTGTCGCCTGCCTCGGTGCCTTTTGCGGCAAGTGCCGCGTGATATGATTAAGCCGCTTTTTTGTGGAGTTTACTCTGCGCTTTGAGCATCTTGGTGGTATCTTCACCTCTTGCCGTCATCGCGGAAATAATCTCGTCGAGAGCAACAACGTATGCGTCCATAGCCTTATACTTGGCGTCGATAGCGTCGCTTGCCGCCTGCTGATAATTGGGAACACGCGCCTCGCATGCTTCGAGATTTTCCTGTGCCTTCTTAGCCGCTTCTTCACTCTTACCCTTAGCCGCTTCGGCAGCCGCCTGAGCCTTTTCGAGGTTCTTAACCGCAGCCTCGAAGGATACGGCGCGCGTATTTGCAAGGGAAATGGCCTTTATTCTTGCGCAACGAGTGTTGTATTCGAGCGCGGTTTCGTGCGCTCTTGTAGCCTTGAGCTCGAGTTTTGCGATCTTCGCTTCGGAAGCGCCGTGCGCTTTTGCTTTTTCGAGTCTTGCGTCCGCCTTCTTTGCAACTTTATCAACGTTCGGGAAGATTATCATGAAGATGAAGAAGAATACGAGCATGGACAAACCGCCGGTGATAACTGTCTTAATCAAACCCATAACCACGTCGTTCCAACCCCACATCATCATGAGCGGGTTAATAATTCCCCAAAGGGCGTTGGTAGCGATAGAGATAAGCACCCAACCGATGAAATACCACATTGCCTGATAGTAAGGGTTGCCCTTGGAGCGGTATGTAATATTTCTTTGAAGAGGGAAGTTGATGACCTGAGCCGTGAACACCGCGATCTCGAATGCAATGAAGTTTCCGAGTCCTGCGCATTGCACTGTGTATTCTTTACCCTCTTGTACAAAACCGACTAAAGCTTTTTCCAACTCATCGTAAGTATTATAAATCCATACTTTGCCATCTACTAAAACTCTAACCGGTTCGTTAAACAGCGCCCAGAAAAGTTCTTGAGCTCCTTGTCCTTCCCCTATTGTAGCAACATGCACTTGAGGTACGACAAAAGGTATCGCCCATAGACCGCCACTGCCTTGTGTTATCGCGTCGCCTACCACCGTCACTGCCGCGTTACCGAAAGCATAAGGCAGGAAGGTCATGACTATAAACTGCCAGATCGTGACGCCCTCGGAGAACACGATAAAGAAGAATACCATGTATAGTATCTTCGAGAACTTCGGATGTCTGTCGCTGAAACCGTACCAAACGCCCAGCCACCAACGCCATATCTTCTGCCAGAACGCAACGAATCCGTTGCTTGACAGCGGCTTGATCTCGCCGTGAATCTGCTCGGGCGTAAGCATCGGTGCATGTTCGACCGCCGCTTCTGCCGCAGGTGCCGCATCCGGCTCGGATACGGGTTCCTCTACGGGAACGTTCTTGTTGTCTTTCATCTCTTTTCTCCTTTATGATTTTACTTTCACATTTAGTTATTCCGAAATCGCAAGACTCCTCGTCGACTTCGGCGTGAGTCGATCAGTGCGCGTTATTCTCGGTGTTTTCCTGAGACTCTACGTTATCGATCGCCTGCTTACGAAGGACTTTTGCCTGTTTTCTCTCTTCCTTGGTCTTGCCGCTGGTAAGCTGTTTAAGTCCCTTGAAAAGCTTGCCGTTGCACATCATGATAAGACCTTCCATCTGAGTTCTGTTCATGCCGCCGAACTTCGCCATGCCGCGCATAGGCTGGTGCACGACGCCCATGACCATAGTGTTGGAAAGGGTGCGGTTGCCGATCGCCCACATGAATTTCTTACCGAAAGAAACGCCGTGCGCGAACAAGCGGCCGAACCAACGCTTCGAATAACGCAGGTCGTCAACGGTGCAGTTGGGATGAATCTTCATCCTCTTGTTCTTATAGAACTGATAGCCGGGATCGGGAACGGGATATGTGTTCTTCGGCGGCTTCTCTCCGGCTGCGACAGCCGCGTCGAACTCGTCGGAGCCGAGCAACGCGCGGAATTCGTGTATGCCGACGTTGGCAACCTTGCCGCTGTAATAGCTCGGTAATTTTTCCTTGTCGTAAGGATTGACGTCCGTCGTGCCTTTGACGGCGAGCGTACCTTCGAGTTTGATATCCGCAACGGAAGCGCCGATCATAATGCTGTATTCGCCGCCCTCGATCTCCCACTTATCCGTCTTTACGTTGAAGTAACGGAAGGTCTTATCGTCGAACGGGATAGCCACGTCAACGGTTTCCCCCGCCTTGATAAACACTTTCTTGAACCCTTTGAGTTCCTTCTTGGGACGGAAGATCTCCGCGCCGGGAAGTCCTACGTAAAGCTGCGCGATTTCCGCGCCGTCCATGTTGCCGGTGTTCTTGATCTTGAAGTTGACGCCTTTGTCGTCCACTTTGAGGTCGGAATATTCGAACGTCGTGAAGGACAATCCGTAACCGAAAGGATAAAGTACGGGAACGTCGGCGGTGTCGTAATAGCGATATCCGAAATACGGCCCTTCGCGGTATTCAACGCTTCTCTGCTTGCCCGGGAAATGGGTCGCCGAGGAAACGTCGGAATATTTGATCGGATAACTCTCGGCAAGCTTGCCGGAAGGATTGACTCTGCCCGTGATAACTTCGAGTACGGCTTCGGCTATTGCCTGCCCGCCGAGGTATGCGTGAATGATCGCGTCTACCTTGCCGGCAAACGGAATTTCGACGGACGAGCCGCAGGACAGAACGACGACGACCTTCTTGCCCGTTTTGACGAGAGCGTTGACAAGATCTATTTGGTTCTGAGGAATTTTTATATCGCGGCGATCGAGACCCTCTGCCTCGGTAACTTCGTCAAGCCCGACATAAACGAGCGCGACGTCCGCCTTTTGCGCAAGTTTGCAAGCCGCGTTAATTTTGCCGCCGCTCTTCTTGCCGTAACGGTCAAAGCCCTGCGCATAACCGACGACGCGCAGTCCGAACTTATTGCTGCCCGGCGCTACGACCTTGTCTTTATGGTTGGGAAGTCCGAGCGGATTCTTTTTCTGATCGACGAACTTCTTGATATCGAAACCGAGACATTCGAGAGGAGAGTCCAACTTCGTCGGATTGACGACGGAAGAGCCTGCGCCCTGATAACGGGGAACTTTCGCAAAGTCGCCGATAACGGCAATCTTGGCGCCCTGTTCGAGCGGCAGCGTATTGTCTTTGTTTTCGAGGAGCACAATGCATTCGCGCGCGCACTTCTTCGCTATTTCGTGGTGCGCGTCTACGTTAACGACCTCGTCTTTCTGATCCGCGGGTCTGCCCTCGAACACTTTGCTCGTCGTAAATATGAGATCGAGGAGACGGTCGAGCGCCTCGTCGAGATATTTCTCGTCCAACTTTCCGTCTTTCATTGCCGCCATAATGCGGTCGTATTGATCGCAAGGACGGTCGGAGGTGAGAGGAGTCACGGAATCCTTCTGCAAGTCGTACCCCTTGGTTATGGCTTTTATCAAATCGTCGTTGGAATATTTGCAGGAAGGCATTTCAAGTTCGTTGCCCGCAACAAGACCTTGTATGCGGTCGTTACTGCCCGCCCAGTCGGTGACGACGACGCCGTCGAAGCCCCACTCGTCGCGGAGTATGTCGCGCATGAGGTGCAGGTTTTCGTTGGTGTGCGTGCCGTTGACCATATTATATGACGACATTATCGTGCGCGGCTTGCCCTCTTTAATGGCGATCTCGAAGGCTTCGAGATACAGTTCGCGCATGGTACGCTCGTCCGTAATCGTGTCGAGCACCATACGGCGTTCTTCCTGGTTGTTAAGCGCAAAGTGCTTTACGCAACCCGAAATGCCGTTGGACTGAATGCCCCTTATGTACGCCGCCGCCATCTTGCCGGCAAGAATGGGATCTTCCGAGAAATACTCGAAGTTTCTTCCGCAACGAGGATTGCGCTTCATGTTCGTGCCGGGTCCGAGCAGTACGTTTACCCTCTCGTCCACAGCCTCTTCGCCGAGCGCTTTGCCCATTTCCTCGCCGAGTTCGTCGTTCCACGAGTTTGCCATTGTGGCGGCCGTCGGGAAACAGGTCGCGGGAATGGAAGCGTTCAGTCCGAGGTGGTCGGCAGCGGCCGCCTGCTTACGAATACCGTGAGGTCCGTCGGATAGGAACATCGACGGAATGTCGACGTCGTCGCGTTTAATGTCCATTGACTGCCAGAAGTCTTTGCCGGAAGTAAGAGAAACTTTTTCTTCCAACGTAAGTTTGTCAATCAGCTCTTTATATTTCATCATACATCTCCCTTTGCCGAAAACTATTGCCCGACAACATAATTGACCGTTTATAATATAGTGGAAACCGTCGAAAAAATCGCCGATTTTTATGTCTTAAACGAAAGAAAAACCGCTAACGGACGCAAGAGCGGGATTTTAATCCATTCGCACCCTTTTATCACTATCGCCTTTTCATTATATCATATAATAAATTTTTGTCAATACGCTTTTTGAAATTTTTTCCGCTTTTGAAGCCTAAGATTGCGCCGCATATCCGCTATTTTATGCCAACGTCCTTTTAACGTCCTTTTGTATAACGAATGATAGACCGCGCATTGTCGCCAAGAGTGTTTGCGCGCATAAAAAAGCGCCGCGGCAGATCAACCTCCGCGGCGAAAATTCGCGATTGCAAGCCGACGTAGCAACGGGAAGCCGGCGCAAACCGCGCTCCGCAATTTGTCGGCGGCGCCGGCGTTTATCTCCGTCTTCTCTTGCTTCTCTTTTTGCCTTTTCCGATTTTAACGATGACGACGATAAACAATATTACCGCGAGGGCAACGCCGGCTATTATGAGAATTTGCGCCCAAAGAGGCAGACTTAAAAACCAATCGAACGGGCTCTCGGGGGCGGGCAGATCGTCGGGATCGGTCGGCGTTTCGGGATCGGCGGGCTTGT
>CANQCB010000060.1 GCA_947589145.1 uncultured Clostridia bacterium | reverse complement strand
TGCTATGTGACTTCCCTGCGGGAGCGGCGCTATACGCCGCCCCCATGGTTTTTTATTCGGTTTTGGGTGCAACAAATATCCCCGGAGCGATCTCCTGCGGCTCGGAAGGCTCTTCCTCGGTTGCGGCGGCTTCCGCCTTGCCCTGATTGAAGAACGCTTCTTCTTCGGCGGATTTGATATTGCGCTTGACGAGTCCCTTCTTTATGAGTTCGACTATGCCTTCATAGGGCATATAGAAATCTTCGGCAATGTGTTCTATGCGAGGTAACTCCGATTTCTCCATTGCCATACCGATGAGGTCAAGAGCGTATTTGGCGCGCCTGTCGCTTTTGATACGGTACATTGAGGGCGTATCCGCATTGGAGGGATTGCCGCTTACGTCTTCAAGGTGATATTTGGTATCGGCGAAGTCGGCGGCATTCAGCGGCAGATAGAGGCACATCGTTTTGCCGCGGAACGCCAATTTTGCAACCGACGCTCTGCCGGCTTTGTAGGTTTCGCGCTTCCAACTGTAACGATTGTGCACCTTTTTGAAGGACAGCAATTCGTTTTTGATATCGGTGTACCAACGCTTGACGTCGTCATCGGACTGTATGAGACGCGCCTCGAAACTCCTGTCGTAGCGCAAAGTACCCGCGGCATAACTTTCCTCTTCGATAAGTTGCGCTTCGCGATGTTTTCTTTCTTCTTCGGGAAGCGCGTTGACCGTGATACGGTAGCCTACGGATTTGTCCTGATAGACTACGGTAACGGTCGGGTTGCCTTCCTTGCTCATATCGGGAGCAAGCACGGAGTAATCCTCCACGGGCAATTCCGTCGGTTCGGTGTTGAACACCGCCGTAACCCGCAAACCGTCGTAATTGAGAGCGTCGCCCTCGGTGAATTCCTTTTGGACGTTGTCGGTGTCGAGCGTTATGTACAAGAGAGTCCTTTCGTGCTCTTCCTGCTCGGGTTCAACGGATATGGTGTAGTAGGCGGTCATATTTTCGTATTTGACTGCCACGGACTTTTTACCCGGTTGAGTCAAATCGGGTTTTATCACGTAGCAACCTTTGACTTCGCCCGCTTCGGACATGCGCTCGAACGATTCTTCATCCACCACCGAATATTCCACTATGGATTCGAACACCGGCTCCTGATTGAAATCGGCATTGATGAGCAGACCTTCGCAGTTAAATTCGTCCCCGACCTTAAACTCTCTCGCCACTACGCCCGTATCCGCCGTAATCCCGATGAGTTCACGGGGCTCTTTCTTGACCTCGGGCTGTTGAATAATCACCACGGGCTGATTTTGCGGTTGAGAATTCTGTTCCCGATTGGACTTGTTGTTTTTGCGATTACTACGCAATATCAACGTACAGAAAACCGCAATTTCGATCAGGATGAGAATTCCCTGAATTATCAACAACCAAAACATGGCTGTTCCTGCGTCCCAATCCACTTCTTTGCCGAAAATCGAAATCGTGTTAACAAGTTGATTTAGCATTGTCGCATACATCAATTAGAGTATGTCGGACTGATTCGAGACAATAACTTGTTTAACTTAAAAGAATGCAAAGGCGATTGCTATTCCTGCAAGAAACAATCGTCAACTTTGTAATATATGATAAGTTGGGTGAGTTCATGAACTCTCCCAACTTTAATTGCGAACTTACTATTTGCTATAATTTAATCCCCAAGGATATTTACCTTGTGCTAAACTACTTGTGGTATTATCTTGTTTATCCGACATTATAATATCCTCCGATGTTGTTCTATTTCGACTGACTGGCAGGTCTCTCCTATTCTACAACATCGGAGTTTCTTTGTCTATCTCCATCGGTTAACCTTTTTTCAACCCCGCCACTATGGCGGGGTTTTCGTTTTACAATAATAGGAAGTAGTTCCGCGCACGGAGTTACTTCCGATTGGCGAAAGAAGTTTTTTGCTTATTCTGTCACTCACAAAAACGTTCGGTAATGTGACTTCTGCATGCAAATATGTTTCGGACGGTTGCAATTACGGCGGAAATCATGTTACAATATTGCCGAGCGGGGACACGTTTGTTTGGCGGAGGGAGAGTAATGCCGACATAGGCGAACTCGACATTGCGGTCTGTATCAAGCGCGGAGAGGAGACGGAGATTGCGGTGTCAAGGGCTTTAAGAAATGGAGTGTTCCCGAAAAGGTTTATGTGACCGAACTCGACATTGCGGCCTGTATCGAGCGCGGAGAAGAGACGAAGATTACCCAAAAGGCTTTGAGAAATGGGCGGAGCCCGTCGTTTTATGGTTTTTGGGCGTGTCTCGTCCGGCGTTTTGAGATTTTGGGGTATATGGGCGGCGCGTGTCGCCGCGTTAGAAATAAAATTATCGGAGACCGATCATGGACAAACTCGACAAACTCATAGAATATTTATGTGCCGAACGCGGCGAACCCGTACCGCACGTTAGCGACAAGCGGCGGTTTTTCCGTGCGCTCGTTAACGTGCGTATGCCGAGACAGACGAGCGAGGAATTTTTGCGCACGCAGAACGAGTATTTGAAAGAGCGTTTGGAGAGCAAGGGAATAACCGACGTTGCCGACTTAACTCCCGTCCTTCCGAACGTCTACCTTTGGCAGGGAGACATTACCACTTTGAAATGCGACGGGATCGTAAACGCCGCAAACTCCTCTATGCTCGGCTGTTTTTGCCCCAATCACGATTGCATAGACAACGCTATTCACACTTTTGCGGGCGTTCAACTCCGCCGCGAGTGCGCCGAAATGATGAAAGCGCAGGGACACGAGGAAGAGACGGGCCGAGCGAAAATCACGGGCGCGTATAATTTACCCTGCAAATACGTCATTCACACCGTCGGCCCTATCGTCTGCGGCGAGGTTACCGAAAAGCAGGACAGAGAACTGGAAAGCTGCTATTTATCCTGTCTCCGACTCGCCGCCGAAAACCGCCTCGAAAGTATCGCCTTTTGTTGCATTTCGACGGGGGCGTTCCGCTTCCCCGCGGAGCGTGCGGCGCGGATTGCCGTGCGTACCGTTTTGCAAAATAAGGGCGACTTGAAAGTTATTTTCAATGTCTTTAACGAGCGCGATCATAAAATTTACGCCGAACTTTTAACGAAGCAGTTATCGGCATTCGAAAAGTAGGTTTGTGACATATGCCGCAAACCTACCGCTTCGATTTCTTCACTTACACAAAACCTATAACAAGCCGCCGAAAAATCGTTCCGTCCTTATCCGGATATTCGGTTTCGCATTGTAATTTCGTACCAAACAAAAAATGCGCATAACGCGCATTTTTTTGTCGTTTTATTTCAGACAGCCGTTATTTTATTTCAGGAACAAGTAGCCGCGCTCGAACGCCGCTATCTGATTGGAATTTGACGTTTGTACTATAATTTCGAGCATGGTCGGCTTGTCGAGCCCGAGCAAACGAGTAAACGCGCCGAGCATTGCGGCAGAGAGGCTGTCTTCTGCCTGAGCGAGGGCGTCGCCGTCGATAAAATATACGCCGTTGATCTCTTGAAGCATTTCGGATTTAAGTCCGTTCGGGTACGTCGCTCCGCGGGCGAAACCCGTCTCGATCTTCTTATCGTTCACGAGGAGTATGCCCTTAGGGCAAAGGAAGTGTTTCGTCCTCGCCGCTTCGAGGATATCAAACGAGATTATCCCGTCCGCCTCTCCGAAAGGAACGGTGGGCGAACAGATATTTTCGCCGAAACGCAGGTGCGTGATTATGCTGCCGCTCTCCCCCGCAATTCTCATTCGGTTCATCTTGCAACCGAGTTGCTTTCTGTCTCCGTATTCCAAAAGCGCGTGAGCGACGAATTCCGCGTTTTTGCCGCCTACATCCGCTATTAAAACGTTCATTTCCGCCCCCCTGCTATTATTACGCTCGTACCGCGGCTTTTAAGTCCTTTTTCTACCGCGCTTTCGAGAGCAGCGCCGTCCTCGGCGTCTACCACGTCCACTTCTTCTATGCCCAAAGCCTTGCAGACTTCGTCCAATTTTACCGGAGTGTCCGTCAAGTCGTCCACTATCACGACGGTTATACCGTCCTTATTCATCATACTGCCCGCAAGCGCGCTTATTCCGCTGTGAAGGAACGCCGAGCCACCGATAAGCGCAACGTTGTTCCGCGCGTTGTCTTTCGCACGGTTGAAGCCCTGCGCCATACCGATGGACGCGCCCGTGCAAAGCAGAGTGCTGACCACCGTTCCCGCGCCGAGAGAGAACGCGTCCGTGTCGCCGTTTACCGTCACTCCCAACTTTTCCAACACCTTCGCGACCGTACTCTTTTTAACCGCGTCGGACGGTATGCGCACCGGCAATTTTTCCGGCTCGGGACGGGGAATGTGGTTGAACTTTTCGCGAAGTTTGGACACCGACAATTCGCCGTGCATGGGAATGAAGTCCTTTCCGTTGCACTTGATCCCCGCCGCCTTTAATTGCATTTCGATAAAGGGTTCTAACTCCTCGACCACGAAAAGCTGATTTACCTTGCTTGCGAAAGCGCGTATGGCGCGGATCGGCAACGGATATATCGTTCCTATTTTGAAAATATCCGCTTTCGGGAGTGCCTCTTTGACGTATTGATAAACTATTCCCGAGCAGATCACGCCTATTTTACCCTTGGCGTGCTCCACCCTGTTTATAGTCAAACCGTTGACGTATTCGGCTATTTCGAAGTCGCGCTCTTCCACGATCCTGCTGCGGACAAGCGCGTTCGACGGCAACATCGCGTATTTCGACGCGGCTATCTCCTCGGACGGAACTTCGGCAACTTTGCGTTCCTCGGTTTCCACCGTGCTGCCCGACGCCATAAGCCTCGACGTTATGCGGATAATAACGGGCACGTCGTAACGTTCGCTGAGTTCGAACGCAAGTTTGACGTATTCCTTCGCTTCGGCGGAGTCCGACGGTTCGAGCATGGGTATGTGAGCGCTGCGCGCGTAATATCTCGAATCCTGCTCGGTCTGCGATACGTGCACGCCGACGTCGTCGATCACCACGATCACAAGTCCGCCGTTTATTCCCGTATACGCCGACGAGAAAAGAGGGTCTGCCGCAAGGTTCAGCCCGTTGTGTTTTAAGCATACCATCGCCCTCGCGCCGCATACCGCGCCGCCGATGGCTATTTCCAACGCAACCTTTTCGTTCACCGCCCAATCCGGTTTTATGTCGTATCCCGAAAATTTGCTTTCAATGAATTTTTTATACGACGGGTCTGCGGAAAACACGCGTACTCCGGATTCGTACGCGCCTCTCGCTATCGCCTCGTATGTCATCATCAATTCTTTCATATTCTGCCGGGTACAGGTACGAAAATCCGCAACTCCCGATATTTTGCCGCGGCATACCATCCCTCGGGTAAATTATATCATACGGTCTATGCTCCGTCAATAACCGTTATTGTGATTACTTTGTAAAAATTATAACACAAAGGCGCTGTGCCTATACGGTGCAACGCCCTTACTCTTTTATGCCGCGATTTACATTATCAAAACGTAAACATAGTGTCGAATATTTTAGCGCCGTCGGACTTTATGCCGCCGACGAAGTATTTGCCGTTCTCCTCTTTTCGGTATACGCGAATCTCCTCGCCCTCGAAGCATTGCGCTTTGAAGGTTATTTCGAAGGACTTCGGCTTTACGCTCAATTCCGCGGAGGAGAATGCGTCCACCGCCAGCCGAGTATACGCGACGTTGTTCATGTGTCCGTTTATGTCGAGGTCGGATATGCGCACGGTATGCGAAAAAACGAATTCGCTTTCGGAATACGACGGGTTGTATTTGCCGTATCCGTCCGTCACCATTTCCGAGCCGTATTCCGCGTCGGGGCTGACGCCGGTTTGCTCGGGACGGCGCGGTCTGCCGCTCGCTTTATCCAACAAACACCACTCCGAGGACAGGCAGGCGAAAACTTTACCGTTCTTTGTGAAAACGCCCTCCCTCTCCATTCGCAAGATGCCCGGACGAAGAGGATAGGTCTCCACCTCGATTTCGTCGTGCCACTTTGCCTGCTCCTTTACGTCCACGCGAATGTGCGTCAATATCCATATCGCGCCGTACTCTTTGAGCATGGTGTCGCCGTCCAGCCTCGTTGCCAAGGCGTGCACGTCAACGGCTTCCTGAAAATCGCGAAGCAATGAACACAGAGTATAATCTCTGTTATAATCGACCTCGTTCGCGTTTATTTTGATCTTTATTTTGCAGGTGTTGTTCATTTTACGGTATTATGTTCGCCAATTCCAGCCCGTACGCCACGACCGAGCATACGGCTAACACGCCGACCGTTATGAGCGCGGCAAGCGTCTTTTTGCTTTTGTGACCGAGATACGCGATAAGTTCGCATACGAACGCCGCTATCCATATAAACGCGATCTTGTCGTATATATCGCCGCCGAATCCAATCGCAAGACCGAGCATTACGCACGCGACGAGCAATGCGCAAAGAAAAATCAGCGCGCTGCCGTAGCTGCGGAAAAACTCGGCGACCTTCCCTTTTTTGTCTTCGGGTTCACTATCGGGAGTGGGTTCGCTGCCCGAAGCGGGTTCGCTGCCCGGCGCGTTATCCGTTTCGCTGCCCGTTTCGGGTTCGTTACCAGAAGCGGCGTTGTCCGATATATCGTCGGCAGATTCGACGGGCACGTCGCCCGTTTCGACGGGTTCAACCGTTTCCTTGTTTTCCGACTCGGCATTTATTTCGGATATGTCGTTATCTTGTTTCATTTTGTTTATTTGTTCGGTCAAACCGCCCTGCGACGAGGAGCGCGGTGGAAATGCATGCGAGGGAAAGCGGCGAATAATCGCGCAATGCGGAAAGCGCGTCCGCCTGTCCAACGAATACGGGTATGAAAATTATTATTACGGAAATTGCCGCGAGTCCTACGCTTACTATCGTCGCTTTTTTGTAAGGTATGCCGCCGAAAATCAACGCGGCAAGCGCGGAGTCCTCTATGAGCGCGAACGCGAAAAACAATATCTGCACCGTCATCGTATATTGTCCGCGCGCAATTATGCCGCCTATCATAACGAAAAGAAAGGCTATGCTTTCGGGGATCATCGTCAGCGCCGTCAAACGCCCGCCTTTATTTATCGAAACTACCGTCTTATAGATCGCCGTGACCGCAAGCGTCGCTCCTCCGACAAGCACGAGCACGGTCGCGACGTTGGACTCCACGGCGACATCGTACGCCGAAAATGCCGTCATCAAACCGCCCGCGACGTAGGAGAGCGCAATGGAAATTGCCGTGAGTATCGCGTCGATCTTCATTTTATTTCTTGTGAATTTCTTCGTCGGTGGGAATGTAATCGGTCATCTTGCCCGAAAGGTATTCGTCGTAGGCTTTCATATCGAAGTAGCCCGTACCCGTAAGCCCGAACACGATCACCTTTTTCTCCCCCGTCTTTTTGCATTCGAGCGCTTCGTCGATCGCGCCTTTGATGGCGTGAGCGGACTCGGGAGCCGGGAGCGTACCCTCTATTCTCGCAAACTTGACCGCCGCCTCGAACACTTCGGTCTGGGTATACGATTTCGCTTCCATATATTTATCGTGATAAAGCTGGGAAAGAATGGGGCTCATTCCGTGATAGCGCAAGCCGCCCGCGTGGTTGGGGCTGGGTATGAAGTCGCAACCGAGGGTGTACATTTTCGCAAGCGGCGTCGTCTTTGCGGTGTCGGCAAAGTCGTATCTGAATTCGCCGCGCGTGAACGACGGGCAGGAGGCAGGCTCGACCGCGACAATGCGAACGTCGGACTTGCCTTCGAGTTTTTCGGCTATAAACGGTGCGATCAATCCGCCGAGGTTGGATCCGCCGCCCGCGCAACCCACGATTATATCGGGTTTTACGCCCAATTTGTCCAAAGCCGTTTTGGTTTCGAGTCCGACAATGGACTGATGTAACAGCACCTGATCGAGGACGGAGCCGAGCACGTATCTCGTTTTATGTTCGGGGTCGCTGACCGCGACTTCCACCGCCTCGGAGATTGCGCAGCCGAGCGAGCCGTTGGTGCCCGGGTGTTCGGCGAGGATCTTTCTGCCCGAATTCGTAGTGTCGGACGGAGAGGGCACGACCGTCGCGCCGTATACGTTCATTACGTTGC
>CANQCB010000059.1 GCA_947589145.1 uncultured Clostridia bacterium | reverse complement strand
GTAACCTTCAAATGGATGATTGTGTGGCAGATTTTGCAGAAGCTGATATTACGAATATTCTCGAACTTTTTCATATTCTAAGCGATGGAACGCATGGCGAGGCGGGACGAATAGATATGACGACATTATTGCAAGTGAAAAAGCGTGTAGAACAAGGGATAAATTTCTTATGCGAAATTTCCGCATAAAGCAGGAGACAACCAATGAATAACATCCTTTCCGAAAAAGAATATCAAAGATATATTATCGAGCGGCTTGTAACAGAGAACGGCTATATCGAGCGTAAAGCGGCGTATTTTGACCGCTCGTTTGCCATTGACCGTGAACTGCTGCTTCGCTTTCTCCGAGAAACCCAGCCCGACACGCTGGCGGCGCTCACCAAGATTTTCAAGGACAAGACGGAGGAAACGATCGTAAGCGCCCTTAATGCCGAGATCACAAAGTCGAAGGGGAGCCTCTTGTCCGTGCTTAAACATGGCTTGGAAATCGCCAACTACAAGCTCAATCTCCTCTACACCAAGCCCGCCACGACTTTCAATGCACAGCTTCTTGCAAATTACAACAAAAATATTTTTTCGGTCATGGAGGAAGTTTGGGCAAGCGAAGAAGAGCGCGTCGACCTCGTCATCTTTTTGAACGGGCTTGCCGTCATGTCCTTCGAACTCAAATGCAACTTTGCGGGGCAATCGTATTCGGACGCGATTCTGCAATATCGCATTCGGCGTGACCCCAAAACGCGCTTGTTCCGTTTTAAGGCGGGCTGTCTTGTAAACTTCGCGATGGACTTAAACGAAGTCTATATGACGACGAAATTAAACGGCGCAGACACCGTTTTTCTTCCCTTCAATATGGGTTGTGGAGAGGGGATCAACGCGGGCAAGGGCAATCCGACGTATGAGAATGAATACAGCGTTTATTATATGTGGGCGGATATTCTGAGAAAGGATATGCTCATTGAACTTATCACAAAATTCATCTTCATCGAGACGAAAGAAGAAACGGACGAACTAACGGGGAAGAAGAAAGTCAAAGAAACTATCATCTTCCCGCGCTATCATCAACTCGACGTCATCCGTCGCATTCTTGCCGACGTCGAGGTAAATAAAACCTCGCTGAACTATCTCATTCAGCACAGCGCGGGTTCGGGGAAGACCAATTCCATCGCTTGGCTTGCTCACCGTTTGGCATCATTGCATGACAGCGAAAATAAGATTATCTTCGATAATATCGTCATTGTGACCGATCGCGTGGTGGTTGACAGGCAGTTGCAGGCTGCAATTCTCGGTATGGAACACAAGACGGGAATGATCCGCGTGATGGACGACAAGTGTACGTCCGCAGACCTTGCAACCGCTCTTTCGGGCAATACGAAGATTATTGCAACGACCATTCAGAAATTTCCATATATCGTCGATACGGTCGCGGGGCTTAAAAATAAGACGTTCGCCGTGATCATTGACGAGGCACATTCCTCGACGGCGGGTAAGGACATGGCGGCGATCACCATGGCACTCGGCAAGGGGGAAGTTGAGATCGACACCGAACGTTCGCTCGACGTGGAAGACCTGATAGTCGATCAAATTGCACGCAACGGAAAACAGCCGAACGTATCCGTGTTCGCG
Organism: uncultured Clostridia bacterium; assembly: GCA_947589145.1. GTDB lineage: Bacteria > Bacillota > Clostridia > Christensenellales > Pumilibacteraceae > Protoclostridium. The sequence goes on along the minus strand of CANQCB010000059.1, from coordinate 6,671 downwards.
TTTACCGCCACACCCAAGTCGACGACATTGGCACTTTTCGGCAGACAAAATCCAAAAGGTCAGAAACAGGCATTCCACATATACTCGATGAAACAGGCGATCGAAGAGGGCTTTATTCTCGATGTGTTGCAGAACTTCACCGAGTATAAGACCTATTATCGAATCAATAAAGAAATCGAGGAGGATCCGCGTTGCAAGACCTCGGAGGCAAAACGCCAAATCGCCCGCTTTGTGGAACTGCATGAGACAAATATCTCACAGCGCATCGAAGTCATTATCGAGCATTTCCGCACGACCGTGATGAATGAACTTGGTGGCATGGCGAAGGCGATGGTGATCACCGCTTCTCGCGCAAGTGCGGTAAAATATCATCGTGCTTTCGAAGAATATATCTCTAAGAAGGGTTACACGGGAATCAAATCTTTGGTGGCATTTTCGGGGAAGGTGAAGTTTCCCGACGAAGAGACGGAATACACCGAGAGTTCAATCAATGGTTTTTCTGAAGAGCGCTTACCGCGTGAATTCGAAAAGGACGAAAACAAAGTTTTGCTTGTCGCAAACAAATATCAGACGGGGTTCGATCAACCCAAGCTCTGTGCCATGTATGTTCTGAAAAAGTTGCGCGGGGTTAATGCCGTGCAAACGCTCTCCCGCCTTAACAGAATTTGTCCGCCGTTCGATAAAAAGACGTTCGTTCTTGACTTCGTCAATACATACGACGAGATCGTCGCCGCCTTTGAGCCGTATTATACGACGACGCTCCTCGCAAACTCCGTAACGCCTACAGCCGTATACGACTTAGAAGCGAAACTTGACGGCTACTATATCCTCGATCCATCGGATATTGATTGCGCCGTCGAACTCTTATATAAAAAGGTAACTTCGCGGGATAAGCAAAAGTTGATGTACTATTTCAAGCGGGCACAGATGCGGTTGGAACAAGTCGGCGATGCCTTGAAACAGCTTGAGATCGTCGCCGTTATGCGTCATTTCGTGCGGTTCTATGAGTTCCTGATTCAAGTGTCTTGTTTCGAGGATGTTGAATTGCACAAGAAGTACGTGTTTGTCTCCTATTTGCTTTCTTATATCGACATAAAGTTGCCGGGCAGCGGCTTCAATTTGGACGGCAAAATCAAAGCGTCTCAATTTGTGCAAAAGAAGGGAGAAACCCACGAGAACGAAAAACTTCATTCCGATCCCGTGATCAAACTTCCCACGGCGGACGCCATTATGTTGCCGGAAGATAAGCAGGAGCGGCTTTCTGTAATCATTGAGGAAATCAATAGTAAAACGGGAAAATCCTATGACAGTGACGTTGTCGTGAAGGCGATGTTGCAAATTCGGGATTTGTTGTTGAAGTCCGAAAAACTGCGTACGAGCGCGCGAAATAATTCTGAAAAAGACTTCGAATTTACTTATTTTGACGATATCGACGACGCTCTCATAGAAGGTCTTTCGCAAAATCAGGACTTCTTCTCGCTCTTGTTGAACAATAATGAAATCAAACGAGAAGTGTTGGGTATTTTTGCAAGCGAGGTTTATAAGGAATTAAGAAAAGGTGACTGATGGGCGCGAAATGGATAAACATTTATTCGACCGCATTCAGCATTTCATTATCTTTAAGACCGAAGATAACATCGTCGCGACCGATGTATTGTTTTAATGCGGAACAGTTTGTCTCACGCTCAATGAGATGGCCATGCTGTCAGACATGGACAAATGGACGGCTTTCCGTGATATGAAGAATAGTCATCAAGAAGGCAATTAAGGAACTTAGTTCGTTTGATCGGATTGTTAAATTGTTTTGGGACTGCTTGCGTTTGCAGGCGGTCTTTTTTTGTTTTGGAGAATCAGGATGATTTCGCTACCTGTCACGTGCTATACGCTACCCACTCGTTCACTACTCACCAAAAAACAACAATCCTCTTGACGAAGTGGGCGAGGCATGGTATACTGAACAAAATCGGGGGCGGGATATGGCTAAGAAATTATCGGAATTGGGCAAAAACGAGTTGGAGCAATTCCACGAGGACAAGGTGCACGGCACGGCGTTGCGCCCCTTTGCCAAGTACACGACGGTGATTTCGGAGATTTTGCCTTCCGTGCCCGCGCATTGGCATGACGAAATGGAAATCGTCAAAGTGCAGGAAGGCTCGGGCTCGGTGTGCATTGACGATAAGTGGCTTTCCGTGCATAAAGGGGACATACTTTTTGTCAATCCTCGCATAATGCACTCCTTCACAATGTATAAAACGGAAGTTATGGTGACCGATACCATTCTTTTCAATCCGCGCATACTCGAAAGCACAAACACCGACGCTTGTACCATTAAATATCTTGCGCCGATTATTAACGGACAATATCTCGTCACGCGCATTGTGCGCACCAAACACCCGGATTATCACGTTTTCGATCAGAATATGACCACGATCTTGCAGGCGTATAACGACGGCGTACCGGGTTGGGAAATGGCGGTTAAAGCAAACTTGTTCTGGATATTATACCACCTCTACCGTCTCGGGCTTGTTTATAAGTCGCAGGAGATCAACGAGGAGACCGAAAGCGAATCGGTCAAACCTGCCATAGATTATATCCGCGCTAACTATGCCGAGGAGATCCCCGTCGGTACGCTTGCCGAATTGTGCGGTTACAGCGACACCTATTTTATGAAACTGTTCAAAAAAACCACGGGCATGACCTGCGTGGACTATATCAACGGCGTACGATTGGGGCAGGCGACCAATTACCTGCTTTCCGGCAATTCGGACATCATTGACGTCGCCCTCGCCGTGGGCTATAACAACGTGTCATATTTCAACCGTCAATTCAAATCCGTCTATAACGTCACGCCGAAAGAGTATCGCCGCCAAGCCAAGGCGCAGGAAGCCGAAGTTCAACGCGAAGTCAAGGGCGGACCTATCCATAACGGCAATAAACTTCAATAACGCCGCTTATCCGCGCTTATTCGCATAGAAAATAACATAACGCCGCAAAAATGTCCGAATTCCCTCGGATATTTTTTGCGTTTTAGCGCGGAATTAAGTCCGATCGCTCCGAACGACGCCGAAATTTTCCGAGTAACGGGCGCAGAAAACCGCATTTTTTATCGCATAAAAAATATTTTCGATTTTTTTGAAAAATTTTTCAAAAAAATTTGCAAAAATAGTTGACATCGGAATTTGACAAGTGATATATTAACAGTACAAGCAAGCCTATGCGTTGTTTGTATTAAATTTGCTCATCATTTTCCCCCTTATCATAGCGAGTCTGCCGATGCGACGCGATGTCCGTGGCAGACTCGTTTTTTTATTCTCTTTTACCGTGCGAGATAAATCGAACAGCGGTGAGATAAATCGAAAAAGCGTTTATACACGAGCCTGCGGTCGTTTGGTTTTCGAAAAAGTAAATTCGCCGTGCGGTAAAATTTATTTGCGCGGAAATATTTATAGGGAAAGACTTTACGCAAACTATTGCAAAACGGTAAAAATTTTGTTATAATTAACTATCTTATGCAGGAGAGCAAGGCGATACAACTCAATCCTCTCACGTTGGCGTTTGTCGGGGACGGCGTTTACAGCCTGTTTGTGCGGACTTATGCCGTGGAGCACATGGACGTCAAGGCGAGTAAGATGAACGCATATTGCCGCGATTATGTCAAAGCGGCGGCGCAGGCAAAGGCTTATCGCGCCATCGAGGGGGAATTGAGCGAGACCGAACTTGCGATTGCGCACCGAGCGCGCAATTCGCACCCGTATAACAAAGCGAAGAATGCTACGTCTGCAGACTATATGCACGCTACGGCGCTCGAAGCGGTTATCGGGTACTTGTATGTGAGCGGACAGTCGGACAGGCTCGAATATCTGCAAAGACGCGCAATGGAGGCTACCGATGAGCAAGGCGGATAAGATACTCGTAGACAATTTGAAAGACATTCTCGAAAACGGCTTCTCGGACGAGGGGCTGGACGTTCGGCCGCGTTGGGCGGACGGTACTCCCGCGCACACGATTAAAAAATTCTGCATTGTGAACCGCTACGACCTCCGCGAAGAGTTCCCGATCATAACCGTTCGTAAATCGTATATCAAGTCGGCGATCGACGAGCTGCTTTGGATCTGGCAGAAGAAATCCAACAATGTCCACGACCTGCACTCGCATATCTGGGACAGTTGGGCGGACGAGCAGGGCACTATCGGAAAGGCGTACGGTTATCAACTCGGCGTTAAACACAAGTATAAAGAGGGCGAGTTCGATCAGGTTGACCGCGTTTTGTACGACCTCTCTCACAATCCGCAAAGCCGCCGCATAATGACGAATATATATAACCACCACGATCTCAGCGAAATGAACCTCTATCCTTGCGCCTACTCCATGACTTTCAACGTCAGCGGCAAAACGCTGAACGGCATACTCAATCAACGTTCGCAGGATATGCTTACGGCGAATAATTGGAATGTCGTGCAATACAGCGTGCTTATGCACATGATGGCGCAGGTGAGCGGTCTGGAAGTGGGCGAGCTTGTCCACGTCATTGCCGACGCGCACATTTACGACCGACATATTCCCATTGTTAGGGAGATCATCGAGAACGAGCAATTTCCCGCGCCTGAGTTCGTTATGAATAAAGACATCAAGGACTTCTATAAGTTTACCGTGGACGATTTCCGTCTCGAAGGATATCGAGCTAATGACAAGAAGTATAACATAGAGGTGGCTATTTAATATTGGGGGGGGGTGCGCAAACCCCTTTATGGTATCCGTTGCGCATAACTGCCGATTGTATGGCAGAAAAACAGGGTTATTTTCCTTATAAAATAAAAACAGCGTTCTTTGTGTAGAAGAGTAAAATAAGTGTTCTTTTGTAGAGCCCAAAAGAACCAAAAGACTCCGGGACACTTTCGACTGTGTCCCGGACCCCGCAACGAATTAAGGGCTTATTTACTTGGTGGGTGTTGGAAGTTTGGGGACTATGGCGGGAGTAGCAGCAATACGGAAAGAGTATGTTTTTGGCATATCCGACGAGTTGGAACTGAACGGTGCTTGAAAAATGGCAGGACGGAAAGAGGAAGTTTTGGGCAGGTTGGGAGTATTGGCAAGATAACGACTTAGCGGGGCGAAAGAGTAAGTTGGGGCAAGTAGGGAGTATTAACATAAAATAATAACAATATGAAGGCGATATTACACTGTGACAAAGAATGGGGGATAGGCAAGCATAACGATCTTATGTTTCACATTCCCGAGGATATGAAATTTTTCAAGGCGACGACTTTGGGGAAAGTAGTCGTCATGGGGTCGAACACGCTTTTGTCATTTCACGAAGGGAAACCTCTTGTCGGCAGGACGAATATCGTGCTGTGGCCGAACGGAGACAGGGCGCGCGCGGAGAAATACGGATACGTGCAGGTAGAGAGTTTGCGGGACTTGTTCGCGGAGGTCGCGAAATACGCGCCCGACGACGTTTTTGTGATCGGCGGAGCAATGATGTATCACACGTTATTGCCTTACTGCTCCGAAGTGCTTGTCACCAAGGTAGACGCGAAGGGCGACGCGGAGGTTTATTTCGATAACCTCGACGAGATGAGCGAATGGGCGCTCGAAAGCATGTCCGACCCGATCATTGACAACGGGTACGCCATACGCTTTTGCAAATACGTCAACAAAGAGGTAAAGGAATTTTGAAAATATACGGAAGAAACGCGGTGGAAGAGGCGCTTAAAGCAGGTACTACTTTCGACCGCTTGATCGTTCAACAGGATCTCAAAGACGCCGCCGCAAATCGTCTTATCAAAGAAGCGAAAGACCGCGGGATCAAGATATTTTTCCGAGATAAAACCGCGCTCGACCGCGACAGCGAAGGCGCTCGTCATCAAGGCTTCGTTGCGGAAATAACCGATTTCAAATATAGCGAAGTGGACGATATTCTCGCATACGCCGAGGAAAAAGGCGAACCGCCGTTTATTGTCATTCTCGACGGCGTGGAAGATCCGCATAACCTCGGCTCGGTCATAAGGGTTGCGGAATGCGCGGGCGTGCACGGTGTTATTATACCGCGCCACCGCAGCGTTACCGTGAACGAAACCGTGGTTAAAGTGTCGAGCGGGGCGGCGGCGCACCTGCGCGTTGCCAAAGTGCCCAATATCAACGACGTCATTGCCGAACTCAAAGAAAAAGGCGTATGGGTTTACGCCGCGGATATGGACGGAGACGACCTTTATCGCACCAACCTCAAAGGCGCGGTTGCATTCGTTATCGGCGGAGAGGGCAAAGGCGTTCACCGCTTGACGCGCGAGATCTGCGACGGAATCGTGTCCATTCCCATGTTCGGCAACGTAAATTCGCTCAACGCGTCCGTCGCCGCAGGCGTCGTTATTTACGAAAAGGTCCGTCAATCGAGAGAATAAGGGCGATTTTCGCTTTTTCGCAAACTGCCGCACGCAAACCGATATCTTTCAACCGAATATTTGGCGAAACGTTGTCATAAACGGCGAACGGTTTCCGAGAAAGTCCGCGAAACAAGATAAACCCGCACATTTGAAAACTTTTTCGGAAAATCTTAAAAAAACAGTTGCATTTTTCTACGCTATTTGTTACAATAACTAAGCCTTTTGAATGTGGCGGCGTAGCTCAGTTGGCTAGAGTACTCGGTTCATACCCGATTGGTCGGCGGTTCGAAT
>CANQCB010000058.1 GCA_947589145.1 uncultured Clostridia bacterium | reverse complement strand
GAGCCTCCGCTACGGCGAGGTGCTCTTTCTTCGGGTCTACGATGAAGAGTGCGCCCGGGAGAGTACGCATATCCTTGATACCGCCGAGGTTGGTTTCGAGCTTATCCCTCTCCTGCGTAAGTCTGATGACTTCCTTCTTGGGGAGAAGGGCGAACTCGTTCATGCTCTCCATTTGGTTGAGCTTGTTAAGACGGTCTATTCTCGATCTGATGGTCGAGAAGTTGGTAAGCGTGCCGCCCAGCCAACGCTCGGTGATGTAGTACATACCGCAACGCTGTGCTTCGGACGCGATCGCTTCCTGCGCCTGCTTCTTGGTGCCGACGAAAAGTATGGACTTTCCGCTGTCGGCTACGCTCTTGATGAAGTTGTACGCTTCGTCGATAAGTCCGACCGTTTTCTCGAGGTTGATGATGTAGATATCATTCCTCGCGGTGTAGATGTACTTTTTCATCTTCGGGTTCCACTTTCTCGTGGCGTGGCCGAAGTGCACACCTGCTTCAAGCAATTGTTTCATAGAAACAACGTTTGCCATTTTTTGCCTCCTGTTAATCCTCCCCGCCGTCTTGGTTTTTGCCCCGTTCGCGATTATTCGCACAGTTCGGGCAACGGCGAGTGTGTATTCAAACGCAATGATTATATCATATCGGGCGACGAAAAGCAAACGTTTTGCACGCTTGCTTTCAAACTATTATGCAATTATCCCCGATTTCCGCAGCCGTAGCCGCGGTCGATGACGCTTAAACGCCCTCAATCCTTTTTCGAGTCGCACTCTTCCGCCGACGGGCAGCCGGAGCAATCGCCGTCGCACTCGCCGTCCGAAGCCGCGCGAAGGTATTCCTCGAACACGGCGTCCGCAATCGCGTCGTCGTCTACGGGATAGAAGAAACTGTCCTCGTCGTCCTCGTTGTCCTCGATACGGAATATGACGACCTCGTCCTCTTCGATACCCTCGACCTTTTCGGCGGGCTGTAAGAGCGCGTAGAGCGCACCCTCATATTCCACGACGGCTACTTCGTAGAACTCCATGGGTTGGTTGTCGTCGTCGTAGAGAGTAATCGTCTCGTCGTCATCGATAAATTGTACTTTTTCGTTGTCCATGCTCAGTCTCCTTTGCGTAATTTTTTCGTTGTTATGTAGTCGGCGAGTATTATTTGCGCCGAAGCGGCGTCGGTGTACTTCTTCATATCCCGCTTCTTTATGCCGTTCTCCGCAAGGTACTCCTCGGCTTGCACGGTAGTCAGCCGCTCGTCGCTGTACTCGACGGGAAGTCCTGCCACCCTTTCGAGCACCCGCCCGAACGCCCGCGTCTTACCCGCCCGATCGCCCTCCGCGCCGTCGGGCATAAGGGGCAAGCCGATAACTATCAGCCTCGCGCCGCCCTCCGCCGCTATCCGAGCGGCGACGTCCACCGCCTCTCGCATGCTGCGAACCTTGACCGAGCGCAACGGATACGCCAATATCTCCGAGTCGTCGCATTCCGCGAACCCGACGTACCTGTCGCCGTAGTCAATCCCCAACATTTTCATCAAATTTATTATACCATATCCCCACCCCAATGTAAACAAAAAATCAACAACTTGTTTTCGGGGATATTTATGTATGTGTAATTATAACCTTTCAGGCGTTTCACTTGAAAATATAATCCACCCTCATAAAAAAGGAAAGCCTTATTTTACAAACCTTCCTTTCACTTTGCTATTAAATTGTGTTTTGAATAAAATCATTTATCTATTTATTGTTTATGACATCTATCGGTTTTTTCCTTGCCAAACGCACTGCCGGAATAATCGTAGCCAGTGCGGCCACTCCGAAGCATAAAAGCGTTAATGAGAATAAGGGGATTATGCCGATGCCGAATAGCCAGAAGTTATATTTTGTATTCAGTATAATGCACACAATGCCTGTTAAAAGCAAAGTCAAAATAAAATCTATACACGCTATTGCAAAGCTTTCGATCATACATATTTTGACTATATCCCACCTGCGCGCCCCCAATGCGCGGAGAATACCGAACTCGCGTTTACGCACTTCGATATTAGCCAAAAGAAAACTCATAAGCAATAACGCGCTGAATATCGCGAAAACAATACTCACGGCTGTTGCGATTTTCAAAAACGTTTCGTCCCTGAAGAATTCCGACGCATCGGCAAAGCCCGAATATCTTGTGCGATATTTTGCCGAAATCGAATAATCTATTCGCGTATATGAGCCAAAATTTTCTTCCGGCAACCACTCCATGTAATATGTGTAGCTGATTTTCTCTATGAGTTTCCTGTCTTTGGAAATATTACCGCTCAATTTATACAATACGTCGTATGTCGTTGAAAACGGGAAATTTTCCGCATAGTAGCCGTCGCAAACAAATGCGTAGTTCATAATATGCTCGCCGTCCAACCACCGTGCAATATAATCGTTCGTAATATATTCATAGTTATATTCGTTATAATCGTATTGTTTAAGCCATTCCTTATCCTCTTCCGTACTGTATACTCCGCATATACGCAATCCGCCTTCTAAAGTTCGACCTATAAGATCGTCGGGAGCGGCTATCATGTGAGAAGTGCCGTTTTCGTCCACAAATCCAAACCGCATATACATATCCGCCCAATAGTCTGTTATTGCTATTTCGTCGAAGTTTTGCGGCAAACGGCATTCTACGGTTAAGCGCGAATCGGGTTTCAGACAAGCGTCATTCTCGCCTGTTTCGGGGTCAAGCTCTATCGCGCGCTGAAAACCGCCTCTTGAAAGATAATTATAAGGATTATAATACTCCGGAACCGTCATATTGCCGAGATTGTTTTTGCCGATATCACTCGGCAGTACCCCGCCTCCGACAATTTTTACAAATGTACAGTCATCCGTTTCCGAGAGTATTTCGATTTGTTTTTCTGTTAAAGTACGAGTGCATTCAAACTCTCCATTACTTGTATGACCGTCCGGATATTTATTATACGATTTGCCTATGGAATCTGCCGTTATAACCACCGTTTTTACATTATTTTTGTAAGCTGTTTTCAATTCAGCATTTAATAAATCGGTTGTAGCAGACACAATAGCCAAACAAAAGAAAGTAAAAGATATTAAGGCAAGCAAAACGGAAATTACCAATCGAAATGGTTTATACTTCAGTCCGACAAGTCCCATCGTAAGCGTACGCCTTATGGGCAATCTACCCGGCTTTGAGTTATTATCGATATGCGCTGCGATTTGTTCTTTTTCCTTTTCCTCGCAAAGCGTATCCGATATTACGACTCCGTCTTTCAGTTCGATTATTCTATCGCCGTATTCTTTCGCGCTTTCTGCGTCGTGCGAAATTATTATTATAAGTTTGTTTGACGAAAGCCGTTTGAGGAGCCCGTATAGCTCGACGCCCGTATAGCTGTCGAGCGCACCCGTCGGCTCGTCGGCGAGCATTATCTTCGGATCTTTGATAAGCGCACGAGCAATAGCGACACGCTGTTTCTGCCCGCCGGAAAGTTCGTTTATGCGACGGTCGTAGAGCGTATTGCCGTCATCATCCACAAGTTCCACCTGCCGTAATATTGCATTTACTTCGTCCAGTGACGATTTTTTGCCTTGCAATTCCAAAGCAAGCGCTATATTTGCGCCTGCCGTATAGTTTTCTATAAGGTTGTACTCTTGAAATACAAATCCTACGCTATTATTTCTAAACCCGTCAAAATCCTTTTCGGAAAAATTTTTACTTGACTTACCATCAACAATTATTTCTCCGTCTGTTGGGCGGTCTAAACCGCCCAACAGATTAAGGAGAGTCGTTTTTCCGCTTCCGCTCTTACCCAAAACGAAAATCATTCCTCTTTCGGGAAAATCCAATGAAATCCCTTTCAACGCCTTTACGCAAATTCCGTTTCGGGACTCGTATGTTTTTTCAAGATTTCCGATACTTAACATAATACTTAAAAACAATCAAATTGTAACTACATTCTTATGCACAGCCATTCTTAATGTACAAAAAGCTATTGACAATTCATTTGGACATAAATTTTCTCAAAAAAGCGCAAAGAATGCCTAAAATTTCCTTTGCGCTTAATAAACTATATCTGTACATTGGAGTGCACCTCCGTCTTTATTTCATATCAGTCTTTATTTCATAAATGCTTATATTTGAACAATACAAGAATCTCCTTGGGTTTAAGTAATCATCTATGATATGAATGTTTTAACATATTTTGGCAGATATGTCAATATCTGTTTGCAAATAACTATAAAATAATCAAAAATTATAGGGAAAAATACTTGCGCGGCTAAAAATACCGAACCGTAGATATGTGATATAAATCCGTAATATGAATTTATGGTCTTGTTAGAGTTTAGCACAAAGAAAAGTGCATTGCAAGATTGATATATCCCGATTAAGAGGCATGAAGAAAAAATTTATATGAAAAATGGCAGCCCCTAAGGACTGCCCGAAAATCTTTATAATCTTTACTTCAATCTATAATATTTTGTTCCTCTGCCTACGCCTTCTCTCTGCAATTCTTTCATTTCAACAAGTTTCTTTAATCCGCCTTCTATCGAACTGAGGCTGAGCGACGGACACAATTCAACAATGTCCTGCTTGGTGAACCTGCCAATCTTTTGCATTGTCGCTCTTTTTACGATTTCCAAAGCGGACGCATTGTCTTTTATCAAGGAAAACCTGTCGCAGAAATCCTTATATGCCGCCAAAATTGTTCCAAGCAAATATTTTATAAACGGGGTTTTATCCTCTTTGCCTTCGTGCCAACCCATTTGGCTCTGCTGTAATGAGTCGTAATACAAATCCTTGGTGTTCGCGATTTTTGCTTCGAGAGAAATGTATTTCCCAACATTAAAACCGCTTCTGTATAACAACAATGTCGTAAGAATCCGAGACATTCTTCCGTTGCCATCGTTAAACGGGTGAATACACAGAAAGTCGTGAATAAACGTCGGAATGGCAATCAGAGGTTCAACCTCATAGTTACCGATCACTCTGTTGTATTCCGCGCAAATGCGTTCGAGGGCTTCGGGCGTTTCGTAGGGTGCGAGCGGCGTAAACAACGTAACGTTTCGACCGTCCGGATATGTTGCGGTAATATAATTTTGCACGCCCTTTGTCCGACCGGCAAAAGGATTATCCGACTGCGCATACATGATCTTGTGCAGCTGCAAAATATAATTCGTCGTAATCTGTATTATGTCGAAATCCTCATGGATACGATTGAGAACATCCCTGTATCCCGAGATTTCCTTTTCATTGCGGTTTCTCGGCGTAGTTTTTTCCAACGCAAGCTGTCTTAATCTCGTGTTCGTGGTAACGATCCCTTCTATTGCGTTGGACGACTCGGTGCTTTGTATTTTTGCTATCTCAACGAGCTTTTCCAACTTCTCGGGTTGCTGCTGCAAATACATTTCTTCCTTGCCGACTTCCTTGTATATTGCCGCTACAAGCCCCAAAATTTCCCCGTCCCACTTGATGTTTTTAATTGCCGAATAGTTAAAATCACGCATTTATATGCCGTCTCCTCATGTTTTCCCTTATATTATGCCAATATTTAAGGGGAAAGTCAACCGTTTAAGGGCAATCAATATAAAGAATAATCAACACGTAAAAAGGCGGCTGTAAACAGTCGCCTTTTTGCTTTTTGTAAGTCTGTTACTTATTCCCCGCAATTACAATCGTAACCGCATTCACAGTCGGATCCGCACTCGCAGTTTTCTTGCGAAGGTTGTTCGGCGGATTGGCTGTTCTTTTTACCCATGCTTTTGTATTTTTGCGACATGTCGTCGATAAAACGACTGCAAGGCTTACAGGTTTTTACAAGCAATGCGCCCGCTACCATGCCCGTCGCAAGTCCTATCAGCATTCCTTTCATATTACACCTCCGCATTTATTTTTTGCGGAGAGTATGCGTGTTATGCGGTCGGATTTTCTTTTTTGTAATTTTCCAAATAATTCTTTATCGCCGCTTTGATCGCGCCCTCGGCAAGCACGGAGCAGTGTATTTTTTGCGCGGGAAGTCCGCCGAGTTCGTCTATTACTTCCTGATTGGTAAGTTCAAGCGCCTCGTCAATCGTCTTGCCCTTTATCATCTTGGTCGCGATCGACGACGTTGCGACGGCAGCCGCGCAGCCGTAAGTCTGGAATTTGACTTCTTGTATTATGCCGTCCTCGATACGCATGGTGATCTTCATTATGTCGCCGCATGACGCGTTGCCCACCTGCCCGACGGCGTTGGCGTTCTCCACCTCGCCGACATTGGAGGGCGATTTGAATTCGTTCATTACCTTTTCGTTATACATAATATACTCCTTATTTCGCTTTATTCTCTTTCAGCGCGTGAGCGGACTCATCTTCCGAAGCCTCTCGACGGCTTTTTTGAGTTCGTCAACGACATAGTCCACGTCGGCAAGCGTTGTGTGCTTGCCGAACGAAAACCTTATTGAACCGTGCGATATCTCCACGGGAACGCCGATCGCCATCAACACGTGCGACGGTTCGAGCGAACCCGACGAGCACGCCGAACCCGACGAGCACGCTATGCCCGCGAGATCGAGGCTGAGCAACAGCGACTCTCCTTCGATATACTCGAACGTGACGTTGGCGTTGCCGGGCACACGGCTGTCAAGGCTGCCGTTTATCCTTATATTCGGTATCTCCTTCCTTATCCTGTCGAGGAAGTGATCCCGCGCCGCCTTGATCGTCGCGTTGTTTTCGTCCATTTCTTTCACGGTCAAACGAAGCGCCTCCGCCATACCCACAACGGCGGGAACGTTCGTCGTGCCGCCGCGCATAGTGCGCTCTTGATGTCCGCCTATCATGAACTTGTCGGGCTTGACGCCGCTCTTAACAAACAGCACGCCTATGCCTTTCGGTCCGTAGAACTTATGCGCGGAGAAAGACATAAGGTCAACGTCAAGGTCGCGGACGTCCATTTTCATGCTGCTCATTGCCTGCACGGCGTCGGTATGGAAGAACGCGCCGTGAGCGTGCGCTATTTTTGCGAGTTCCTTAATGGGCTGTATTGTGCCGATCTCGTTATTCGCTGCCATGACCGATACGAGCACCGTCTTATCCGTTATTGCTTTTTCCAGAACTTCGGGACGGACAATTCCCCCTTCGTCCACGGGCAGGAATGTTACGTCGAAACCGTGCTTGCTCATATATTTGACGGACTCGATAATGGCGGGGTGTTCTATTGCCGAGGTTATTATGTGATTTCTGCCCGTAACGGCTTTATACCTCACCGCCATGCCTTTTATTGCCCAGTTGTCCGCTTCGGTGCCGCCCGAAGTGAAATAAATTTCGGTGCGCTTTGCGTTTATACACTCGGCTATCGTTCTGCGCGCATTGTCCACCGCCGCAGCCGCTTCCTGTCCGTAAGAATGCACCGAGTTGGCGTTTCCGAAAACGTCCGTATAATACGGCCGCATTGCTTCGAATACGCGATCGTCAACCGGCGTGGTCGCCGCATAATCAAGATATACTTTCATATTTCCTCCCGTCCGCGGACGATATCCGCGAGCGAACTTGACTTGAATATACCGTTTATTTTTTCCTCGATGTCGGCAAAGCTCCCCTTTTCGGGACAGCAATGCAAACACCCGTCTCCGCAATTTACAGTTACGCAACCGACGGTAAACACGTCGTCCACCGCGGAAATTATGTCGTAAAGGGATATGTTCTCCACGCCGCGCGCAAGAGCATAGCCGCCCCAAGCGCCGCGCGTGCTTACGAGCACTCCCCCTTTCACCAGACTGCCGAGAATTTGTTCGAGATATTTTTCGCTGAGATTGGACTTCTCCGCAAGCACAGACAACGCCACGGGAGTTTTTTGCTCCGTCGCTATCAACGAACATACTCTTATTCCGTATACCGCTCTCGAAGAAAGTTTCATAATCCCTACCTTTTTACTATGCTATTATATCATCATGTATATGCGCTGTCAATTAAATCATAGTAATTCGGTAGGGTTTTTTGTTATTATTTCCCCGCGGCACGAAAAAACGCTCCTCTTTTTTTTCGGAGGAACGTTTTTAGGTTATTTATTTGATTAATTTTGCTTATACGAGGTCGGGATAGAGCGGGAATTCCTTGCAAAGTTTCGCGACTTCTTCGGTCACTTCGGCAATCGCGCTTTCCTTTTCCTTTATAACTTTGCTTATAAGCTGTGCGATCTTGACCATTTGCGGTTCTTTCATTCCGCGGGTAGTTACCGCGGGAACGCCCACTCTTATGCCGCTTGTAACAAAGGGTTTTTGAGGATCGTTGGGGATCGCGTTCTTGTTTACCGTTATGTGGCACTCGTCGAGGAGATGTTCGAGTTCTTTGCCCGTAACGTTGTTTTTTACGAGTTTGATGAGCATAAGGTGGTTATCCGTACCGCCCGACACCATTTCGATACCCTGTTTTGCGAACTCCGCCGCCATAGCCGCCGCGTTCTTTACTATCTGATGCTGATATGCCTTGAATTCGGGAGAGAGCGCCTCTTTGAAGGCA
>CANQCB010000057.1 GCA_947589145.1 uncultured Clostridia bacterium | reverse complement strand
GCGCAACGGCAAGGATATTTATTCTACCGTCAAAGTCCCTTTCGCGACGATGGCGCTCGGCGGCGAAATTTTCATAAAGACTTTGGACGGCGAGGTGAAGAATCGCGTTGCGGCGGGCACACAGCCGGGTACGCGCATTCGTATCAGCGGCAAAGGCGTTCCGGGCGGCTATTCGCGCGGCGACCATATCGCGACTTTGCAAGTGGACGTGCCGACTTCTCTTACGTCGAGCCAAAAGGACGCCCTTCGCGGCTATGCCGAAGCCATGGAAGGCAAGGATAAACATAAGAAAAAATAACGAAAGACAATCGCTTTGCAAACATATCGGCACGCAAAAAGAATAACAAAAAAATTGTGTAAAATTTTGCAAAAATGGGTTGACAACCACAATATGTTGTGGTAAGATAAAGAAAATCGAGGGACGATCGTGACTGACGGAAAATGGGTGGGAACACCGTGGAGCGATCGATCTTATTGCCGACCGTCTGGGCTGCTCGGAGTAATATTTTTCCGAGCCCCTTTCTTTTTCTCACCTTTCGAGAAAATCAAAGGGGATAATATTACGGAGCGTTTCGGTTCAAAATAATACAAGGATAACGACAGGGAGGTACGACATGGACGCTTACAGAAATTTCAAAACGGGCAAATGGTGCTGCGATATCGACGTCGCCGATTTTATACGACTTAACTATACTCCGTACGAGGGAGACGATTCTTTCCTTGTCGGACCGACCGAGCGTACGAAAAAACTTCGCGCGGTGTTGGAAGCGCTTCAAAAAGCGGAAAAGGACAATGGGGGAGTGCTCGGCGTCGACACGGATACCGTCAGCACGCTCCTTGCATATCCTGCCGCATACATGGATAAGGAAAACGAAATAATTTTCGGTTTGCAGACGGGCGCGCCGCTTGTTCGCGGAATAAATCCATTCGGCGGACTTCGCATGGCAAAAGCCGCCTGTGAGGCATACGGATATAAAATGAGCGACGATATCGTTCACGATTTCAAATACCGCAAAACGCACAACGACGGCGTGTTTCAGGTATATTCGGACGAAATGCGCAAGTGCCGTCACGTCGGCATACTCACGGGTCTCCCCGACGCGTACGGGCGCGGCCGCATAATAGGAGACTATCGCCGCGTAGCCCTCTACGGAGTCGACAAACTCATCGAGGAAAAGACCAAGGACAAGTTGCGCCTCGGCGAAAATACCATGACCGAAGAGAATATCCGACTT
Source organism: uncultured Clostridia bacterium (assembly GCA_947589145.1). Classification (GTDB taxonomy): domain Bacteria; phylum Bacillota; class Clostridia; order Christensenellales; family Pumilibacteraceae; genus Protoclostridium. The sequence continues at coordinate 7,315 of CANQCB010000057.1, read as the reverse complement.
TGCGAAGAGGTTTACGAGCAGATAGAGGCGCTTCAACAGCTCAAAATGCTCGCGAATATGTACGGCATAGATATTTCCGCGCCGGCGACCAACCTTTTGGAAGCTACGCAGTGGGTATATTTCGCATATCTTGCGGCGAACAAGGATCAGAACGGCGCGGCAATGTCGCTCGGCAGAGTGAGCACCTTTTTGGATATTTACGCCGAGCGCGATCTTCGCGAGGGCACTCTCGACGAGTCGGGCGCGCAGGAGATCATCGACCAATTCGTCATCAAACTTCGTACCATGCGCCACCTTCGCACTCCCGAATATAACGACCTCTTTGCCGGGGACCCCATGTGGATAACCGAGAGCATAGGCGGAATTTGCGAGGATGGGAGACCGCTCGTTACGAAAAACTCTTTCCGTATGCTTCACACGCTTTACAACCTCGGCAGTTCGGCAGAACCCAACCTCACCGTGCTTTGGTCGGAGAAACTGCCCCGCGGCTTCAAAAAATTCGCCGCGAAAGTCTCGGCGGAAACCGACTCCATACAATACGAAAACGACGACGTCATGCGCCCCTTGAACGGCGACGACTACGCGATCGCCTGCTGCGTTTCGAGCATGAAAGTAGGCGAGCAAATGCAGTTCTTCGGCGCGCGTTGCAACCTTCCCAAAACGCTCCTCATGGCGCTCAACGGCGGCAAGGACGAGAGATATTTCATGCAGGTAGGCCCGCAAATGCCGATCTACGAAAAGGACGTTCTCGACTATGACGAAGTAATGATGCGTTTCGATTATTATCTCTCCTGGCTTGCTCGCGTTTACGTGAACACCATGAACGTCATTCACTATATGCACGATAAATATGCCTATGAAAAAATACAGATGGCGCTTCACGACACACAGCCCGAACGCCTTATGGCATTCGGCGTAGCCGGGCTCAGCGTGCTTGCGGACAGCTTCTCCGCAATCAAATACGCGAAGGTCACCGCAATAAGAAACGAGGACGGCGTCATAGTCGATTTCAAGACCGAAGGCGACTTCCCGAAATACGGCAACGACGACGACCGAGTCGACGGTATCGCGAAAGAGATTCTCGAAAAAGTAATGGCGGAACTCCGCAAAACCCCGACTTACCGCGGCGCAAAGCACACTCTGTCCGCGCTTACGATCACCTCGAACGTCGTATACGGAAAAAAGACGGGGAACACGCCCGACGGAAGAAAGGCGGGCGAGCCCTTCGCTCCCGGCGCGAACCCCATGCACAACCGCGAAAGCAACGGCGCGCTTGCTTCTCTGAACTCCGTGGCAAAATTGCCCTACGATTGCTGCCGCGACGGAATTTCCAATACCTTTTCCATCGTGCCCGCCGCTTTGGGCAAAACGACGGAAGAGCGCGCGGAAAACCTCGTGGAAATTCTCGACGGATATTTTTCGCAGCATGCTCACCATATCAACGTGAACGTGCTGGACAGACAGAAACTCATCGACGCCATGAACGACCCCGACCTGTATCCCAATCTTACGATTCGCGTGTCGGGATATGCCGTCAATTTCAACAAACTCACCAAGGAACAACAGCGCGAAGTCATCAGCCGTACGTTCCACTCGGCAATGTAAAATGAAGGGCAGGATAAGCGCGATCCAGTCTCTCGGCACGGTGGACGGACCCGGACTGCGCACGGTGATTTTCGCCGCGCATTGTCCGCTTCGTTGCGCATATTGCCACAACCCCGAGACTTGGGCGGAAAACGGCGAGGAGTATGAGGCGGAGGATATTGCGAAAAAAGTCTTACGCTTCAAACCGTACATAAGAAACGGCGGCGTGACTTTCAGCGGCGGCGAACCGCTCGTGCAGGCGAAATTCTTTTCCTCGCTTGCGGACATTCTCAAAAGCGAAGGATTACATATCGCGCTCGATACGAGCGGAAACGTCGCGGGTGAGGACGTAGACGAACTTACGGAAAAGATCGATATGGCGCTCCTCGATATCAAATTCACCACCGAGGAAGAATATCGCACATATACGGGCGGAAGTTTGCGGAAAACGCTGGACTATCTCGGAAAATTGCACGCGCTCGGCAAACGGGTGTGGATCAGACAGGTCATAGCGCAAGGTCTGACGGACAGCGAGGAAAACATAACACGTCTTGCAAGATTAATAGCGCCGTTCGAATCGGTCATAGACAGGGTGGAACTCCTGCCTTTCCGCAAATTGTGTCTGGAAAAATACGAACAACTCGGAATACCGTTCCCGCTTGCGGCTGTGCCCGAAACCGACGAAGCAACGATAGCGCGCCTTTCGGCGTTGCTTGCGCAAGAGCGGTCGAAAGCCGTATAAAAGTCCGCACGAAAATCGCAATTCGGAATATGGAGGTGTTGCAAATTAACTTTGCAATGCCTTTTTTCGTTTCCTGTGGCGTCTCCGCGGCGCATAGACGAAAAGCGGATCGATCGACTTTTCCGCAGGTGTCCGCGGCGGCTATTGACACAAAACGACGCTTGTGCTATAATCGAATAAATCACTTACGGAGAAATATAATTGAAACTGATAACTTTTGCGATTCCGAGCTACAATTCGGAAGGATATATGCGTAAATGCATAGAGAGCCTGCTTGTCGGCGGCGATGACGTGGAAATCATCATCGTGAACGACGGCTCGAAGGATAAAACGGGCGAGATAGCCGACGAATATGCGGCAAATTATCCCACGATATGCAAGGCGGTGCATCAGGAAAACGGCGGGCACGGCGAGGGCGTAAATCAGGGTATTCGCCACGGCACGGGACTTTACTACAAAGTGGTGGATTCCGACGATTGGGTGGACGGCGACGTGCTCAAACAAATTCTCGAAACCATAAAGAAACATCGGGAGGAGAACGCCTTGCCCGACCTCTACGTGACCAATTTCGTCTATGACCACGTCGAAGATAATACGAAGTTCACCCGCGAATTTCGTAAAAACCTACCGACGGACAGACTTTTCGGTTGGAAAGACGTGCGCAAATTCCGATTCGGCTCGGTGCTTATGATGCACTCGCTGATGTATAAAATGTCCGTGCTCCGCGAATGCGGACTCGAACTGCCCAAGCACACGTTCTATGTGGATAACATTTTCTCTTACGTGCCCTTGCCTTATGTAAAGACCGCGTATTATCTGCCCGTCGATTTCTACCATTATTTCATAGGCAGGAACGATCAGTCCGTCAATATGGATGTGTTTTCCAAACGCTACGATCAGCAAAACCGCGTAATGAAAATCATGGCGGAAGCCTATGACGTGCGCAAACTCAAAGAGATCGACAAGCGCCTTTTCAAATATATGGCTTACGACTTATCCTGTCTTATGATGGTAACGCTTACGTTCACGCTTGCCAAGCCGTCGAACATGGCAAAAGAGGAAGTCAAAAAACTCATGAAGACCAAAAAAGCGGCGTTGAAACAACTTTGGGCGGACATAAAAGCGCACGATAAGTGGATATACCGAAAGATGAGATATCGCTCATATCCAGCGATATACACGTTCCTGCCGCCGCCTTTTGACCGCATAGCGGTAATACAGGGATACAAAGCGATGGCAAAGAGGGTGAAACTCGGCTGATGGTATATACCGTAACTTTCAATCCTTCCATAGATTACATAATGACGGTATCTCACTTTCGAACGGGCGAGACCAACCGCACGTCAAGCGAGCGTTTTACCGCGGGCGGAAAGGGCGTAAACGTCGCGCTCGCGCTGAAAAACCTCGGCGTGGAAACGAAGGCGATCGCGTTCACCGCGGGGTGGACGGGAAGAGAAATAGAGAGACGGCTTGCTCTGACGGGGTTGCCCTGCGACTTTATCCGCATAGACGGCGAAAGCAGGATAAACGTAAAAATAAAGGGCGAAAGCGAGACGGAGATAAACGGCATGGGCGCGGACGTGGACGAATACGCGTTCGGCGCACTGCTTGAAAAATTGCAAGAGATGAAGAGCGGAGACGTTCTCGTATTGTCCGGTAACGCCACGCGCGGCACTTCGAACGATATATATACGCGCATAATGAACGCGTTGCGCGGCGTCCGAGTCACCGTTGACGCACACGGCGCGCTTTTGAGATCCGTCCTTCCTTTGCGGCCGCTCCTTATAAAGCCGAATCTCGACGAACTTTGCTCCTTTTTCGGCAAGACGATCGCGGCGGAAGAGGCGGCGGAATATGCCGAAGAGATGAGGAAAATGGGCGCGGAAAACGTGATCGTTTCGCTGGGCGGTCGCGGCGCGGTCATGGCGACGAAAAGCGGAAAATACCGACTTGCGGCGCCGCGCGGCACTCTCGTCAATTCGACGGGCGCGGGCGACTCGCTCGTGGCGGGCTTTATTGCGAAATATCTCGAAGAGGGCGACGTGAAAAGCAGTTTCGGTTACGGAGTCGCGGCAGGTTCGGCGTGCGCGTTCCGAGAAGATTTCCCGCAAAAAGCCGACGTGGAAATATTGTATAATCAAATAAACAAACGCATCGAGGAGATATGATATGAAAAAATTGGTAGCGTATTTTTCGGCAAGCGGCGTCACGAAACGCATAGCCGAGACTTTGGCTGAAACGGTGGGCGCGGACATATACGAAATAAAGCCCGTCAAGCCTTACACGGCCGCGGATCTTAATTGGATGGATAAGAATTCGCGCAGTTCGGTGGAAATGCGCGACAAATCGTCCCGCCCGAAAATCGAGGGCAAACTCGACAATATGTCCGACTACGATACGATTTTCGTCGGCTTTCCGATCTGGTGGTACGTAGCGCCCACGATAATAAACACCTTTCTGGAAAGTTACGACCTTTCGGGCAAGAAAATCGTGCTGTTCGCCACCGGCGGCAGCAGCGGCTTCGGACGAACGAAAGACCGCCTTTTGCAATCCGCAAAAGGCGCGACGATCATAGAAGGCAAAATTTTGAACGGCGCAACCCCTTCCGATATCAAAGCGTGGGCCGAACAATATCGATAATAAATTTGCCCTTCTTCGCGGCGCAACGTCAAGGAAAGCAAAACGACGGCTTGTATGAACGCTTGCGCATCGGAGCATTTGAAAAAAAATGAAAGCATGGAAGAAAACGATCGACTTTTTTGTCCGTCCGCATATATGGTTTTTGCTCCTCGTCGTCCTTATAACGATAGGGGCGATCGTCGGCGCGTCTCTTTTTCTGTCGCTCGGCAGCCTTGCGGACTATAAGGCGTGGGGATACGTCTTTCTCGGCATAATGGGAGTCGGCGCGTCATACACGGTATACGGCGTGATAAAGACTTATCCCGAGATAAAGAGTCGAGTGCTGAGTTGGGCGGAAAGACACCCGTTCTGGGGCAGAGCCGTTCACGAATACGGCTTCCGCATAATTCTCATTTCCGCGCTTTCTTTTGTCATAAACGTCGCGTTCGCGGTATATAACGGCGTCGTCGCCGTTCTCATAAGTTCGATATGGTTCGGCGCACTTGCGGCTTATTACATACTCCTGATACTTCTTCGCGGCGCGATATTGATATATCACGCATGGCGCGGCAGAGCGGTCAAGCGGGGGACGGATAAAATCTTTTTGCGCGACACGAAAATATACGGCATATGCGGCGCGATTCTGATTCTTCTTCCGGTCGCGCTTTCTTTTGCCATATTGCAAATGGTTCGCTTCGACGATTCTTTCGTCCACACGGGCATAACGATATACGCCTACGCAGCCTACGTCTTTTTCAAAATAACGATGGCGATTTACAATCTCGTCAAAACGCGCAAGGCGAAGGAGATGACCGTCCGCGCGTCCAACTGTATCAATCTCGCCGACGCTATGGTTTCCGTTCTCGCTCTTCAAACGGCAATGTTCCGCGAGTTCGGCGCGGACATGGGCTCGACCGTCCCGATAATGAACGCCACGGTCGGCGGCGTCGTCTGCACCCTGACGGCGCTTCTCGGAGTAATAATGATTTTCGTCGCAGTCCGTACCTCTCGCCGAGCGCAGTCCGACTATTCGGAAGAATAATATTCGGAGATCGTCACGCCATCGGAAAACGAGAGGGGCGCGAGCGTTGACAAAACCCGCCGCTTTGCGATATAATACAACAAGCCGTCGTATACGCATACTCGTTATAATAAAGAATGTCCGAGATAAATTTCGTTTTGATCGCGAGAAGCGGCAGTCCGGTCGAATGTATTTTGCGGCGACCGGGACGAAGAACGCCTGCGCACCGAGAAGGAGGAACGGCTTCTTCGATTTACAAAAAACATTGAGGATAAAGGATGAATAAAGTAATAATTGTTACAGATTCCAATTCGGGAATAACGCAAGAAGAAGGGAAGAAACTCGGAATATCCGTTATTCCCATGCCGTTTACGATCGACGGCGAAGAGTATCTCGAAGAAATTTCGATTTCGCAAGAAAAGTTTTTCGAACTTTTGGCAAAAGGTGCGGACGTCAAGACCTCGCAACCGTCAGAGTATTATTTGGAAGAGTTGTGGACAAAACTTTTGAAAGACTATGAGAGTATTGTCTATATTCCGATGACGAGCGGATTGAGCGGGACTTGCGAAAACGCCAAACAATATGCCGAAAAATTTGACGGGAGAGTTGTTGTCGTCGATAATTTGAGAATATCCGCTCCGCAAAAGGTGAGCGTTTACGAGGCGGTGGAATTGGCGAAGCAAGGCAGATCCGCATGGGAAATAAGGGACTACTTGGAAAGCACGAAGGACAAATTCTCGATTTACATAGCGTTGAGCACATTGAAATATCTGAAAAAAGGCGGAAGGATAACGCCGATCGCCGCCGCGCTGGGAAATATGTTGCACTTAAAGCCCATTCTTTACACGCGCGGGCAAAATTTCGATAAATTTGCGGTGACGGTGTCGCTTCACCAAGCAAAAAGAAAGATGATCTCCAAAATCAAATCCGAACTCGAAACGGAATTCAAAGAAGAATATTCGCAAGGGAAAATGGAACTTCTTGTGGCGTACACGAAAATAAAGGACGAGGCTTTGAAATTCAAGGAAGAGATCGAAAAAGAGTTTCCCAATATGAAAGTTCTTTACGTCGATCCGTTGTCTTTGAGCATTGCCTGCCACACGGGAGCAGGTGCGCTCGGCATGGGAATTTGCGTCAATAACTTCGGCAAACGAAATTAAGAAAGAGCGCAAAAGCGATATCCGCTCAAAGACGCGGTAAGTAAAACCGCAAGGTATGGCGGTATATAAATTCAAGTTAATCGTAGAAACGATTTGAGAGGTTGCGCCGAACGTCATAAACCTAAAAAACGGCAACCGCCGACAGAGCATTACGCTCCGTCGGCGGTCTTTTTTATTTTTATCATTAAA
>CANQCB010000056.1 GCA_947589145.1 uncultured Clostridia bacterium | reverse complement strand
TGCCAAGTTCCAGCCCGACCATATACTCCATCGCGGGGCGCACGAACGGATTGCCGAGTTTTGTCTTGGTCTGCCCCTCGAATTGCACGTTTTGCATTTTTATCGATATGACCGCCGTGAGTCCCACGCGGAAGTCGTCGCCCAAAAGGTTCTCGTCCTTATCTTTCAATACTCCCGTTTTGCGAGCATAGTCGTTCAGCACCTTGGTGAGCGCCGTCTTGAAGCCCGTTTCGTGCATTCCGCCCTCGGGCGTCGGAATGTTGTTGACGTACGAAAAAATACTCTCGCTGTAAGTATCCGTGTATTGCATGGCGAGTTTCATGTATACGCCGTCTTTTTCCGACATTATATAAATGGGCTCTTCGTGCAAGGGATTTTTAGTCTCATTCAAATATTTTACGAAATCGGAAATGCCGCCCGTATAGCAATATTCGCGTTTGAGCGGCAGGTCGTTTTGCACTACTCTTTCGTCCGTCAGCGTTATGTGCACGCCGTCGTTCAAAAACGCCAATTCTTTGAGTTTTTTCGATATGGTATCGAGATTGTAATTCACCGTTTCGAAAATGGTCTTATCCGGCATAAATCGAACGAAAGTGCCGTGCTTGTCCGTCTTTTGACCCGTTTCGAACAAAGGCAATCTGATACAGCCGCCGTGAAGTTTCCCGTCGTCGCCTTTGCGCGTTTCGAACTCCACGCGGTATACCTTGCCGTCCTTATATACTTCAACGATCACCCATTCGGAAAGCGCGTTCGTAACCGACGCTCCCACGCCGTGCAGACCGCCCGAGTGTTGATAGTTGTCATTGTTGAATTTTCCGCCGGCATGAAGTTTGGTAAATACCACTTCCACGCCGCTCATTCCCAAAGTCGGATGCATGTCTACGGGTATGCCGCGACCGTTGTCCTCCACGCCTACGCTTCCGTCCGCATAAACCGTAACCGAAATTTTATCGCCGAAACCGTTTGCCACTTCGTCCATGGAGTTGTCGATGATCTCCCACAATATGTGATGAAGCCCTTTTACGCCCGTCGATCCGATATACATACCCGGACGAAGTCGGACGGCGTCCAATCCTTCGAGAACCTGTATGTCCTGCGCTTTATATTCCTTTGCCAAGTCATCCTCCTCTTTCGCAAAATGCGCATTTTCTATTCTATTGAATTATACCACTTTTGTCGGAGAATTACAATAGGTTTTATGCAAAAAATTACACCGCAAACTCTATTTTTTTCGCTGTCGCGATTTGTAATTAAAAATCGATGTATAAGTATGCAACGGCGCGAATAATTATACCGAAATACACTTTCCCGTTTGCGCACGCAAAGAAACGTTACGGATATAAAAGGCGTAAACGGGAATATTTCATAGCGTAAAGGAATATTAGTCAATATGAAAAAAATTATTCTCACGGGAGGCGGCACTGCCGGACACGTCACTCCCATATCGGCGTTATTGCCCGCGCTCGGGCTAAGGTTTTCCGAAATTCACTTTATCGGAAGAAAGGACGGGATCGAGCGGGATCTTATGGCGAACGAAGGCGTAATTTATCACGGCATAGACTGTCCGCGTTTCGTGCGGGGAAAGTTCTTCGCGAATCTCGCTCTGCCGTTCAAACTCTTTTTTGCGGTACGCAAGGCGCGGAAACTCGTCGAAGAAATCGCTCCCGACGTTATCTTTTCCAAAGGAGGATACGTCGCTCTGCCCGTCGTCCTCGGCGCGAAACACGTTCCCGTCATCCTGCACGAAAGCGATACCTCACTCGGATTGGCGAACAAGTTATCGGCGCGGAAAGCGGAAGTTATTTGTTCCTCGTTTCCCCTGCCCGATTATCGCGGAAAAAGTATTGCGCACACGGGCAGCCCGTTGAGGGCGCAATTATATTCCGGAAGTCGGAGTGCGGGGTTGAATAAGTGCGGTTTTGACGGGCGGCGAAAGGTGTTGCTTGTCATGGGCGGAAGTTTGGGCTCGGCGGCGCTCAATAAGGCGGTCGACGAAAATATCGAGGAACTGACGAAGAGATATGACGTGATTCACCTGCGCGGCAAAGGAAACGGCGGCGAACGTCGAAAAGGATATTGTCCCATCGAATTTACGCGAGAAATTTTCGATCTCTTCGCCGCGGCGGACCTTGCCGTCACGCGCGGCGGGGGAAACTCGGTATTCGAGCTGGGCGCGCTCGGAGTGCCTATGCTCATCGTTCCCTTGCCCAAAGGTGCAAGCCGCGGAGATCAACTCGGGAATGCCGAATATTTCGTACGTAACGGACTCGCTCTTTCGCTTACGCAGGACAGGTTGAGCGAATTCCTCGACGCGGTGGAAACGCTGGAAAAGGAAAGCGCAAACCTCGTCGGGCGAATGAGAATGTACGACTTTGACGGTACGGCGCGTATTGTCGATATTATCGAAAGGACCGCACGGTGATTTCACGACAGCCTACGTTGAGCTATAACCGCTTTGTATTTATTTCGGTGTTCTTGCACCGAGTCGGGACAAGCCCTTGCAAAAGGCAAAAAAAGAGTCGAGATACAACATCCCGACTCTTGTTGTTATTTCCGAAAATAAGCGTTCTTTTACCCTATTTTTGTTCGGCGTTATTATTTCGCGGTTATTCGTCTCCCCTGTCGCTTAACTTTATGTATTTTTTATGATCGCCGACGTAAAGGTAAGCCGGGCGCATGATTTTTCCGCCCGAAGAAATCAATTCCTCCATGCGGTGCGCGCTCCAACCCGCAATTCGCGCGACGGCGAACATAGGCGTAAAGAGTTCCTGCGGAAGCCCGAGCATCTGATAGAAAAAGCCGCTGTAAAAGTCCACGTTCGCGCAAACGCCCTTGTCCGTCTTGCGGCGGTCAGTGAGCAGTTCGGCTCCTATTTTTTCCACGCATTTATAAAGTCTGAATTCGTCGTCGCGGTGTTTCTCTTTCGCGATTTTCGCAACCGCGCTGCAAAAAACTTCCGCTCTCGGGTCGGATATCTGATATATCGCATGACCGAGGCCGTATATCAAGCCCGTGCGGTCGAAGGCTTTTTTATCGAGTATTTTTGTCAGATATCTGCGGATCTCATCCTCGTCAGACCAATCTTTTACGTGCTCTTTTATATCCGCGAACATTTGTATGACCTTTATATTGGCGCCGCCGTGTTTGGGACCTTTGAGCGATCCGAGCGCCGCCGCTATCGCGGAATACGTATCCGTTCCCGTCGAGGAAACCAGCCTCGTCGTAAACGTCGAGTTGTTGCCGCCGCCGTGCTCGGCGTGAAGCACCAAAGCAAGGTCGAGCACTCGCGCTTCGAGTTTGGTGTATTTGCTGTCGATACGGAGCATGTGGAGTATGTTTTCCGCCGTCGAAAGATTGGGGTCGGGATCGTGAATGAAGAAACTGTTGCTCGTGGATTTGTAATACGCATACGCCTGATAGCCGTAAACCGCGAGCTGAGGAAAAACGGCGATGAGCATAAGGCATTGGCGAAGTACGTTAGAGAACGAAAGATCGTCCGCCCTGTCGTCGGAAGAATATAACGTCAATACGGAACGAGCCATGGAGTTCATTATATCCACGCTGGGCGACTTCATTATTACGTCTCTGAAAAACGCGGTGGGAAGAGATCTCAGACTGCCGAGGAGTTCCTTGAATTTCAACGACTCGTCTTGGTTCGGAAGTTTGCCGAAAAGAAGAAGATATGCCGTATCTTCGAATCCGAAGTGATGGTTTTGCATGCAGTCTTCGACTATGTCCTTTACGTTATATCCGCGATAGTAAAGCACGCCCGGGCACGGCTTGATAATTCCGTCGACTTTCGTATTTACCATGACGTCGGCTACGTCCGTCAAACCCGTACATACTCCGCTGCCGTCCGGACGTCTCAACCCTCTGTAAACCTCGTAATCGGCGTAGAGAGAAGGGTCTATGGTAGAACTCTCCTCACACAAAGCGGAAAGTCTGTCAAACTCGCTTGTTATTTTGTCTGCCATGAGCACCTCCTTTTATTCATTTGCACTTACAAATGAGGCTTCGCAATTACTTTTGGTGTATTTTATCATATTTTTTCTCAAATGGCAAATGATTTTATAAAGTTTGATTTTTGTGGTATATCGCTCGCGCTTGTGGTTATAATTCTCCGTGAACAAAAACGGAGGTTCTCATGAACAAAGAAAACAAAAAAAGCAAGAAAACCCTGATCGCATTGATCGCTATCGCGCTTGCGGTGGTCATTGCGGTCGTTATCACAACAATAGCCGTCAGCGTCGGCAACAATAACGACGTGATCGACGATCCTTCCGGTCCTTCGACTCCCGCCGATCCGTCCAACCCGTCCGACCCCGCAGATCCGTCCAAGCCGTCCGATCCCGCAGATCCGCCGAATTTGCCGAGCGACCCCGACGACGAGACTACTTCGGGCGCAATTTCGTACGGTTCTCCCCTCCTTTCCTATACGCTCGGGCAGGAGTTCAACGTTTCGGAAATGGTGTGGTCAAACACCCTCAAATGGTATTCCACTCACAACGGCACCGATTTCAAAACGGATAAAGGCGCGGTCGTTTCCGCGATATACGGCGGCACCGTGGATAGCATTGCTTATACCACGCAGTACGGATATGTGATCACCGTAAATCAAACGGACGGATATACCGCGCAATATATGTCCCTTTCAAACGACATCTTCGTCGAAGAGGGCGACTCCGTTTCCAAAGGTACGCAACTCGGTTACGTGTCCGACTCCATGTCCAACGAGCAGAACGACGGCGCGCACCTGCACCTTGAAATTACCGACGCTAACGGCGATTTTGTCGACCCCATGTCCCTGATTTCACCTTCCGAAGAAAAGTAATCGTTTTCATCCATCCTTTTTTGCAAAAACGCGCTTCTTGTTCGAAGCGCGTTTTTGTTTTTACCTACTTTTATTTTAATTTATTTTTTAAGCAATTTATAGTAAAGGTCGATATATTTCCGTGCGCTTACCGACCACGAGAAATCCTCGTTCATTGCGCGGGATACGAGCGCGCTCCACTTTTCTTTATCCGCATACAAATCTATCGCGCGTTTTGTCGCCGCATACAATGACTCTCCCGAATATTCCGTCGCGATGAAGCCGTTTCCGCCCTCGCCCTCTCTGACGGTATCGTTCAAACCGCCTACGTTTCGGACGATGGGAATGGTGCCGTAGCGCATTGCCATCATCTGTCCCAAACCGCAAGGCTCGCTTCTCGACGGCATCATATAGATATCGCCTGCCGCGAAAAGTCTTTGCGACATATCTTTATTGAACATTATAAGCGCGCGCGCTTTGTCGGGATATGCGTTTTGAAGGTCGGCAAAGTATCCTTCGTATTCGGCTTCGCCCGTGCCGAGCAGTACGAATTGCACGTCCTCTTTTATTATATTCGGCATTGCGCTTTTCAAAATGTCCAGACCTTTATGCGAAGCAAGGCGGCTGACCATCGTGATCATGGGTACGTCCGCTCTTTCGGGCAGTCCGAGCATTTTTTGAAGCCCGAGTTTGTTCTCCGTCTTTTTGCTCGGATCTTTCGCGTCGTAATGGGCGAAAAGCGCGGGCGCGGTTGCGGGATTGTATACCTCCGTATCTATTCCGTTTACTATGCCCGTGAGTTTATCCGAGAATCTGTTTATGGCGTCTTGAAGTCCGCAAGCATGTTCGCGCGTTTTTAATTCTTCCGCATACGTTTCGGACACGGTGGATACCATGTCGCTGTACGCTATCGAGCCGAAAAGCAGGTTTACGCAGCCGCCCCATTCGAGCGTAAAGTATTGAAAACCCGAAATTCCGAAAACGTCTTCGAGCAGGTTTCCGTCGTATTTTCCCTGATATTCTATGTTATGTATGGTGACTATCGTCTTGATATCCGCATACTCTTCTCTGTACATATAGTACAACTTGTAGTAAATGGGTACGAGCGCGGTGTGCCAATCGTTTACGTGCAAAATGTTCGGCTTAAAGTCCATATACGGCATAAGTTCGAGCACCGCCCTCGTGAAGAATGCGAAACGCTCCGCGTCGTCGAAATATCCGTATAACTTCTCGCGTTTGAAATAATATTCGTTGTCGATGAAGTAGTGCGTTACGCCGCGATATACGTAGCGGAACAATCCCGCGTATTGGCTGCGCCATGCCACGGGCACGTTGATGTGGCAAATAAACTCGAAGTCCTTGCGGTACTTCTCAGCCACGCATTCGTAAAGCGGCGTTACAACCGCCATTTCCGCACCGCCTATTTCGTTTACCGCGACGGGAAGCGAACTTGCGACTTCGCCCAAACCCCCTGTCTGCGAAAAAGGATTGACCTCGGCGGCTACGTAAAGTACCAGAGGTTTGCTGAGATCCCGTTTTTTGGGAACTTCGGTTATTTTTACCTTCGTTCTCGGTCTTGTCGTACTTTTCTTCGAAGCCTCTTTCTTTTCTTCGGTTGCCGCGGACGGCTTTTCTGTTTTTTTATTCATACATTCTCCCCTTACCGAATTTTCGGTTCAGATTATTTTTCGTTTTTTACGGACTTTTCCGATTTTGTCTTTGTCGATTTCGTCGGCTTTTTGCGAACGGTTTCGGTCGGCTCTTCCTTTTTCTTCCGCTTGGGAGCGGGACAATAGAAAATATAACCGCTCATATTCTCGATATCCATGACGAGACTGTCGGGCTTGTTTCGAATGGGCACGGGCTCGGAATTTATCTCTACCGGAGTTTGATCCCATCCGTAATACGACGTGCGGATAAGTCGGGTGTATTTGCCGGCAAGCCCGACGGGCATACGATAATTGTACCAATCGCACGGTGCGAAGTTAAGCACGATAAGCGCGCGGTTGCCCTCCCTGTCTCTGCGCTCGAAAATGAGCACGTTGGCGTCGCTGTCGTCCGCAACCAACCATTCGAATCCGTCCCAATTATCCTCTATCTCGTAAAGCGCCGGAAGATTACGGTATATCCAATTCAATTCCTTGATAAATCTCTGCAACCCCTGATGTTGCGGGAACTCGGCAAGTACCCAATCTATCTCGCGCTCGAAATTCCATTCCGACCACTGACCCAATTCGCATCCCATGAACAGCAATTTTTTACCGGGATGAGAGAACATATAAAGCAGGTAGTTGCGCACTCCCGCGAATTTCAGGTCGTAATCTCCCGGTACTTTGTTTATAAGCGAGCCTTTACCGTATACCACCTCGTCGTGGGATATGGGAAGCACGTAGTTTTCCGAGAACGCGTATGCCATGGAGAACGTCATGAGATTGTGCTTGTAATGACGGAAGTAAGGGTCCGACTTTATGTAAGACAGCGTGTCGTTCATCCAACCCATATTCCACTTGAAATTAAAGCCCAATCCGCCCCAAGCGGCGGGTTTGGTCACCATGGGGAAAGCCGTAGACTCCTCGGCTACCATGAGAACGTTGGAGTAATGTTCGAATACGGCCGTGTTGAGATAGCGGAAGAAATCAATGGCGTCCAGATTTTCCCTTCCCCCGTAAACGTTCGGAAGCCACTCGCTCCTGCCGTAGTCGAGATACAGCATAGAAGCGACGGCGTCTACGCGCAACCCGTCTATGTGATACTTATCGAACCACATCATGGCGTTGGAAACGAGGAAAGACTTTACTTCGGGGCGCGAATAGTCGAAACACATAGTGCCCCACTCCTTATGCTCGGAACGAAGCGGATGCGTGGGCTCGTAACAAGCCTCCCCGTCGAAATTGTAAAGTCCGTGTTCGTCCTTCGGAAAATGACCCGGAACCCAATCGAGAATAACCGCTATGCCGTTTTCGTGGCACTTGTTGATAAGATACGCAAAGTCCTCCGGCCTGCCGTATCGCGAAGTCGGAGCATAATAACCCGTTACCTGATATCCCCACGATCCGTCGAACGGGTGCTCGGCAATGCCCATGAGTTCGAGGTGCGTGAAGTTCATATACGTCATATAATATACGATTTCGTCTGCGAATTTGCGGTAATCGTAGTTGTTGCCATCGGGATATTTGCGCCAGGAAGCAATGTTGCACTCGTATATGCTTATGGGCGCGGAATACGGCGGTTTCGAAGCGCGCTCTTTCATCCACTTCGAGTCGTTCCACCAGAAGTTGTCGAGAGCGACTACTTTACTCGCTGTATTGCCGCGAGTTTCATCCATAAATGCGTAAGGATCGGCTTTCTCTACTTCGTGCCCGTTTCTTCCGCGTACAAAGTATTTGTATGTCTGATACTCTTCGACGCCTTCGATTATACCTTCGTATATGCCGTTTTCGGTTATACGATACATATAATTCGCGGTCTTATTCCAATAGTTGAAGTCGCCTATCACGGATACGCTGTCGGCATGCGGCGCCCATACACGGAATATGGCACGTTTCGTCTTTCTATCCCAATGACACCCCATGTATTCGTACGCGCTTTGCAGTGTGCCTGCGTGAAAATAATATTGGTATTCGCTGTCTGTCATTCGCTCCTCCGCATTTTTCTTTCTTTGAGATTATAACATATTATGTTGCTTATTTCAAGAGGGTTTTCGAAATTTTTTTATAATGGTTGGGCTTTATTTAGGGGTATTCTGCCCTTTCTCGATTATTTGGGCGCAAACCCCTTTATTGGTATCCGTTGCGCTGATATTGAGATATAACGACTATGAGATAAAGGGTTATTTTTAACTATTATCCTTAATAATACAATCCTTATAAACACAAAATAACGTCCTTTTGAAAAGGCGGAATAGTAATGTTCTTTTGTAGAGCCCAAAAGAACCAAAAGACTCCGGGACACTTTCGACTGTGTCCCGGACCCCGCAACGAAT
>CANQCB010000055.1 GCA_947589145.1 uncultured Clostridia bacterium | reverse complement strand
GCGAGCCTGAGAAACGGCTACTACACCGTAAGCTCGATAGACGAGGACGTTGCGATCACCGTAACCGTTAAGAAGCAGGTTAGTTCGATTTCAGCAACGGGATTGACGAAGACGACTTACGTCGCAAACGATTCCGTTGATTTGACGGGGCTTGTCGTAACGGCAACTTATGCCGACACTTCCACCGACGTGATCCCTCTTAAAGAAGGAACGGCAGACGGTTACACCGTTTCTCCCTCGAAGTTCTTGGGCGGCGAGACCGAAATAACGATAAGCTATCAGGGGCAGACGACCACCGTTCCCGTTACGGTAGAATATCTTGTCACGATCGATCTTAAAGGCGGTACGCTTGCCGATACTTCGGCTTATGAGAGTTTGAACAATTATAAGAACGAAGACGGCGTTATCACGTTCTCTTATCTGAACGTTGAGGAGAACATTTCTCTTCCGACGGACGGCACGGGCTTGACCAGAACCGGTTATAAGTTCACTTCCTGGTCGTATGCAAGCGGCAGCGGCAGCGTTGTGACGATTACTCCCGAAACCACCGGAAACATCACCATGAAAGCAGGTTGGGCGTATGCCGGCGTAACGCTCAGCACGGCCGAGCTTAAAACCGAAAGCGAAAAGCCTTACTTGGTTGTAACCGGTGAGTTTGTCGAGGGCGTTACTTCCGTTGCGCTCAATCTTGTCGACGGAACGAATGTCGTATCCTTCGATAACGTAACCAAGGGCATGGACAATACCTTCGAAGCGAAATTCGATCTTACCAAGATCTCCGCTCAGTCGAGTCTCCGCGACAGATGGATGACTATCTGCTTCAGCGATCCCGACAATAAGGATTTGACCGAAGCGCTTATCGTTCACACCAACGACGTGGAAGTTGACCCCGATCAAAAAGTAATGGTCGGCAAGTACAACTATTTGTTCAAGTCCGACAACAGCGGAAGTCAATTACTCGATCCCGTTCTCAAAGTTTACTATAACGACGCTCAATACTCCTTCAAGATAGAAACGACCGACGGCGCAGAGCCTTCGATCAAGTTTGTAGGTCAGGTATTTGACGAATCTTGGTACGGCGGCGAGATCGAAATTTCTTGGTGGTTCACCGGCAGCAACGATCCCGACGACAAGGCTACGATCGGCGCCGACGGTAGCTTCTCCGTAACGGTAGATCTTTCCAAAGTTTCGCCGAACGTCATCGGATACGCACACGTTAAGATAAAGGATAAGGACGGCAACGTGGTTGTTGGCGCGACGGAGACCAACCTTGCAAGTTCCGCATGCTCCGAGCCTATCCCCGTACTCGAAGATCAATTTGTATTCGACGGAAACAACAAGATGCTTAACGCCGTAACCGCAACAAGATCCGACGGTATGGTATACTACGTAGGTAACTCGTTCTGGGATGGCATCCTGCTTTACGCCCGTAACGAAGCCGTAGTTTTCACAGGCGCGACCCTTGAAAACGTCAGCGACAAAGCAACCCTCGTTTTGAGCGGTACTTACGGCACGACGCTTTATACCACCACCGATGCGGCTCAGGCTGCGATTGCTACGAACTTTAAGTACAGCGTTCAGGACCATGAAAACGGATGGCAGTACACGACAGGCGGTGAACACGAATTGGTTGACGCTACCGTAGTTGTTTCGGAAGCAGGTAAATTCACCGTACAGATGACGTTAGACGCAAATAGCGCTGCAAACAGCAGCTCGAAGCTTTACCTCCATGTGCAAATAGGTGTGTTCGGCGCGGAAGAAGCAAGTAACTTCACGACGAGTACGGTTACACCCACGATAGGATCGACTGTTACTGTCGGCGAACTTACCTATACGATTGCAACTCCTGCTTCGTTGGGCTATACCGGTTGGGAAGGCGGTCTCTTGATGATCGGCGTTACTGCGGCAGCAACGGACTAAAAGTTAATATATTTGACTTCGAAAAGTTAATATATTTTGCTTGACCAAAGCGGATCGACTGACGTCGGTCCGCTTTTCCTTATCTGCGGTTGGTCTATCCAAAGCCGAAGTAAAATATCCCCAAAGCGGAAATCGAATTTTTAACCGAATTGTCCTTTCGTTCTCGGACGAATTACAATTATTTTCGAAAAATACTTGTAATTCGCGGCATATTATGATACACTTATCGCGTAGCGAAACGAGGTAGAAACCAAATGATAGACATCAAATTGATTTTAACGGATACCGAGGGGGTCAGAGCCAAACTCGCGAAAAAGGGTTGCGACGCAAACCTCGACAGGATAATCGAGTTGGACGCAAAACGCCGCGCCCTGATAGTAAAAATCGACGAGCTCAAAAGCGAGCGTAACAAGGCGAGCGCCGAAGTCCCCAAACTCAAAAAGGCGGGCTTGGACGTCGGCGAAATAATCGCGCGCACCAAGGCGATAGGCGAGGAGATAAGCGCGGGCGATAAGGAGATCGCCGCGACGGAATCCGAATTGAACGATCTTATTTGCCGTCTGCCCAACCTTCCCGACGACGACGTTGTCGCCGGCGGCAAGGAGAACAACGAGGTCATCAAGGTGTTCGGCAAAAAGCCCGAATTCGACTTCACGCCCCTCGACCACGTCACCCTTTGCCAAAAATGCGGCTTGATCGATTATGAGCGCGGGACCAAACTCTCGGGTTCGGGGCATTGGATATACCGCGGCGCGGGCGCCGAACTCGAATGGGCGCTCCTCAACTTCTTCATCTCCGAGCACCTTGCCGACGGTTACGAATTTATTCTTCCGCCCCTCGCGCTCGGATATAATTGCGGCTACGGCTCCGGTCAGTTCCCCAAATTCCTCGATGAGGTATATTGGGTGGAGGACGCCGACGCCGAGAGCAAGAAAAAGCAAAAATTCATGCTCCCGACGGCGGAGACCGCCCTCGTCAACCTGTACTCGGGCGAGATATTGAAGGAGAGCGAACTCCCCAAAAAGTTGTTCGCATACACCCCCTGCTTCCGCAAAGAGGCGGGCAGTTATCGCAGCGAAGAGCGCGGCATGATCCGCGGCCACCAATTCAACAAGGTGGAAATGGTGCAGATCACCACCCCCGACAAGTCCAAAGCGGCTTTCGAGGAGCTCGTGGGCAAAGCCTGCTCCCTCGTGGAAAAACTCGGCTTGCACTTCCGACTCTCCAAACTCGCGGCGGGCGACTGCTCGGCTTCCATGGCGCGGACTTACGACATAGAGGTATGGATCCCGTCCATGGGGATATATAAAGAGGTGTCCAGCGTATCCAACGCCAACGACTATCAGGCGCGCCGCAACGGCACGCGCTATAAAGCCGCGTCGGGCAAGAACGAATTCGTGCACACCCTCAATGGCAGCGGACTCGCGACCAGCCGCGTACTCCCCGCGATCGTTGAGCAATATCAGCAAGCGGACGGGTCGATAGTCGTGCCCGAAGTGTTGCGCAAATTTATCGGTAAGGACGTTATTCGATAGTCAAATCGACGTCCGCCGTCGGAATTTATACAACGGAAAAGTTTTAATGGCGCGAAGCGCAAAGGAAAGACGAACGTGAAGAAATTTTTTCAAGTAGTAAGCACCGTATTGTTCGGAATGCATTTGTGGTTACCCATCGTGTATTCGCTTATCTTTCTCATGATAGCGGCGATATCCGGGACGATCGTAGGCTCATGGCCGTATTATTTCATCGGGCTGGCGTTGTCTTTCGCGGGCTCGCTTATGCTCGTTTATTTCTTGAAAGATAAGAAAGCCAAAAAGGAAGCGTCTACCGCCGAGGTGTCGCTCACGCAAAAGCCGAAAGAGCCCGAAACACCGATTGCACCGCAATCGGAAAGGACGGAATACGTGCTCGCCGACGACCGCCGCGACGCCTCCGAATATGTCGCAGCGGAGCAGGCGAGATATACCAATCGCATGTACGCCGAACCGGGCGCGTATTACGAAGCGCCTCGTCCCGCGTCCCGCCCCGAGGATCGCCCCGTGAGCGATTACGGTTACGGCAACGATTATTCGCGCCCGACGCAGTCCGAGCATGACGGCGTATATTCTTCGTTCTCGTCCTCTCCGTCCACGTCCGCGCCCGAGCCCTCTCAGCCCGCTTTTTCGCCTTACTTGCAGCCTCAGAATGCGCAGTCCGACAGGACGATAAGCATTTCCGACTATGAGGCGGCGCGTGCGCGCAGAGAGGAAACGCCGAAAATTTTCCGCACGCGTGCAAATCCCAACCTTTTGATATACGAATACTCGGATCGTTACGAAAAATACGAGCAAATGCCGAACGGCGAACGCCGTTTCATTTCGGTGGAAAGGAAATAATTCTGAATAATGAAATTCGGGGAATGTCTTTTTCGGGCATTCCTCGCCTTTTGTGACTTTAAGCCATAAAATTTTGCCCTATAAATTGACCAAGCGCAATTTTATATATTGATTTTGGAGGAATGCATGAATTTTCCCGATCGGATGAAAGACGAATGCGGAATAATCGGAATTTTCGACCGCGCGGGCGGAGATGTCGGCAAAAACATTTGTTACGGACTTTTCTCTCTGCAACACCGCGGACACATAAGTTGCGGCATAGTGACCAACGACCACTACAAACTCACGACGATAAAGGACAACGGGCTTGTAAACGATGTTTTCAGCGCGGATAAAGCCGCCACGCTCAAAGGCAACATAGGCATAGGGCACGTTCGTTATAATTTCGGCACGGACATAAGGGAAAACATACAGCCGATAACGACGCGTTATTGCAAAGGCGCGATAAGCCTCGCCAAGAACGGCAGAATAATGAACGCGCAAGCCCTCCGCGACACTTTGGAAAACGACGGCGCGATCTTCCAATCCACGCGCGACGCAGAGGTTATTATGCACCTGATAGCGCGCGCGAGAACGCATTGCCCGTCCGCGGAGACATCTTTGCTGGAAGTCATGCGGCAGATAGACGGCGCATACTCCATGGTGATCATGTCGCCCAAAAAACTCATTGCCTGCCGCGACCCTCACGGTTTCCGCCCCCTTTGCATGGGAAAACTCGGCGACGCGGTGGTTTTTGCAAGCGAGACTTGCGCCCTCGACTCGATCGGCGCGGAGTATGTGCGCGACGTGCGCCCGGGCGAACTTATCCGCGTGGACGCTACGGGCGTGCGCTCCTATACCGACTTTTGCGGTCACGATACCAGCCTTTGCATATACGAGTATGTATATTTCGCCCGTCCCGACTCCATTCTCGACGGGAACGCGGTATACACGGTAAGGGAGAGAGCGGGCGAACTCCTCGCCGAATGCGCCCCCGTGGACGCAGACGTCGTTTTCGGTATCCCCGACGGCGGCACGTCTTTCGCGCAGGGCTATTCGCGGGCAAGCGGCATTCCCGTCAGAGCGGGAATAATCAAAAACAAATTTTCCTCGCGCAACCTCTTTTCCCTCGAAGAAAAGGGCAGGCAAATGGCGATAAATCTGAAATACAACGTGCTCAAACCCATAGTGCGGGACAAGCGCGTCGTGCTCGTGGACGACTCTCTCGTGCGCGGCAAAACGTCGAAAAAACTCATAAAAATGCTCAAAGCGGCAGGCGCGGCGGAAGTCCACGTGAGAATAGCCTCGCCCAAACTCATAAAGTCCTGCCCCTTCGGCATTCAAATGCCGCCGAATAAATACCTTTTCGCGCTTGCGTACGCGACGGAAAAAGAAATGTGCGAGGAACTCGGTTGCGACTCGATAGCGTTCCTCCCCCTCGAACAATTACAAAACACGGGCTTGGATAAGAATTTCCATTATTGCAACGCCTGTTTCAGCGGCAAATGTCCGAAATACAATAATTGATTATAAATCGAACTCACCAACGCTCCGATCGTCTCGGAGCGTTGATTTTTACGATTCGGCGTTGATTTTTATAAAAGAGGCGCGCAGAGTTTTCCGTTATGTCGGTTGCGCGGCGAAAAATCCGAACTTTTTAATAAAAATTATCAAAAATGATATACAAAAAAAGCGTCGGCGTGGTATACTACGTTTATGATAACCGAACTTACAAGCAAAAATTTCGAAGAAGTGACGAAAAGCGGCGTTTGCCTTATAGATTTTTGGGCGGCTTGGTGCGGCCCTTGCCGTATGATGTCGCCCGTTATAGAGGAGATCGCCGAAGAGCGCGCGGATATCCGCGTGTGCAAGGTGAATACCGACGAGGAAGGAGATCTCGCCGTGAAATTCGGCGTAATGAGCATTCCCATGTTCGTGCTCATGCGCGACGGCGTTGTGGAAGCGCAGACGGTGGGTTATATGCCCAAAGCCGCGCTCCTGTCCGAACTCGGGCTTTGACCGGCGCCCGTTATAATTTGAAAAAGGAAAAGCTATGGACTACATAAAGATCGAAAGCAAATGGAGAAAAAAGTGGGAAGCCGAGAAGATCGACTCATTTGACAAGTCGCGCACGGACAAGAAAAAATACGTGCTCGAAATGTTTTCCTATCCGTCGGGCGCGAACCTGCACCTCGGGCATTGGTACAACTTCGGACTTACCGACGTATACGCCCGCCTGCTCCGCATGCAGGGCTACGAAGTATTCCAGCCCATGGGCTTCGACGCGTTCGGACTGCCCGCGGAAAACTATGCGATAAAGACGGGCATACACCCCAAGGATTCCACCGAAAAGAACATAAGAACCATGGAAGGGCAACTCCGCAACATGGGCGCGTCTTTCGATTGGGACTATGAGATCAAGACCTGCGAGCCCGATTATTACAAGTGGACGCAGTGGCTCTTTTTGCAACTGTACAAGCACGGGCTTGCCGAGGAAAAACTCGCGCCCGTGAATTGGTGCCCGTCGTGCAGTACGGTCATCGCAAACGAACAGGTCGTGGACGGTTGCTGCGAGCGTTGCGGCTCGGTGGTCGTGCGCAAGGAAATGCGGCAATGGTTTTTGAAAATAACGAAATACGCCGACGAACTCCTCGAAGGTTTGGATAAGATCGATTGGCCCGAAAAGACCAAGACCATGCAGCGGAATTGGATCGGAAAGTCGCAGGGCGGCGAGGTGGAATTCGACCTCGTTGGCGGCGGCTCGTTCAAGGTGTTCACGACGCGCGCCGACACGCTTTTCGGCTGCTCGTACGTCGTGCTTGCGCCCGAACACCCGCTCGTGGATAAGATTACGACGGATAAGCAAAGGGCGGCGATCGAAGAATACAAGGTGCGCGCCGCTCAGCAGTCGGATATCGACCGCACGTCGACGGTCAAAGAAAAGACCGGCGTGTTCACAGGCGCGTATGCGATCAACCCTATAAACGGAAGGAAAGTGCCCGTGTGGGTGGCGGATTACGTCCTCGCGACTTACGGCACGGGCGCGGTCATGGCAGTTCCGTCGCACGACACCCGCGACTTCGAATTCGCGCAAAAATACGGCCTGCCCATCGAAAGAGTGGTGGCGAGCGCGGACGGCTCGAACGACGACCTGCCTTTCACCGATTACGGCGTTGCGGTAAATTCCGATTTCATAAACGGCATGAAAACGTCGGACGCAAAGACGGCGATATTGGAAAGGCTCGCTCAGCTCGGCAAGGGCGGAGCAAAGACGACCTACCGCTTGCGCGATTGGTCGGTGTCCCGTCAAAGGTATTGGGGCGCGCCTATACCCATAATTCACTGCCCGCATTGCGGAATAGTGCCCGTGCCCGAAAAGGATCTCCCCGTCGAGTTGCCTTACGACGTGGACTTCCACCCGAGCGGAAAAAGCCCGCTCGCCGGCAAGGAGAGTTATATAAACGTCAAGTGCCCGAAGTGCGGCGGCGACGCCAAGCGCGATCCCGACACCCTCGACACGTTCGTTTGTTCGAGTTGGTATTATCTCCGCTATCCCAACGCGACGAACGCGGAAAAGGCGTTTGATACGGCTTGGACGGATAAAATGCTGCCCGTAGACACCTACGTCGGCGGCGCGGAACACGCTTGCATGCACCTGCTTTACGCGCGCTTTATCACCAAGGCGCTCCGCGACATGGGATATTTGCATTTCGACGAGCCGTTTACCAAGCTCGTCCACCAAGGCACCATTCTCGGCCCCGACGGCAAGCGTATGAGCAAGACGCGCGGCAATATAATCAACCCCGACGACTACGTTTCCGTATACGGCTCCGACGTGTTCAAAATGTATCTCTGCTTTGCGTTCTCTTACACCGAGGGCGGACCTTTCTCCAAGGACGGCATACCCTCGATCGCGAAATATCTCGACCGCGTGGAGAGGATCGTAACCAAGTCGATAGAAGGGAAGGGTGTAAAACCCGCCGACGGGAAAAAGGTCGCGGAACTCGAATACGCGGTGAACTATACGGCAAAGTGCTGCGGCGCCGATATAGGCAATTTCTCTTTCAACACCGCCGTCGCAAGGCTTATGGAGCTTACCAACGCCATGTATAAATACGACGTCGCCGACAGCGCGCTTTTCGCCGCGAGCGAGACGCTTATCAAGCTCATGGCGCCCATCGTACCGCACATAGCCGAAGAGCTTTGGGAGCGTTGCGGACATACCGCGAGCGTTTTGAAAGAAAAGTATCCCGAATGCGACGAGAAAAAGTTGATAAAGTCGGAAATAGAAGTCCCCGTGCAACTCCTCGGCAAGTTCAAAGGCACGGTTATGATCGCTCCCGACGCCGACGAAGCGACCGCGAGCGCCGCCGCCCTCAAATTTCTCGGTCTCGAATCCGCGAAAAAGGTCATATACAAAACGGGTAAGATAATAAACGTCATTGCATAAAATGACCGAAAATACTTGACATAAGTTTCTCTTTATAATATAATACGACTGCTGACAAGAAATCGGCTATAATCCTCGGTAGCTCAGTCGGTAGAGCACGCGGCTGTTAACCGCGCTGTCGTAGGTTCAAGTCCTATCCGAGGAGCCAAACAAAACCCGCAGGCAAAGTCCTGCGGTTTTTGTTTTGGCGGGGGGATAGGACTTGAAGCTTAAGAAGGCATGAGCGTTAAGAAAACAGTCCTGTGGACTGTTTTTAGCGAATGGACGAGCGATTTACAATCGCGAAGTCGGCGGATTTGCGAACGCAAATACGCGTCACTATCCGAGGAGCCAAAAAGAAATTCGTCCCAACGGGGCGATTTTCTTTTTATCGGATAGGACTTGAACCTCTTAGGAAGGCACTCGCTTTATTCGCGGCGTATAGCGGCGCTGATACGGCGCCGATAAGGAAGGCACATAGCACCGCTGATACGCGCGAACCGAGAACATTATTGTTCGGTCACTTACCATTTTAGTAAGCTCCCTCACATAATAACCTCTCTCGCACGTCTGAGCGACACTCTGTGCCTTCCACGGGTTGGTGAATGTCGAGCTTGCGCAAGAAGATATATTTTATATCTGACCGCACGTCGCCGCTCACTAATAAAACAGTCCTGTGGACTGTTTTTAGCGAATGGACGAGCGATTTGCAATCGCGAAGTCGGCGGATTTGCGAACGCAAATACGCGTCCCTATCCGGGGAGACAAAAAGTCGATAGCAGTTTTGCTATCGGCTTTTTCCGTTGTAAAATTTCGGTTCTCGCAAAAAAGATTTGCAGAAAGATTTTTTGCGAAAAGCGGAAAACGGGGCGCGAAACGGCAGAGAGAAAAGCGCGAAACGGTGGAGAAAAAGTGGAAAACGGGGCGCGAAAAATGGCGAACGGAGGGGGAAAATCGAAAAAAAATGCAAAAAATAAAGAAATCTTCACAAAAAAGTACCCTAAAACGTTTGACAGCGGGGGGGGG
>CANQCB010000054.1 GCA_947589145.1 uncultured Clostridia bacterium | reverse complement strand
GCGAATGGACGGCTTCATATCTCCGTCGAAAACGCGCTCGTATTCGCGGCGCACTTTTTCGGCGATAACGGGGATATTCGGCTTTTCGTCCTCGGGACGGTAGGGAATGCCCACGCCGCCCGACAGATTGATAAATCTGAACTTTGCGCCCGTCTCCGCGGCGAGTTCCTTGGCGGTTTCGAAGAGAATGGCGGCAAGCGCGGGATAGTAGTCGTTGCCGAGGTTGTTGGAAGCGAGGAAGGCGTGCAAGCCGAACTCCTTCACGCCGTAGCCCTGCAATTTTCGGATAGCTTCGGCGAGTTGTTCGCGCGTCATGCCGTACTTGGCGTCCTGCGGCGTGCCCATGATTTGATTGTTGACGGCGAAGTTTACGCCGTTGTTATAGCGGAGTGAAACGCACTCGGGGAGTTTACCGCCCGCGATAGAGGCGAGAAAATCGACGTGCGTAAGGTCGTCGAGGGTGATAGTCGCGCCGAGTTTCAGCGCATAAGCATATTCTTCCGCAGGCGTCTCGTTGGACGTGAACATAATGTCGTCGCCTACGATCCCGCATTTTTCGCACAGCATAAGTTCGGTCATAGACGAACAGTCCATTCCGCAGCCGAGTTTGTGCAACAATTTCATTATGGTCGGATTGGGCGTAGCCTTGACCGCAAAATGCTCCTTGAACCCCTTGCACCAGGCGAATGACGAAATAAGTTCGGCGGCATTATCCTCGATTCCTTTTTCGTCATAAATATGAAAAGGCGTCGGATACGTTTTTTTGATCTCGATTGCTTGTTCTTTTGTAATAATGGGTTTTTTCATACGCAAATTATATCAATATTTTGTGCATAAGTCAAGCGGACGCAAGATACATACCGCCCGCGCCCAAACCGTCGCCGCGAAGCAAAAACGACGCGTAAACGGACTTTTTTCGGAAAAATACTTGACAACGCGGGGGGGGGGTTGTTGTAAACTGAAATTGTATCGTCAGATAATATAAAAAAGAGACAGAGGGGGAAATAACCATGAAAAAGAAAATTTATATCTCGATAACGACGATTTTACTTCTTGCATTGTGCATAAGTCTTTGCGCATGTCTTACGGGCTGCGGAAACTCTTCCGAGAATATAAAACTCGGCTATACGCACGATGAAGTCAGGAAGATAATGGGAGACCCTTACGAGGATCTTTCTTCCGATTATACTTGGTGCTATTTGGGAAGTTCGTACACCAATATATTAAATCAAATAGCGAAGAACGAGGAAGCGCAAGAAGAAGCGCTCATGAAGGGAGATCTGAAACGCTTGATCGACTTGGCGAACCAAGAAGAGGAGTTGCAAGCGAAACTCGAAACGACGGTATACGAATATACCGAAATAACGTTTGTTCGTGATGAAGCGAAGGGTTACATTGTAAACAGCGTAATGTTCGACAAGAATCGTTGCAACGCATATCCGATAGACAAACGCGAAGTCAAGAACGTCGAAGTCGGAGGAACGATAGTAGTCGACGAAATTCCGGACAAAACCGGCGATACCGAAAAAGCGATCGTTATGGTCAACGGTGAAGTGGGCGCAGACGCGTATTATAAGGCGCGTTATACCGACGGTTCATATCGTCTTGCATATTTGACGGACGTAGAAGTCGTCGAAGCCACCGCCAATAAGGCAAAAATAACTTGGTCGGACAATTTGGCGACTTACGAGACGAATGCCGATATAACCGTAAACGAAGTAGGAGAAATAGACAAAGACGGAAAGTTTGTTACATTTCCGGGTTTTAATAGAAATAAAGATTTGACCTCGTTCACAATTCCGAGCAATGTAACGCGCATAGGCAAAATCTATAATTGCGACGGTCTTGAAAGCATAACGTTGCCCTTTGTCGGAGCAACATTAAACGGGGATGAAAATACTCATTTCGGTTATATATTCGACGCGCCGAGATCCGATTATAACGCTTCATACGTGCCTGATTCCTTAAAAGAAGTAATAATAACGGGTGGAAACAGCATAGATGATTATGCATTCGAAGGTTGCGCAAATATTGAACGTATTACAATACCGAGCAGTGTTACAAGCATAGGTACATATGCATTCAGGAGTTGCATAGGTCTTAAAAATATAACGATTCCGAACAGCGTCACGAGCATAGGCGACAATGCGTTCGAAGATTGCGCAAGTCTTGAAAGTATCACAATCCCAAACAGCGTCACAAGCATAGGTAACGAGGCGTTCGAAGGTTGCGAAAGTCTTAATTACAACCAAGACGATAATGCCGATTACTTGGGAAATGATGAGAATCCCTATCTTGTTTTGGTAAAAGCAAAAAATGCGAATATATCGACTTGCGAAATAAACTCGAATACGAAAATTATAAGTTACGGTGCATTCAGCGGTTGTGAAAATCTTACAAGTGTCACAATTCCGAGCGGCGTCACGGGCATAGGTTATGAGGCATTTAGTTCTTGCACAAACCTTACAAGTATCTCAATTCCAAGCAGCGTCACAAGCATGGGCGATAGGGTATTCTCCGGTTGCACAAGTCTTAATTACAAACAAGATGATAATGCCGATTACTTGGGAAATGATACGAATCCTTATCTTGTTTTGGTAAAAGCAAAGAGTGTCGATATATCGACTTGCGAAATAAATTCGAAAACAAGGTTTATACACAGTTATGCATTCTTAAATCGCGCAAGCCTTAGAAGTATCACCGTACCAAACAGCGTCATAAGCATAGGCGAAGATACATTCTATGGTTGCGATATTATTACAAGCATAACGTTGCCGTTTGTGGGAGCAACATTAAACGGGGATAAAAATACTGATTTCGGTTATATATTCGGCGATCACGTGCCTGCTTCCTTAAAAGAGGTTACAATAACGGGTGGAAACAGCATAGCTGGTGGTGCATTCAGCGGGTGCACAAACCTTAAAAGTATCACAATACCGAGCAGCGTTACGACCATAGGCAAGAATGCATTCTCCGGTTGCGATAATCTTACGATATATTGCGAAGCGGCAAGTAAACCCAATGGTTGGGATAGTGATTGGAACTCTTCCGATTGCCCCGTAATATGGGATTGCAATAACAACAATAAAGACGAAGACGGTAATGATTATCCGACAATAGAAGGAATCAAATATCAATTAAAAGGCGGAGTAGCAACCGTTATCGCACAGCCGATAACCATAAGCGGAGTAATTGAAATACCCGCAACCGTTATTTATAAAAATCAAACGTACAATGTCACAAATATAGATGAAGATGCGTTCAAAGGTTGCACAGGTCTTACAAATGTCACGATACCGAGCAGCGTCACAAGCATAGGTTCCGGTGCGTTCGAAAGTTGCACAAGTCTCGCAAGCATAACATTGCCGTTTGTGGGAGCAACATTAAACGGGGATGAAAATGTTTACTTCGGTTATATATTCGGCGGTGGTGTTTATGACTCAAACGTACCCGCTTCCTTAAAAGAAGTAATAATAACGGGTGGAAACAGCTTGGGCGAGTATGCATTCAGTTATTGCACAAGAATTACAAGTATTACCATACCAAGCAGCGTCACAAGCATAGGTAGTTATGCATTTAGTAATTGCGGTAGCCTTACCACAATAAACTATGACGGCACCACGTCCGGGTGGCAATCCATTTCAAAAGATACATGGTGGAATTTGAATATCGGCAACTACACTGTATATTGTACCGACGGCACCGTATCCAAGGACGGCACGGTGACCCCGAACGCATGATCTCTTTCATATCATAAAACAAATATCTCACACAAACCGCGCTTTTTGACCGCTCAAAGAGCGCGGTTTTGCTTTTCCGCAAAACTCTTTCCTCGCGCTTTTGCGGCGGCGAAAAATTTCCCGCACTTTTTCTTGACGGAACGCCCGTTTTTTTCTTGATTGACGGGCAGAATAAATGTTATAATGACAGGTGGCAAAAACAGCGAGTTTCGCTTTTGCGCGACCGAAAGCGGTGCGTGCGGAACCGTTGTTATCCGAAAGGCTTTTTGCTGCGAGGCAACGAAATGAAATACATTAAAATACGCGGAGCGCGCGAAAACAACCTGAAAAATATCGATCTCGACATACCCCATGACACCCTCACGGTGCTGACGGGTATTTCGGGCAGCGGCAAAAGCTCGCTGGCGTTCGACACCATATACGCCGAGGGCAAGCGGCGTTACGTCGAGAGCCTCTCCTCGTATGCGCGTATGTTCCTCGGTCAGATCAACAAGCCGGATATCGATTCGATAGACGGGCTTTCTCCCGCAATATCCATCGACCAAAAAACCACGTCGCACAACCCGAGGTCCACCGTCGGCACCGTGACGGAGATATACGACTACCTGCGCCTGCTTTTCGCAAAAGCGGGGGACGTATATTGCCCCAAGTGCGGCAAGCCCGTAACCTGTCTGTCCATAGATCAGATAATCGACTCGATTTTCACATTGCCCGAAGGAAGCCGTATGTTCATACTCGCTCCCATTGCGCGGGGGAAAAAGGGGGAGTATAAAAAGGAACTCGCCTCGTTCGCCAAGCAGGGTTTTGTTCGAGTGAAGATCGACGGCGAAATGCACGACCTTTCCGAAGATATCGAACTTGACAAGCAAGTCAAGCATACCGTAAGCGTATGCGTGGACAGAATTGTGATGAAGGACAGGAGCGCGACGGAAAAACGCCTGACCGATTCCGTCGAACTTGCGCTCAAAATCGCCAACGGCATAGTAGTCGTCGAGGCGAACGGAGAGGAAACTTTGTACAACACGAAGTACGCCTGCGCCGATTGCGGCGTATCGCTCCCCGAAATAGAGCCCAAACTCTTCTCGTTCAACTCTCCCTTCGGCGCCTGCCCGGAATGCGGCGGACTCGGATTCAAACAGGTAATAGACCCTCAGCTCATCTACGGCGACGGAAGCAAAACTCTCCGCGAAGGCGCGATAACCGTCACGGGTTGGAACTTCGACTCGGCGAAAACTACTTTGCAAATGTTCGCTTCACTTGCGGAGAAGTACGGTTTTTCGCTGGATGTCCCATTCAAAACGTTGCCCGAGAACATAAAACGCATACTCCTTTACGGCGACGACTCCGAAATAAAATTGTCGCTGTCAAGCGAAAACTTCACCTATACTTACAAGCGGAAATACGAGGGAGTGGTGACCAACCTCGAACGCCGCTATCACACCTCGGCGAGCGAATCGGCGAAGAGGGAGATAGAAAAATATCTCCGCGACCTGCCTTGCAACGAGTGTAAGGGCAAACGCCTGAAACCCGAGGCTCTTGCCGTAAAAATAGGCGGAAAGGACATATACGAACTTTGCTCCATGCAGGTCTCTGACCTCGTGAACTTTTTACGAGACGTGAAACTCGGTTATTCGCAGACCATAATAGCCGCGCCCATTCTCAAAGAGGTAAACGCGCGTTTGTCGTTCCTGCAAAACGTGGGGTTGGAATATCTCACGCTCGCGCGCGGCGCGAACACCTTGTCGGGCGGAGAGGCTCAACGCATACGCCTTGCGACTCAGATCGGCAGCGGTCTCACAGGGGTTGTGTATATCCTCGACGAGCCGTCGATCGGGTTGCACCAGCGCGACAACCGCAAACTCATAGCCACGTTGAAAAACCTCCGCGACCTCGGCAACACCCTGATAGTCGTGGAGCACGACGAAGAGACCATGCGCGAAGCGGACTTCCTCGTGGATATCGGACCGGGCGCAGGCGTACACGGCGGCGAGGTGATCGCGGCGGGCACGCCCGAAGAGGTCGCGAAATGCGAAAGATCCGTGACGGGCGACTATCTGTCCGGAAGAAAGCGGATAGAGATCCCGAGTACGCGCAGACCGTGGGAAAAATCGGTAAGGATCGTCGGCGCGAAGCAGAACAACCTCAAAAACATAGACGTGGAAATTCCACTCGGCGTAATAACCGCGGTGACGGGGGTGAGCGGCGGCGGCAAAAGTTCCATCGTCAATCAGATATTATATCCCGCAGTCTCCAACCGCGTGAACGGCTCGCGGCTTTTGGAGGGGAAATACGACGACATTTACGGCGTGGAGCAGCTCGACAACGTCATTTGCATAGACCAATCCCCGATAGGCAGAACGCCGCGCTCCAATCCCGCGACGTACACGGGCGCGTTCACGCAAATACGCGAACTGTTCGCCAAAACTCCCGACGCGCAGGAACGCGGATACACGGCAGGGCGGTTTTCCTTCAATATCAAGGGCGGTAGGTGCGAAGCCTGCGAGGGCGACGGCATACGCCGCATAGAAATGCACTTTTTGCAGGACGTATACGTTCCCTGCGAGGTGTGCGGCGGAAAGAGGTATAACCGCGAAACCCTTCAAGTGAAATATAAGGGCAAGGACATATACGAGGTTTTGGACATGACGGTGGAAGAGGGCTGTTCTTTCTTCGAGAATATGACGGGGATATACGCCAAACTCAAAACGCTCTATGACGTGGGATTGGGTTACGTCAAACTCGGTCAATCCGCGACGACGCTGTCGGGCGGCGAGGCGCAACGCGTCAAACTCGCCACCGAGCTTGCCCGCCGTTCCACCTCGAAAACGCTGTACGTCCTCGACGAACCGACGACGGGACTCCACAGCGCGGACGTGGAGAAACTCATCGGCATACTTTCGCGCCTCGTGAGCGGCGGCAATACCGTCGTCGTGATCGAGCATAACCTCGACGTCATCAAATGCGCGGATTGGATAATCGACGTCGGACCCGAGGGCGGCGACAAGGGCGGCACGATAGTCACGAGCGGCACGCCCGAGGAAGTCGCTCGGTGCGAAAAGTCGTACACGGGACATTTTTTGAAAGAGATCCTCGGAAAATAAGCCGAGGCCCGTAAAGCGGACCCGCCCCAAACGCAAGGAGAATTTACGAATTTATGAAAAACACCATACTTTTTGACCTCGACGGCACTCTTCTCGACACTCTCACCGACCTTACGAATGCGGTGAATTTCGGGCTTCGATCCATCGGTTGCGCCGAGCGTACCCGCGAACAGGTCTGCTCGTACGTGGGAGACGGGTACGTGCTCCTCATGGAACGGGCATGCGGCGGGGACAAGGCGCTCGCGAAAGAGGGAATGAAATACTTTACCGCATACTACGCCGAACACCTCCAAGACAACACGCGCCCGTACGAAGGCATACTCGAAAGCATAAAAGCGTTGCATGAAAAGGGCAGAAAAATGGCGATCGTTTCCAATAAGGGCGACGCGGCGGTAAAAGTGCTTTGCAAAAAATTCTTCTATCCCTACATAACCGAATATTTCGGCGTGACCGAGAACATGCCGAAAAAGCCCGCGCCCGATATGCTTTTCGCGGCGATGAACGCGCTCGGCTCGGAAAAGTCGGACTGCATAATGGTGGGCGACGGCGAGCCGGACATACAAATGGCGAGATCCGCAGGCATAGATATCGTATCCGTTACCTGGGGCTTCCGAACCGAAGAATATCTGAAAAACAACGGCGGCACGCGGTTTTTGCGCGATCCGAGCGAACTTAAACAGCTGTAAAGACCGAGGCACGCTCGGGCAAAGACGAAAGGACTTAAAATGATAAACGAAAAAATAAGAAACGTCGCGATAATAGCGCACGTAGACCACGGAAAAACCACGCTCGTGGATCAAATGCTCAAACAAGGCGGCGCATTCCGCACCAATCAATCGGTTGCGGAACGCGTTATGGACTCGGGCGACCTCGAACGCGAACGCGGGATAACCATACTCGCGAAAAATACTTCCATACATTACAAAGGCTATAAGATAAACGTCGTGGACACCCCGGGGCACGCGGACTTCGGCGGCGAAGTGGAGCGCATACTCAAAATGGTGAACGGCGTCGTGCTCCTCGTCGATTCCTTCGAAGGTACTATGCCGCAGACCCGCTTTGTGCTCGAACACGCCCTCGCGCTCGGTCTCCCCGTTGTCGTCGTCATAAACAAAATGGACAGACCCGACGCGCGCCCGAAAGAGGTTGCCGACGAGGTGCTCGAACTCTTTATGGACTTGAACGCCACCGACGACCAACTCGACAGCCCGATCGTGTATTGCAGCGCGAGAACGGGCACGGCGTCGCTCACCGCCGACGAAACGGGCGAGGATCTCACGCCGCTGCTCGACAAAATAATATCGCACATTCCTCCGCCCGAGGGCGACGAAAACGCGCCCCTGCAAATGCTCGTCTCCGCCCTCGACTATTCCGACTATGTCGGGAGCATAGGCATAGGGCGAGTGGAACGCGGCAGTCTCAAACAGGGACAGCCGGTCGCGATAGTGAATTATCATTCGGATAGCGAACCCGTCCGCGCCAAAGTCTCCAACATTTACCAATTCGAGGGACTGACCCGAACGGCAGTCGAGTCCGCGACGGTGGGCGATATCGTGTGCGTTGCGGGCGTGGAAGGCGTGACGATAGGCGACACTCTTTGCGACCCCGAAGCGCCCGAACCCATCGAATTCCCGAAAATAAGCGAACCGAGCGTTGAAATGACTTTCATGGTGAATAACTCCCCGTTTGCGGGCAAAGAGGGCAAATTCGTCACGTCCCGCCACCTTCGCGCACGGCTGTATAAAGAGGCGGTGAAAGACGTATCGCTCCGAGTAAGCGACGGAGAGACGGCGGAATCTTTCGTCGTTTGCGGCAGGGGAGAAATGCACCTCTCCATTCTGATAGAGAGTATGCGCCGCGAAGGATACGAATTTCAGGTATCCATGCCGAAAGTGCTTTTGAAAAACGTCGACGGAGTGCTGTGCGAACCGATCGACCGCCTGATTGCCGACGTGCCCGAGGACAGCGTTGGCATAGTCATGGAAAAAATGGGTCTGAGAAAGGGCGAACTCGTGTCCATGACGCCCAAAGGCACGCGAATGCGGCTGGAATTTTCCGTGCCGTCGCGCGGACTGTTCGGGTATAAGTCGGAATTTCTGACCGATACCAAGGGCGAGGGGATAATGAACGCGGTATTCGATAAATACGACGCATATCGCGGAGAGATCAACCGCCGCTCGGTCGGCTCTCTCATCGCGCACGAAACGGGCGAGTCCATAACGTACGGACTGTTCAACGCGCAGGAGCGCGGTCCGCTGTTCATAGGCGCGGGTGTGCCCGTATATCAGGGAATGGTAGTCGGGGAGTCTCCGCGCGGCGACGACATAGTCGTCAACGTTTGCAAGCGTAAACAACTCACCAACACCCGATCGTCGGCGTCCGACGACGCGCTCCGTCTCGTGCCGTGCAAAAAACTCTCCCTCGAACAGGCGATAGAATTTTTGGCGGACGACGAACTGCTCGAAGTCACGCCGCACAGTTACCGAATAAGAAAGCGAATCTTGGACACCGAACTCCGCATGAAAGAGTGGGCGAAGAACCGCAAAAAAGTCTGATCGATTCCGAACGCGCGATCGCTTGCGAGTAGGTCGGCAAGATCCCGCAAAAGGGGACAAAAGGGGCAAATATGAGAATGCAGCAAATTCTTTCTCCGCTCAGACGCGCGGTTGAAGATTACAAAATGATAGAGGACGGCGACAAAATAGCCGTCGGGCTTTCGGGCGGAAAGGATTCTGCCGCGCTTCTCGGCGCGCTTGCCGCGTACCGCCGCTTTTCTCCCGCCGCATTCGATCTTATGGCGGTGACGGTGGATATGGGCGCGGGCGCGGACTATACGGTCATGCGCGAATATTGCGAGAGCCTCGACGTCCCTTATATAATCGAGAAAACCGAACTCTACGACATAATTTTCAACGAGCGTAAGGAAAAGAACCCCTGCTCGCTGTGCGCCAAAATGCGCCGCGGCGCGCT
>CANQCB010000053.1 GCA_947589145.1 uncultured Clostridia bacterium | reverse complement strand
CAAATCTTGACGCATCTCAAGGAATACTTGCAACCGAACGTCCTCGATAGCGCGGCAGAGCCCCTTCTTAACGTCGTCGTCCGAAAGCGGTTTAAGTTCGAAAATTCGACAGCGCGAAACTATTGCGCTCGTCATCGAGACATACGGATTTTCGGTAGTCGAGCCGATAAATATAATGCTGCCGTCCTCAATCGCGGACAGTACGCAATCGGATTGCGCCTTATTCCAACGGTGACACTCGTCGAGAATCAGATAGGTACGTTTGCCGTACATTTTAAGCCGTTCGCGCGCCTCGTCAATGAGTTTTTTTGCGTCGGAAACCCCCGACGAAACGGCATTCATTTTTGCAAAAGCGCCGTGTGTACTCTCGGCAATTATTGTAGCGAGCGTCGTTTTGCCGCAACCGGGCGGACCGAAAAATATGCAACTGCCGAGTTTATCGGCGGTTATGGCACGATTCAGCAATGACCCTTTCGCGACAAGGTGTTCCTGCCCGATAAACCCGTCCAGAGTTTTCGGGCGCATTCTGTCCGCAAGAGGGCGCATTTTACTGCTATTCGTTGCCAACGAAAACAAATCTTCCATATTCAAATTATAGCACAGTGCGACAGGTTAGTCAATGGGTTTTTGTCGCCGTACCGTCACCGTCTTTCCGTATAGAGACTTTTGCGGAATAACCGCCCCTTCGTATCCGATTATACCGATACTTGTTTTCCACTTCCCGCGTTTCCTGCTGTCGATAACGAGGTTAAATTCCCCGCCGCTCAGTCTTAGTTTCAAATTCACTACTTTATCAAAAGGCAAATTGGGAGAAATACTTACTCCGTCGGCGCAGACTTTTATGCCGTAATATTTTTCGATGATAAGACGATAAAGCCACCCTGCCGAACCCGTGTACCAAGTCCAACCGCCTCTGCCGGCAAGCGCACCGTCATATACGTCCCCTGCGACTACATAAGGCTCTTTCATATATTTTTCCACCCCGGCAATATCGGCGGTATGATTGCACGGCAATATCATTTCGAGAAGTTCGTTCGCCTTATCGGACATGCCCGCTTCGTACAAAGCCCAAATGAACCATACGGCGGCGTGCGTATATTGACCACCGTTTTCGCGAACGCCTTTCGGATAATCCGCAATATATCCGACTTTCATCTCGGCAAACGGAGGGTCGAGCAATTTGATAATGCCGTTTTCTTTATCGACGAGCCTGTTATATGCCGTTGTAAGCACAATTTTTGCGCGCTCCCCCGTGGCGATTCCCGACAATACCGCCCAACTCTGAACGAGTAAGTCGATTTTGCATTCTTTCGATTGTTCCGTGCCGAGTGCGACGCCGTCGTCGGTAAAAGCTCGGATATATCGGTCTCCCGTAAAGCACTTTTCGAGAGAATAAAATAATTTTTTCTTTAACGTACGGAATTCGCCGATCGTTTTGCCGTCCGCAAACTGCAAAAATTTGCCGAGGATATAGTATAAAAACATCGAGCACCAAACGCTTTCGCCTTTCCCTTTTATCCCGACTTTATCCATTCCGTCGTTCCAATCGCCCGCTCCCATAGCTACGAGATCGCGTTCGGTCAATTTGACGCTCTTGATTGCGCGAATACAATGATCGAGCACGGAACCGTATTCGTCGCTATCTTCCATATAAGCATAAACGGAGTGCTCGCCGCGTGGAATCGGTTTGTCTTTCAAAAATTTAACTTGTTCGCTCAAAACGGAAACGTCGCCGGTGTAGTTGATATATTCGGCAACCGCATAAGGAAGAAACAGCTTATCGTCGCAAATTTCGGTACGAACGCCGATCGCGGGTTCATGCCACCAATGCAAAACGTCGCCGTCGGCGAATTGATGTGCCGCGCAATTAAGGATATGCCGCCTTACTTTTTCGGGGCATATTCCGAGAAGCGCGACCGAGTCTTGTAACTGATCTCTGAACCCTATCGCGCCGCCTACTTGCTGAAAGCCGCATTTTGCGGTAAAACGCGAAACGTACGTCTGATATGCAAGCCATTTGAGGTAGTATTTAACAGGCAATTCGTCGCTTTCGACAAAAAATAGCTTTTCGAATTTGTTCTTTACCCTTTCGAACGCGCATTCGGCAGACTTTACAGAAGGTACGTGATTTTCGGTTGACAACGTAAAAATAATGACTGCCTTCCCCTTTGCCGGTAAATTGATTTTTGCGGAATATACGAGCGCCGGCGTGCAACCGTCGTTTTCCAACTCCGCGCACACTCTGATTTTTCCGCTGCGGTCTCTGAAACTCTCTGCGAAGAATGCAACCGAACAGGGCTTTTCGGAGGAAGAAAGATACAGTTTTATATCGCCGTTTTTGCCATACAGCGAATCTCCGTCTCTGCCGCATGTAATTCCACCCCTTGTTCGGAAAATACGATCTCCGAGAACGAGTTCTGCAAAACACATTACGTCTAAGCTGCGAATAATGTTAAGACGGTTTTCAAGCGAAACTTTATAATATTTTACGCCGTTATCCACGTAAACCGTTTGGCGCGCAACTATGGAATTATAGCCGCACATAAACTCGGAATAACCGAAATTGTGATTCGTTATATATTCGCAGTCGTGAGGGACGGGACTTCGCGTTATAGACCAAAGCGTACCGCCCTCGCCCAAAATAATTCCGTCGCCGTGTTCGTCGTTTAATTCGTCGTTGGAATGACGCGTCAATTTTTCTTGACGCGAATTCGCGCCGAAAGTAAATCCGCCCTTGTCTGAAACGATACAACCGATTTTTCGGTCGGAAAGAACATTGCACCAAGGCGATGGCGTTTGTTCGGAAAAAATATAACTTCCGTCCGAAGAAAATCCGCCGTTCCCGAGACGATATTCGATACTCGGCAGAGGAAGCGTCACGTTGGCGTAAGGCGTCGAAGCAAGTTCGTAGTACGGCGGCATAATACGATTTACTACCGAGAAAAAGTCTATCGCGTTTTTTTTCAACTCTTCGAGTTCTACTTCATTGAACGTAAGTTCGTTTATAATTCTGCAATCCTTTCCGAGCACCGACGAGGCGACGTTGATTTTTTGCGATAACTCCATAAAATACGAAACGGGTTCGGCGTAAAAAATTACCGTCGTAAATTCGATACCGAATCCTTTAAGAGTACTGAGTTCTGACAATATTTGCGTTATTAAATCAACGTTTGATTTGTTTACGGACAACGTTACGCAGGGTAATGCCCCGTTATTCCTTCCGCCCTTGAAAAGTAAATACGACCCCAAAATACGTACACGATGAGACATCTTTTTTATGCCGGAAAATACCGACATGGAAACGTCCTCGGTCTTGAAAGACAGCGATTTTCTGTAAGCGGCGATCTCTCTCATAAGTCCGTATGCAAGATAGAACGAGAGCTTTATTTCACTTTCGGGAGACAAAGTAATATCGATTTTTGCGGACAAAACAGGCACGGTTGTACGACCGAATGACGTACCCTTTCCCGTTTTCAAACGCCTTTCGTCTCCGCAATATTTCGCTTTCGTATCGGAAAAAAGCGCGAGAATTTTATGATTTTTGCTATCTACGCGACGAGCATAAACGCAGTCGATTTCGTCGTTATATCCTGTTTCGACAAACATAGAGGAAAAGGCTTTGTGCGATAAATCGGCTTCTCGTGACGTCAAACAGGGTTTTGCCGCTACTATGACAGACATAACAACGTTGTTTTTACCCGTATTTTTAAGGTAAATCTTGCGATTTTCGGCATTTTCATCAAACTGAACGCCCGCGGTTATTTCCGAGAAAACATTACCTATCTTTGCGGAGTATCGCGAAGAAAACGAATTGTGAACGCACTTGCCCATTGCGGTCGGCTCGTAGTATTTTCCGTTTATTCCAAAAAATACTCTAAGTCCCGAAAGTCTGTCGAAACGCGAAAGCAGTACCCCGTCGCATATCTGATAGTTTTTTCCGCACTCGTCTATAACACATTTATAATTTCCGTTTGAAATATAATTTAGTTGAGGTAAAACGGAACGGCTTACGGTAACGCCCGAATATATATCCGCGCGGAAGTGCGTCGGCGGTTTCGGTTTCTTTCGGCAAAAATCAAGCGCTGTTCGAGGCTCTTCCAACAGCACGGCCGCCGCTCTGCCCTCCGTCGTATTTTGCACCAAGCGTTGCATAGAGCCGTTATTCAATATATTTGCCGTCGCAAGCATTGTCATGCCTTGGTGGTGCGCCATGGTCGATTTGATCACAGCATTTGCGTCCGCGTCAAACGAATCGTATAATCCATGAATACCGCAATATTTGTCGAGAAGCGCAGGCACGCCGTTATCTTTTCCGATTATGCTTGCCGCCATAACAGCCGCATACGGAGCAAATACGTTATGGGATTTCTCGCTCGAAAGAGCTATCGAATATATCCCGAACGCTTTATATTTATAGTCCGAATTATCGTTCATAGCTCCGTACAGACACTCGCTCATGCCGTATATATCGCAGAACTTTCGAGAATATTTTTTGTGAATATCCGCCACGCCCGTTGCGCTCTTCCCCACAAGCGAATATTTGGGTGCGGAAAAATACAAAAGCGGAAGTAAATACTCAAACATACCGCCCGTCCAGCTTGTCAGCACTTTTTTGCCGCAACGCGTGGAACGGCGCGACAGATTGTAATATGCCGCGTATGGAATTTTCCCGCACCCGGCGGCAACCATATATGTGAGCGCCGCTTCGCTTCCGAGTAAATCGTAATGCCCGATATCGAACTTTGAATCGTCGACGTTATAGCCGATATATAAAAGACCTTTTTTGTTGTCGAAAAGAAAACTTATATCCATTTCGCCAATAATCTTTCTTGCTCTATTTCCGTTTTCTCCCCCGATCGCGGCGACCGACAGCAGCCCGGCGAGCAAGTTTCCGCAATCGACCGAAGATACATATTTCGGAGGGAGCGGAAGCATAGTATCTACTTCGTACCAATTATACGGCATTCCGCGAAATCTTTCGAGCCTACTCAAAGTTATGAGAATTTTTTCGAGCAATATATCTCTTCTGCTCTCGGAAATAATCCCGATTTCCGCGGCGCTTATGACGGAAGAAAGCGCCAAGCCGATATTGGTCGGAGAGGTACGGTTCGCCCACCCTTTATGCTCCTGAAAGTTGTCGCACGGCAGAAAGTTATTTCGCTCGATCAAAGTTTCTTCGAAATAATTCCAAGTTTTTCGGGCAAGTTTAAGAAAGGAATCCCTATCGATCCCGACTTTGCGACGGCTTTCCGAGGATAAGAATAAATCAAGCGGCAAGGCGCTCAAAAATATCGCCGATAAGGCTATTGTCAAAGGCGATAATCGGATTATTCCGAATATAAGAAATACCATTGATAACGCAAAGTTTCCCTCGAATATGCACCTTCCGCCGCTTGCCGTGTAAGTATTCCAGCGAAGCAAATTTCGGTGCGTAATCATTCGCCACGCCGTTATGCAAATTGCGAATAAGCAATATACGCCCAAAGTAGGCAACCATAGCGCGGAATAAATAACTCTTAAAACGCAGAGAGATATCTCGCGCCCATGCTTAAATCCCATTTCGAGCGATAATAAGATATCGAGTAATTGCGGAGCAAAAGCAAAAGGAAGAAAAATATAATTTTCGAAGATCGGACAGAGGGTCAAAAGAATAAGCGAACAAACGGGCGAAATCACGTTTAAGATATTTGTAAAAATCTGCCATTTTGCGACGCTCCCTATGTTTATATACCCTTTCTCGCCATAGCGATTTTTCGCGTTTTTGCCCAGCCACGGGGCGAGTTGCAGATCT
The DNA here is from genome assembly GCA_947589145.1 of uncultured Clostridia bacterium. Taxonomy (GTDB): domain Bacteria; phylum Bacillota; class Clostridia; order Christensenellales; family Pumilibacteraceae; genus Protoclostridium. The sequence continues at coordinate 4,128 of CANQCB010000053.1, read as the reverse complement.
CCGCGCATCCAACGTATCTGCCTGCGAATAAACGCCGAGAACGTCTGCGGATATTCGTCAAGCCCGCTTATTCCGCTGAAAGCGCATCCTGCCACCGCGCCCTCTATAAGGTCGTGACTGAGAATTCGATTGTCGGGAAAAGCGTCGCGAAGTGCGTCGTTGAATTCCGCGGTGCGGTAAATCCCCTTTCCCGTGTAATTGCCGAAGCCGTATGCGTTGAAAATGATATCGGACGATTGGAAATCGTAGTGCGATATTCCGCTTGCGCCGCTCATAAGGCGTGAAAAAGGCGTTTTCAGCTCGGAGATTTTCGCATTCATGCCGAGCGACATAATATTGTATGTCGAATTAAACGGATGTTCCATCATTCCGACCAACCGTTCGGCGCGCGTCAATACGGAGTCTCCGTCCAACGTTATTATATATTTGTATTTTTCCACGCTTCCCCATATTCCGCGAAACGGCTCGGAGATCCCGAAAGTCACAAGGTCGTTAAATTGTATCAGGGCGCCGCGTTTTCTCTCCCAAGCAACTTTTCGCAGGCATGCAAAAAAACGCTCAGAAGGCCTTATTTCGCCGAAACAGCGCGATATATCTTCGCCGACTTTTGCGTACTCCTTATTTATACAATCTATCAAAATTCCGTATGAAAAATATTCCGCTCGGTTCAACGCGGCAAGCGTTTGAATATTTTCGAAAGCCTTTTTCACCTCGGCTTCGTTCGACACGGCTATGGTGTATATTATTGCGGTTTTCGGCGCATTATCCGCTTTAAGTTCGGGCACTATTCGGTTTCTCGTAAACCGTCCCATAACATACAGCCATAATCTGTTTAACGCGACGATCAGTATGGGAAAACTTACAATACCGCAAAGTATTTTCAACGTCGGAAAAAGGTAAATTGCGGATAATACCGAAAATGCCGCGGACAGTGCCGTTATGCAAAGCGCTTGTATATACAAAACCTTTTTCCCGAGAGGCGGCTTGACAATATATCTCGCTATGTCATCGCGGTTTCTTTTCGACAACGCGACGATCTTTCGTGCTAATTCGGATTCGCTGTTCTTCCTCGCGCGACGCGAAATCTCCTCGATATATTTTGTCTTACATTCCGTCGTGAGGTCGGAAAAGACAACGTCCTCGTTTTCAAATATTCGAGCGGCGACGGACAGTGAAAGTAAATATTCCGCGGAATATTCATTCGCTCGCAGACTGTCTATGACAGTTGCGACTCCTCCGCTGTAACCCGCAAGTAATTTTGCGTCCACTGTTTCCGCTCCGTCTGCGTCCAAACCGCGTCGCGAGCAAGCGGAATATAATTTGCTTCGCAATTTTTCGTCGGAATAAATCAGACGGACGTAACTGTTATAACCGAGGTAATTTTCATTTATTACGCCAAGGGCTATATCGCGCGCGGCGCGTGATTTGATCTCGTCGCGCTTAATTATTTTCGAGGCATAAACGGTCATGATTTCGAGCAAGACGTAGGCAAGCATAGGCTTAATATTGCATATCTCCACCCAAGTAAGCGGTCTTACCGCATTATATGCGTCAATATACTCTTTCAATGTTTCACCGTCGATTTTGCCGCCGCAAGACCCGACAATAAAAGATAAAAGATAATATAATGACGGCATATTACCCACGCGAGGCAAAGAAGAAAATCCTCCCGCAGCCCTGTCGATTTCCTCGAACGCTTCGCAGATTATATGGTAATTCCCCGAATATCTTCGTTCGTAATCGTCACATTCCACGCCAAAGCGCAGTTTCGATTCGATGATTTTTTCGGCTCTGCGGCAATATTTGCGCATAAAACGAGCGGAAATTCCGTCGCGAAAACGCATCTCCTGCGGCTGTGCCGCAAGCCTTCTCACTCCGTCCATGATCTCGTCGCGATTCAGCAGAGACGGCAATTTGAACTCGTAGTTTACTCTCGGCGAAACAATTATAAATATTATCGATCCCGCCGCAATAGCGGACAATATGGAAATTATCAAATAAAGCACAAAGCAATTATTGACAAACGAAACTTGTTTATGCTATTTTGCTTGCCTTTTTTTCTCCGAAATGATAATATTTATTCGAGATAACCGGACGGTTGCGGCTGCGCTTAGCGCAGACGAGGAAAGTCCGAACACCACAGGACAGAATGCCGGCTAACTACCGGTGGAGGCGACTCCAAGGAAAGTGCAACAGAAATATACCGCCGCATCTGCGGTAAGGGTGGAAAGGCGAGGTAAAAGCTCACACGGCTTTGCGGTAACGCAGGGCGCTATGTAAACCCCATTCGGTGCAAGATTGAAGGGATATGGGTTGTCCGCTCCCCTTCCGCATCGCTTGAACCTTACGGTAACGTAAGGTCGAGACAGATAACCGTCCAATGACAGAATTCGGCTTACAGGTTATTCTCACCAATATAAAAACGCCTACCCGGGCGTTTTTATATTTTACGTAAAATTAACACAATTCCAAATTGCAAGTTAATTCATTCACGTATTTATCTCCGATGAAATTTTCGAAAGAACTTTCTTCTCGATTCGCGATACATAAGAGCGTGAGATTTTCAGTTTTTGCGCCACTTGAAGTTGCGTATATGACACTCCCCCGTTGAGACCGTAACGCAACGTAATAATCGTGCGCTCGCGCGGAGGGAGTTTGTTCACGCAGGCAATTATTTTTTCCATCAATACCTTGTTTTCCACTTCTTCTATTATGCTGTCGGCAGGTACCGAAAGAACGTCGATAAGCGTTATGTCGTTCCCGTCTTTATCCGAACCGACCGTATCGGACAGTGAAACGTTGCACTTGTGTTTCTTGTTAGCGCGGATATACATTAAGATCTCGTTTTCTATGCAACGGGCGGCGTAAGTTGCCAACTGACTGCCTTTGCCATACTCGAAAGTCTGTATGCCCTTAATGAGGCCTATACTTCCGACGGAGATCAGGTCATCCGCTTCGCCTGCGCCGCTGTATTTTTTTACTATGTGAGCGACAAGCCTCAGATTATGTTTTATGAGTATTTCGCGTGCCTTATTGTCCCCTTCTTTACAGAGGCTTATATATTTGCGCTCTTCTTCCTCGCTGAGCGGCTCGGGAAAAGAACCGCTTCCTTTTATGTATGCCGAAAAACAAAAGACCTTTCCGAGAAAAGCAAGAAAACTCTCAAATACCATAAATTACCTCCTAATATATTTATGCGGATAAAAGGAGTATTTTGCCAAAATTGTATGATATTTATCGAAATCGCTTATACTACGGATATGAAAACGCCACTTCAAAGAAAAACCGAACTTTCGGTTACAAAGGCAAAAATGAGCGCAATGGGCATATTTCTGTCCTGCCTCAGAACCGCCTTCGTTCTGTTGGGTATAGCGTTTGTGCTTATCAAACTGAACGGAGACGAGAGAATGGGCGGCTATGCAATCACTATGGTTGTGTTAGCGTCCGTACTCGTCGCTATCGGTATATGCGCCTCTCTCATGTTCAAGAGAGGTATTTGCAAGGTTGACGACAGCGACGATAATGCTTAAGCCCCATCTTATTGGGCAGAAAAAGACGGCTTCGCGCAAATGGAGCCGTCTTTTTTGTTTGATATTAACGACGAAAAATCGATATCGCTATTATAAACGCAAATATAACAAAGGCGCGCCCGAAGGCACGCCTTTGCTTTCTTATCTAACGAACCGAATAATTACCGAACGTTATTGTCGCCGTTTTGCTGCGCTTTTTTAGCAGCTTTTGCAGCGCGCATTTGCTTCGGGCTGATAATGAAGAATACAACGCAGAGCGCTATACCTGCTATTAAGAGCACATTAAACAATACCCAAATGAAGATGAAGAGTCCGGAGGTCTTGCTACCGACGATGTTCGGACCATCGTTAGGATCGGCAACGGTCATGTGGCAGTCGATATAAGTGTAAAGTATGTTCTTAGCCGATTGACGAGCACAATATGCCTGCTCGGGATCGTCAAAGTTGAAGGTGCCGGCATTTCCGCCAAGCCACAGGTCGTTTCCACCGAATATTCCGCGAAGTTTATCCATGTAATTATTCTGCCAGTCGGTAATAACAGTGCCGCGGAATCCCCACTCGTTACGGAGCACTTGAGTCGTAAGAGCCCAGTTGCTTC
>CANQCB010000052.1 GCA_947589145.1 uncultured Clostridia bacterium | reverse complement strand
GTAAATTTACTTATGCGGGGCAGGTGTTGGACTTGTCCGTGCGGGAACTCTATGCGTTTGTAATTAACAATACCGACACGCTTAAACGCATATTCAAAGAGGCAATGGCAGCGGAATTAAGAAAAAGTCATATGTCGTTTCCGAATGTTTCCCAAAAGCCCTTTCATATCCCGCACAGCGTATCATTCACATACGACGCGACAAGCAAGGTGCAGACAGTGAGCCGCAAGAACGTGTATCAGGGATATCTGTTTTCGGCGGAGCCGAGATCGTCGGCGGAGAAAAAGTTCGAGAAGTTTTGCGAGAATTGTCCCGCCGTCGAGTGGTTTTATAAGAACGGCGACAAAGGTGACGAGTATTTTTCCATTGTCTATCAAGACAACAGCAATAAACAAAAAGTTTTTTATCCCGACTATATTCTTTCCGTCAAGGGGGAAACCTGGATAATAGAGACCAAGGGCGGCTTTGACCGTTACGGCACGAGCGAAGATATCGACATTTTCTCACCGAAGAAGTTCGACGTATTGCGCGAGTATCTTGATAAGCACAATTTGCACGGCGGGTTCGTTCGCTATGACAAGCAGAGCGAGGAGCTTTGTATTTGCACCGACGAATACAGCGACGATATACATTCTGCTAATTGGGAAATTTTATCCGAAGTATTTCGGTAATTAAAATGGCACTTTGGTGTGAGCCTGACTAAAACGGCGCGCCAAACCGTAAAACAAAAAAGAAAGTCATCAAACCCGCGCGGAGCGTCGTCTTTTTTGATTTTACTTTCTTTTCGAGGCTGTTTTCGTTATACAAAAAGAACCTGAATCGAAATATTCGATTCAGGTTCTTTTTGGCGGAGAAGGAGGGATTCGAACCCTCGCTACAGTTTTATCCATACTACTCCCTTAGCAGGGGAGCCCCTTGAGCCACTTGGGTACTTCTCCAAAGCCAAAAGAATTATATCAAAGAGCGGCGATTATGTCAAGAATTATCGTTGCTAAATTATCAAGAAAATTATTCGCCTTATTCGGCCGGAAAAATGTGCCGGTTACACGCGTTTTTTCAATGCCTGAAAATTACGCGTTCAATATAGTGTTATTGATCTTAAATCTTGATCTTTTGAAACATATAAGTCCGTCGGCTTGCATTCGCCCGAGTTCGGAAGAGAGTGCGGAACGATCGACGGCGAGATAATCGGCAAGTTCCTGACGCGAAAAGGGAATAGTGAACTCGGTTGCGCCTTTTTTAATACTCTCTGCGGTGAGGTACGACAGGACTTTTTCTCGCGTTGTGCGCCGCGAAAGGTGTTCGGTTTTTTCGAGGAAGCCTACGCAGCTCTGACTTATTGTTTTCACGACATTATATAAAAATCGAGTATGGTCGGCACAGTTTTCGCCGCATGCCTTATGCAATTTTTCTCCGTCAAGCATAACTGCCCGAACGTCCGTGTCGGCGATAAGGCGTGACGTTACCTCGTGCCTCGAATATACAAACGCCGCGCCGTAGATTTCGCACTCGGAAAGTTTATTGATAATGTTACGGTTGCCGAAATAGTCCTCGCTGACGACGGTTGCCTTGCCGTAAGTAATAATGACAATAGACGCTTTTTCACCGTATCCGACAATGGTTTCGCCGCTGCGCTTTTCGATTTCTCTTGCGCCGAAACAAACCATCATTTTTTCCACGTCCGAAATTCCTTGCATGAGCCGTGAGTTTGCTATTTTTTCCAAAGTTAATTTATCCATATCCGTAAAATGTTGTAAAAACAACCAACAATTTTTTCCGATTATACTATAATAAGGGCAACTTGTCAACAAACTAAATTAACGGAGGCATAAAATGAAAGCAAAAAAATTGAGATTTGCGATTATAGTTGCGGCAATAGCCTGCATTATACCGCTTAGTCTGTTTGCGGCATGCGGCGAGCGTGTGACCACCGAGTATGAATTTGTCGCGCCCGACGGCGTAACGGTGGCTATATTCGCCGACATGTGGGACGATGATTTCGAAACCAAAGAGGGCATTGCGGATATGAAGTATTCCGTAACTGCCGAAGCCAATATTGCGGCGCAGTTCACCGAAGGCAAAGAGTTCATCGTAGCGCCCGTTAACGTCGGCGCCAACATGCACAACGCGGCAAAAACGGGGAAGAATCAACACGACTACAAACTCATGAACGTGACGAGTTGGGGCGTTCTCTACTTCGTCACGACCGAAGAGGGCTTTACGACATATGACCAATGCGCAAGTCCGACGGAATTCCTTTCGCAATTCGACGGTAAGACGGTCGAGACGATAGGTTTAGCGGCAATACCCGGCAAGTCTGCGGAATATCTCTTTGATCAAGCGGGAGCAAACGTTACGCTCAACGGCTCCGACGCTTCGACCATACAGGCGGAGATAGCGCGCGGCGACGCCGTTACCGCAGTGTTTGCCGAACCGGCTATAACAGCGCTCAAAAACAGCGGAAATGAATTCGAAGTGCTCGGATCGGTATCGAAAATATACAAGGACGTCACCGATAACGATTTCCCCATGGCGGGTTTGTTTGTCAGGAGCGACGTCTACGATAAAAATCCCGCTCTCGTTGCCAAAGTGAACGAGCGGGCAAACGAAAGCGTGACCGCCTTCTTAAACGACGTAGCGACTGTGGGCGCAAAAGCCGAAAGCATTGAGGGCTGCTCGGTCAAAGCCGCCGCGCTTCAAGCCGCCGCGCCGAACATGACCGTCATGTATCGCAACTCCGCCGACTCCAAAGCCGCGGTAAAGGCTTTGCTCGGAAATATAGGCGTGCAGGCAGCCGACGATCTGTTCCTCGGATAAGCCCGTCGCGCTCGGTCGCAGGCGCAGATTATACGCACTTAACCGCGCAAACCACCAAACCACGGAGACGCAATGAAAGAAGTATTGTATAAAAACAGATATATCCTGATAGCGGCGGCTTCCGCTCTCGTACTTTTCGGAGTGTGGGAGATCGTCGCGCGCGCAATGAACCTCGAAATCGCATTGCCGACGTTTTCCGCGACCTTTGTGCAATTTTTCATATTGTTCGGGGAGGCGCAGACGTATATAAATATCGGTTGGACGTTGTTGCGATGCGTTATCGGCTTTATAATAGGATTTATATTCGGCGTAATGTTCGGCATACTCGCAGGGAAGTATAAATCGGTAGGCGCGGTAATCTCTCCGATAGTGGCGTTTATGCGCGCGGCGCCCGTTGCGGCAATCGCACTCTTACTTGTTATATCGTTGCCGTCGGGCGTAGTTCCCGCGGTTATCGGGATTATGCTCGTATTTCCGATTGTTTATCAACAAATTCGCACGGCGACGGCGAATATAGATCCTGCTATTTGCGACGTGCTGAAAGAAATGGGCTCGGGATTCCTGCACAGCACGCGGACGGTATATCTGCCGTTACTTTTGCCCAATATGCTTTCTTGCATATCCGCAACGTTCGGAATGAACGTCAAAGCGGTCATATCCGCGGAAATCCTTGCATATACCGCGAAGAGCATAGGCAGCGCGATATATTACGCAAAGGCAAACTTCCTCGAAGAAACGCCGCGACTATTCGCGTGGGTTATGATGGCAGTGCTGTTATCCGTAATTTTGGAATGGGCGCTGCGAATCATAGTAAAGAAAAACACGCAAAAGATTTCTTGGCTGCAAGTCAAAGAAAAGAATTCATAAAACACTATATAGCGTCATTCGCAGATAAAGTCCGCAAAATATTGTGGGCTTTATTTTTTTATTATTTTTTAATATTGTTTTTTATTTGATAATATTTGACACGGTAAAGTAAAAATGATAATATTTAACTATACAATGAGGTATTTGGCATATCGTGACAAAACATAGCGGAGTATTATTACATATAGCGTCATTGCCGGGTAAATACGGAATAGGCTCGCTTGGAAAAGAAGCGCACGATTTTGTCGATTTTCTTGCTCGGTCCGGTCAGAGCTTATGGCAGGTTTTGCCGTTAGTTCCCACGGGTTACGGCGACTCTCCTTATCAATCGGCTTGTACGACAGCAGGCAGCGAGTATTTTATAGATCTCGAATACCTCGTCAAAGACGGATTGCTGTCGAAGTCCGAAATCAAACCTTTTGAAACTTCTCCCGATTCGCGTATAGATTACGAAAATTTATTCAATACGCGTTTCGAAATTCTTCATAAAGCGTTCGATAGATTCGATACGGAAGATAAATCTTTCGCCTCTTTCTTGCGTCGCGGCGAATATTCCGATTATGCGCTTTTTCGTGCGATAAAGGAAACGCAAGGTCATCGGGCGTGGAGCACGTGGGAAGAAGGTTTGAAATTTCGCGATAAGCGAACCATCGCCGCGTTCAAAAGGACGCACAAAAGAGATATTCTTTTTTGGCAATGGGCGCAGTTTACGTTTTTCAAACAGTGGCAGTCGCTGAAAAGCTACGCAAACAAAAAGAATATCAAACTAGTCGGTGACATGCCGATATACGTTGCCTATGACAGCGTGGAGTGCTGGACGCACCCCGAAATGGTCAAACTCGACGAAAATCTCAATCCCACCGTCGTCGCTGGCTGTCCTCCCGACGCATTCAGCGAAACGGGTCAGCTTTGGGGCAATCCCGTATACGATTGGGAATATATGAAAGCCGACGGATATTATTGGTGGAAGGCGCGGCTTAAAAAGTGCTTTGAGATTTACGACATAGTCAGGATCGATCACTTCCGCGGTTTCGACAGATATTGGGAAATTCCGTTCGGCGACAAAACGGCGAAAGGCGGGAAGTGGGTAGACGGACCTTCATCGGCTATTTTCGAGGAGATCGAGCGTTCGTGCGGCAAAATGGACGTTATAGCCGAGGACCTCGGAATACTCGACGATTCTGCGCGGGAAATGTTCGCAAAAGTGGGATATCCCGGTATGAAAGTACTTCAATTTGCGTTCGATTCGGGTGACGGAAACGAATACTTGCCGCATAATTATAAATCGGATAATTGCGTAGTATACACCGGAACGCACGACAACGATACGCTGATGGGATATATAGGCATGCTCGGCGACAGAAAGGAATGGTTCGTCAGCGAAGTTCGCGCCGAACTCGAACGTATGAAACTTTCGTTCAAAGTCGAAAGCGACGAAGACGTTTGCGACGCTATAATTGCTCTCGGTATGGCTTCGAAAGCGAAAATATGCATAATTCCCATGCAGGATTGGTTGAAAATCGGCGGCGAGGGAAGAATAAATTTGCCGGGAACTCTTTCGACCGAAAATTGGAGTTATCGTATACCGCAAAAATATAACGACCCCGCGCTTGCAATTAAAATGCGCGAAATAACTTCCGCTTACGGCAGATCGCATACAATCGACGACAATTGAGCCGTAATTCGGAATCGAAACGAATTTATTTTACAGGAGATTATATATGTCCAACAAAATTATCGACACTATGGAGCAAATGCTCTCATACGACTACTCGACCACAATGGAAAAGGCGACCACAGCCCAACTCTATAACGCGCTTTCAAAATCGATTATGCGCAACATAAATACCGTTTGGCATAATACTAACGAGAAGCAGAGCGAGAAAAAGCGCGCATATTATCTCAGCGCCGAATACCTTGTGGGCCGTTCGATTTTTTCCAATTTGCTCAACCTCGGCTATCTCGACGAAGTCGATAATCTGCTTAAAGAAAGGGGCGTCGACATTCGCCGTTTCGAGGAAATACCGGATTCCGCGCTCGGTAACGGCGGGCTCGGCAGGCTTGCGGCGTGCTATCTCGACTCGGCGGCGACCGAAGATATTCCGCTTGACGGCTATGGAATAAGATACAAATACGGTTTGTTCAAACAGTCTTTCGTGAACGGTTTTCAGGTAGAGTCCGTTGACGATTGGACGACTTGCGGCGACCCGTGGTCGATAAGACATGAGGATCAGACGCAAATCGTATCGTTTTCGGACATGAAAGTAAAGGCAGTGCCGTACGACTTTCCCGTAATAGGATACGGCGGAAAGACGATAAATACGCTCAGACTTTGGCAATGCGAGCCGATCAACAAACTCGACTATATCGAATTCAATAATATGCACTATACGAACGCGCTCAGCGAGAAGAATGCGGCGGAGATTATTTCTTACGTGCTTTATCCGAACGACGAGAGGATAGAGGGCAAGACGCTCAGACTTCGCCAACAATATTTCTTCGTCAGCGCTTCGATAAAGGATATAATCAAAAATTACAAAAAGAAGTTCGGTCACGACTTCTCCAAGTTCGGCGACTATCGCGCTATCCAACTTAACGACACGCACCCCGTCGTTGCAATTCCCGAACTCATACTCAACCTCGAACATGAAGGGCTTTCTTTCGAAGAGGCGTTTGCAATCGCGCACAAGACTTTTGCTTACACCAACCATACCATTATGGGCGAAGCGCTCGAAAAGTGGGACATAGATTTGTTCAGACGCATTTTGCCCGAAGTGTATGCCGTAATCGAGGAGATACAGCGCAAACTCAACTTCGAACTGTCGGCAATGCGCGTTCCCGACACCTGGAACTACAACATTCTCGAAAACGGCAGAATACACATGGCTCGACTTGCCATATATATTTCTCATACGACTAACGGCGTTGCCGCAGTGCATACCGAGATACTCAAAAACGACATATTCAAGAATTGGTATGCGATGTATCCCGACAGATTTGTCAACAAAACCAACGGTATTACGCCCAGACGTTGGCTCAAACTTTGCAACGGTAAACTTTGCGAACTCATTGAAAGTAAAATCGGCAGAGAATATATAACCGATCTCAAACAGTTGAAAAAACTCGAAAAATATGCAAAAGACCCCGAGTTTATCAAGCAATTCAAGGAAGTCAAACACGCAAACAAACAACGTTTGGCAAATTATATAAAAGAGCATGAAGGCATAGAACTCAATCCCGACTTTTGTTTCGACGTGCAGGTAAAAAGAATGCATGAGTATAAGAGACAACTGTTGAATGCGCTCTCCATAGTTTATTTCTATTACGAAATAAAAGAGGGCAGAATGCCCGATTGGAAGCCCACGGCGTTTATCTTCGGCGCAAAAGCCGCACCGGGATATTATCATGCCAAAGCGATCATGAAATTTATCAACTGTATTGCGGACATGGTAAACAGAGATCCCGATATGCAGGACAAAATGAAGGTCATATTCGTGACGAACTATAACGTTTCTTATGCGGAATATATAGTTTCCGCGGCAGATATATCCGAACAAATTTCTCTTGCCGGCATGGAAGCGTCGGGCACAGGCAACATGAAGTTTATGTTGAACGGAACGGTGACGCTGGGCACTATGGACGGGGCGAACATAGAGATAGCCGAAGAAGCGGGTGAAGAAAACGAATATATTTTCGGTGCGAGCGTGCAGGAAGTCAACGAGAAACGCGTCGAATATCATCCTTGGGAATATTACGACAACGATCCGATAATTCACAGGGTAATGGACACTCTCGTAAACGGCACTTTGAACGATAACGGCACGGGAATGCTCCATTCGATATTCGATAAACTTCGCGGAGAAGATAATTACATGAGCCTGTACGATTTCAAAGATTATGTAAGAGTAAAGGCCATTGCCAACTCGGAATACGGCACGGACGAATTCTATACAAAGAGTATTATGAACCTTGCCAACGCAGGTAAATTCTCATCCGACAGATCGATTCTCGAATACGCAAAAGAAATATGGCACGTTAAATAAAAATGCTTGCGTTTTATATGCGGTTATGATAAAATATGACCGCTGTGGAGAGGTATCGAAGTGGTCATAACGGGGCTGACTCGAAATCAGTTTGCTCGCAAGGGCACGCAGGTTCGAATCCTGTCCTCTCCGCCAAAAATAAAAAACGCCCAAACGGGCGTTTTTTATTTTTGCGGGACAGGTGTGAGAACCTGCGCAACGCAGGTCGCCTTACGAGCGAAGTAAGCGGCGACGAGGAAGAAAAGCCGTCTGCGAGTAACCCGCCAAAGGCGGTATCCTGTCCTCTCCGCCAAAAATAGAAACGCCCAAACGGGCGTTTTTATTTTTGCGGGACAGGTGAGAACCTGCGCAACGCAGGTCGCCTTACGAGCGAAGTAAGCAGCGGTGAGGAAGAAAAGCCGTCTGTGAACGAAAATGGGCGAAATGTTCTTTTTATAGATTATGAATTTCACTTTGAGTTTACGGCAAAACTATTGAAGTTCGTCCGTTTTCGACTTATAATCGCCTTGGAATAAATAATCAGATATAAAGGTCGCAAATAATATGCGCATAGGGCAGCGTGCCTATCCGAAAGCAATCGGGCGAGGAAAAACCGAGCATAAAATATCTGGCGGATTTCGGTAAAATATTTTGCCTGTAAAACATCGTAATAACCATAATTGCGATATGGAATTATAGTTGCTTTTCGATCTACAATTTGTTACAAAATATATTATTTATAGTCACAAAAATATACCGTATATGAAAAAAGTCTATTGCTTTTATTTCCATATAATGTTATCATTTTATAGAGTGATATTGTGTATTTTTATGCATCGTATCAAAAAAATCTTAATGGAGGAATGATTAGATGAAATTCAAATTTGGCGTAAAGCAGATTGTCTTGATTGTAGTAGCAATCGTGCTTATTGCCGGACTGATCGTCGGAAACTACTTTATCAACGCAAACAAAATTTCGTTGAATAACTATTTCGGCGGAGGAAACGCCCAAAGCAGCAGCGATACGTACTCGTCTGGCGACGCACTTGTCCCCGAATTGGTAGAGGACAGCGCGGTGCTTCTTCGCAATGAGACAAAGAGCGGTACTCCCACACTGCCCCTTGATCCCACGAACGAGAGGGAAAATAAGGTCAATCTCTTCGGATGGAATTCTACCGACGCAGGTTACTTGCTCAGCGGTACGGGTTCGGGCGGTTCGCCCGTCCTCGATCAGAATCGCGTGACGATTTCCCAGGCGTTTAAGGACGCAGGTTATGAGATTAACGAAGAATTACTTGCGGATTATGCGAGTCAGTCGGGCGCAGGTTCGGATACTATCAACCATGTCGGTCAGCAGTCGAGTCAGTCAATGCAGGCCATATATAACCCCGGTGAGTCTTTCTATACCGATGAGCGTATGTCGGCGGCAAAAGACTTCTCCGACGTTGCGATCGTAGTATTCAGCCGTAACACCGGCGAAAACTGCGGAGGAGGCGAGACATTGAACGTCTCGGGATACGCAAACGGCGCGTGGCTCGAGCTTACCGCGAATGAAAAGACTATGTTGGAATATGTTACCACATACTTCAGCAGCGGAAAAGTAATAGTGTTGCTTAACACTACCAACACGATGGAACTCGGTTTCCTCGAAGACTATGGAATAGATGCTGCAATGTATATCGGCGCTACCGGTCAGTCGGGCGCTCGCGCTATTCCCAATTTACTTTACGGACAAAAAACCGTTAAAGCGTCTTCCGAAGATGAAGAATCGGCTGAAGAAACCGTCGTACAGTTTAGCCCTTCGGGTCGCACTGCCGATACTTATGCATACAACTACAATCTTGTAGACGGCAAGGCATATTCTCCTTCTTGGGCGTCCACCGTCAACAACGGTAATTCGCTGTATTATCAAGAAGGTATTTACGTCGGTTATAAGTGGTATGAAACGGCGGACGTCGAAGGATTCTTTGATGGGGTTACCACCGAGTACGGTTCGGGTTATGACGGTATCGTACAATATCCTTTCGGTTACGGTCTGTCTTATACGGAGTTTGAATGGTCCGTAGATTGGCCGGATCAAAATACCGTTACTGCTGACGGTGAATATACGGTCGAGGTTACCGTAAAAAATACGGGCGATTATCCCGGCAAAGATGTTGTTGAGTTGTATTTCACGCCTCCTTATACCGACGGCGGTATCGAAAAATCCGCGATGAACCTTCTTGCTTTCGCAAAGACTCCGACTCTTAATCCCGGAAATCAAATTACCCTCGAACTCAAGTTCAGCGCATACGATCTTGCGTCGTATGACTGCTACGACGATAACGATAACGGCTTCTATGGGTATGAACTTGACGGCGGAACATACGAAATCAAGCTTATGTCGGACGCTCATCACACTGCTCCGATGGCAGGCAGTTCGCGCAATAAATCCGAAATGACCTGTGCGGCGAGCGGAATTCAAATAGCCAACGACCCCGTTACGGGTACTGCTGTTGAGAACCAGTTTACGACGGTAGGCGAGTATA
>CANQCB010000051.1 GCA_947589145.1 uncultured Clostridia bacterium | reverse complement strand
GAGATCATCGAAGGTCTCCGCATGAACTTCAACGGCGAGTGCTCCGAGGTCGGTATGTACCTCGCAATGGCTCGCGTCGCGTTCAGAGAGGGATATCCCGAAATCGGTCTTTATTGGGAAAAAGCGGCATACGAGGAAGCGGAGCATGCGGCTAAGTTCGCGGAAATGCTCGGCGAAGTCGTTACCGACTCCACCGAAAAGAACCTCGCAATGCGCGTAGAGGCAGAGAACGGCGCGACCAAGGGCAAGACCGACCTTGCGAAGAGAGCGAAGGAGCTCGGGCTTGACGCTATCCACGACACCGTTCACGAAATGGCTCGCGACGAAGCGCGTCACGGCAAGGCTTTCGCGGGACTGCTTAAAAGATATTTCGGCAAATAAACGAAAGAGAGGGCGAAATACGAAAGATTGACTTTCGCCCTCTCTTTTTTATCCCTTCGCCGGGACGCCACGTTCCGGAAAGAGGAAAAGAGGGAATAATGAATACATATACTTTCCGTTATAAAAACATAACGCGGGAACTCCCGATATACGAAGTAGACTACGGCACGTGCATAGCCTATCTCGACACGCTTTCCGACTTCGAACTCGTCAGCGTGCTTTCGCGCGACCTTGCCGCGCTCATATCCGAGAACGACGATTTCCGCGCTTCGGACAATACGGTGATTTTCACTGCCGAGAGCAAAGGCGTGCCGTTTGCGTATTCGGTTGCGCACTATCTCGCAGAAACTTTCGGAAAACGCGTAAGCGTCGTCATTGCGCGTAAGCGCGAAAAGATGTTTTTCGGCAAATGCGTATACGCGGAAAAATCTTCGATTACCACCGAGCACGGCGTCGAACGACTGCTCGTTACCGAGGACGACGTTAAGAAAATGAAGAATAACGACGTCGTTTTGCTCGACGACTTCTATTCCACGGGCGCGTCCATGAAGTGTTTGGAGTCGCTCGCAACTCAATGCGGCGCTCGCATAATAGACAGGGTGGTCGCGTTATGGGAAACGTCCGACGAGAACAAACCCGACGTTAAGGACGTTAAATATCTCGCAACCATTCCGATTTTATAACACTAAGGCATATAGAGTTTTGCCGCGATAAGCATAAAGTCGTTTACGATGGGCGACGACAGGGAATAAAAGACCACTTTGCCTTGTTTCCTGTATGTAATGACGTTGGCGTTTTTCAGAAAGCGCAGTTGGTGGGACAGCGTGGTCTGATTTATCCCCAGAATGTTCGACAGATCGCCGACGCACATTTCCGATACCGAGAGCGCGGAGACGATTCGCAGCCGTCCGGGGTCGGCGAATGCGCCGAAAAGCGCGGCGAGATCTTCGAGAACCGAGCTCACGGGTAGATATTTGCGCACGAGAGCCTCGGTTTTCGGGTCGAGCAAAGTGGCGGTGCGCGTTTGACCGGGTAAAAAATTTTCCTTGATGATCATGAAATTATAATAACTTAATGTCATTGTCGAACGTTGGCGCATATATCAATATCGTGAATAATAATAGCGATATCTTCAAACTTCTGCTCATAATACTTCTCGTGCTTAACGACAGAGAGGACTGCTCGAAAACCTCCTCGCTGAACACCCTCATGATCATAGCCTTACTGCTCGGTTCGAGAGACGACGATACGGACGGCGGAAACGGCGGAATATTCCCGACATAAAAACAGCGACGGCTCGGCCGTCGCTTTCTCTTTTGATTTTCTTTTGTACATAATAAGTATTTTCACACATTGCGCGAATTATACTTGCAAAATATGTCGAAAATTGCTATCCTTATCTTATGAACCTCGAAATAGGAAACGATTGGGACGGCATTCTTGCGGCGGAGACGGATAAACCGTACTTTGGCAAAATAGCGGAATTTCTGGAAAAGGAATACCGCGAATACACCGTATATCCGCCGCGATCGCTCATTTTTTCCGCGCTTAAATACGTGTCGTACGATTCGGCGAAAGTAGTCGTTGTCGGTCAGGATCCGTATATCCGCCCCGGGCAGGCAAACGGTTTGGCGTTCGCCGTTTCCGAAGGAGTGCAACTTCCGCCCTCTCTGAAAAACATTTACAGGGAAATAGAAACGGATACGGGCGCGGATATGAGCGGCAAAGGCGGCGAACTGACGGGCTGGGCAAAACAGGGCGTACTGCTTCTCAACGCCACATTGACAGTGCGCGAAGGCAACTCCAATGTTCACGCAAATTGCGGCTGGCAGGAGTTCACCGACTTTATCATACGCACGCTCGGCAGCCGCGAAAAGCCGCTCGTGTTCATACTTTGGGGACGCAACGCCCGTTCCAAAGCGCCGCTTATTTCCCCTCATCACCTCATACTCGAATCGGCGCACCCGTCGCCCATGAGCGCGCATAACGGCTTTTTCGGGTCGAAACCTTTTTCCAAGACCAACGAATTTCTGATCCGAAACGGCATGACCCCCATCGATTGGAGCGAGGTAAAAGCGACGGAATTGCCGTCGTATTATTTCGGGAAAGGCAGGATAATCCGCGGATAACCGCGAGTTCGGACAACGCGGCGTAACCGCAGGGTATTCGTAAAAATATTGCATAGTATTATGAAGAAATCGACGAAAAATCTCATAATTATCGCGGCGATCGCACTCGCCGTGCTGATCGCATTTCCGCTCGCCGCATGCGGAAGCGCGGAAGATTTTTTGCCCAACCTCGTGCAAATCAACGCCGACGGCGGCAGCGGCAGCGGAGTAATTACGGCGACCGACGACGGTCTGATATGTCTGACCAATTATCACGTCGTGAAGGGCGGCGGCATAAAAGCCGTAACGCAGGGTGAAATAACCGATGACGTACAGCTTTTGGGATATTCGGATTATCACGACATAGCGGTGCTTAAAATCCGCGCAGAAGCGCCCGACGGACTGAAAGAGATCCGCACGGCGGAAGCAAAAGAAGGAAAAACTTCGGCAATAGGCAACGCGGGCGGCAGAGGCATGATCGTGACCGAGGGCGAATGCACGGACGGAGACAGCGTTTTGCAAACTGCGCGGCTTTCGTCGGACGGTACGAAATTCGTCCCGACCGTGGCGACGACCGCCGAAATAAGCGAGGGAATGAGCGGCGGCGCGCTTATGAGCGGGGACAAACTCATAGGCATAACGACTTACGGCGGGCAAAACGCGAATTACGCCGTTCCCATCGGAATAGCGCTCTCCGTGCAAGCGGCGGCGCTCCGCGGCGACGTGGACGCGGACGGTCGGGTAATACTCGTCGGAGACGCGGCATACGGCGCGGCATATAACGCCGACGGCTATATCGGGCTGATGGTGTCGCAGACCTCATTTTCGCCCAAACCTTACGGCTTTATCGGAGTGTTCGAAAACGGCGCGGACGGAGAGGGAATAAGGGTGACGCGCACGGGAGATAATTGCCCGATATCGGCGGGAGATCTGGTCACGGGAATAGGCGGCGTTCGCATAAAAACCGACAATCGCAACGCCGTTTTTACCGAACTGTACAAATATTCGACTCTCGGCGCGGGTAAGCCCCTCGCGTTTACGCTGTCGGACGGCAGCAAAAAAGAAATTTCGGACATGAAACTTAAAACATAAATCGCTAAATTGCGCCGCTAATTGCGGTAAAAGACTTGCCAAACGCATTAAATTTATATATAATATTTGCGAAACGTAAAAACGTAATATAAGGAGAACGGTCATGGCACAGGACATCATGGAAAAGGTTGTGAACAAACTTTCGGAGTATCTGCAAATAGACAAGAGCAGAATAACCGCGGAAACCAACATGGCGACGGATCTGGGTGCGGATTCCCTCATGGCGGTGGAACTTTTATTCGCCCTCGAATCCGAATACAACATAATCATTCCCGACGAAGAGGTGGAAAAACTTAAAACGGTCGGGGATCTCGTCAACTATTTGGAAACGGTAATAAAGTAACAAATCGAGAGCCTTGCAAATCGAGCAAGGCTCTTGTTTAAGCGACAAATATCCGAAAAAACGCGAAGACAAAACGGTCGCGCTTTCTTTGCAAGTTTGGGAAATCAATATGTATCAAAAAGTAGACAGCAGTCTCAATTTCGTCGAAAGAGAAAAACAGGTAAGCAAGTTCTGGAAAGAACGTAACATTTTCGAAAAGAGTATGACCTCTCGCGAAGGCAAGAGGGAATTTTCCTTCTACGACGGACCGCCGACGGCGAACGGCAAGCCGCATATCGGTCACGTTCTCACCCGCGTTATGAAGGATATAATTCCACGGTACAAAACCATGAAAGGTTATCACGTCCTGCGCAAAGCGGGTTGGGACACGCACGGTCTCCCCGTCGAACTCGAAGTGGAGAAATCTCTCGGCATGGACGGCAAGGAGCAGATAGAAAAATACGGTATCGAGCCTTTCATACAGAAGTGCAAAGAGAGCGTGTGGAAATATAAGGGCATGTGGGAGCAAATGTCCGACCAAGTCGGTTATTGGGCGGATATGGACAACCCCTATGTCACTTACGACGACAATTATATCGAGTCCGAGTGGTGGAGTCTGAAATCGGTATTCGACCGCGGACTTATATACAAAGGTCATAAAATAGTGCCTTACTGCCCCCGTTGCGGAACGGCGCTCGCTTCTCACGAGGTGGCGCAGGGCTATAAGGACGTAGAGGAGACGTCCTGCACCGCGCGGTTCAAAGTCAAGGGTAAAGACTTATATATCCTTGCTTGGACGACCACGCCGTGGACGCTTCCTTCGAACGTCGCGCTTTGCATGAACCCCAAAGAGATTTACGCGGAAATAGAGGCGGACGGACGGCGATATATCATGGCAAAGGCGCTGATCTCCGCCTATTTCGACGAATATAAAATTCTCTCCGAAAAGACGGGCAAGGAGTACGAGGGAACGGAATACGAGCCGCTCTTCGATTTCTATGCGCTCAAAAACGGAGAAAAGGCGTATTACGTCACCTGCGACGACTATGTCACGCTCACCGACGGCACGGGCGTCGTTCATATCGCGCCCGCGTTCGGCGAGGACGACAGCAGAGTAGGACGGAATTACAACCTGCCTTTTGTGCAAATGGTAGGCACGGACGGCAAATTCATAAGCGGTTCGGGAGACCTTACCGGCGTGTTCTGCAAGGACGCGGACGCCATGGTCATGGACGACCTCGAAAGCAGAGGGCTTCTCCAAGCGCGCATTAAATTTACGCACAGCTATCCTTTCTGCTGGCGTTGCGACACGCCCTTGCTTTACTATGCGCGTTCGAGTTGGTTTATAAAAATGACCGCGCTCCGCGACGAACTCGTCGCGAACAACAAAAAAGTGAATTGGATCCCGAGCGGTATCGGCACGGGCAGAATGGGCAACTTCCTCGAAAACGTCATCGATTGGGGACTTTCGCGAGAGAGGTATTGGGGAACGCCCCTCCCGATTTGGGTGTGCGACAAGTGCGGCAAGACCGAGGCTGTCGGCTCGCGCAAGGAGCTTCGCGAAAAGGGCGGTCTGGACAAGGATATAGAACTGCATAAGCCGTACGTGGACGGCGTGACTTGGAAATGCTCTTGCGGCGGGACGATGCGCCGCACCCCCGAAGTTATCGACTGCTGGTACGATTCGGGTTCAATGCCGTTTGCGCAATATCACTATCCTTTCGAAAACAAAGAGGTTTTCGAAAAGACTTTCCCCGCGAACTTTATTTCCGAAGCGGTAGATCAGACGCGCGGTTGGTTCTACACCCTCGAAGCGGTTTCCACGCTCATGTTCGGCAAAGCGCCCTTCAAAAATTGTATAGTTCTCGGTCACGTGCTGGATAAAAACGGCTTGAAACAGTCCAAGCACCTCGGTAACGTAGTAGATCCTTTCGAAATTCTCGGATCGCAGGGCGCGGACGCCGTGCGTTGGTATTTCTATACCATCTCCAACCCGTGGATCCCTTCGCGGTTCTACGCCGAAGCGGTGAGCGAAGTACAGCGCAAATTCCTCGGCACGCTTTGGAACACTTACGGTTTCTATGTGCTTTACGCGGATATAGATAAGTTCGACCCGACAAAGTACAAACTTTCCGACTGCAAACTCACGCTTATGGATAAGTGGGTGCTTTCGGGGCTTAATTCGCTTGTGGACTACGTTGACAAGGGGCTGAATAAATACAAGATCACCGAATCCGCGCGCGCCATTCAGGAGTTTGTGGACGGACTTTCGAATTGGTACGTCCGCAGGTGTCGCGAAAGATATTGGGGCGGCGGCATGACGGAAGATAAGATCGCGGCATACATGACGTTATACACGGTGCTCGAAACGCTTTCGCGCCTTTGCGCGCCCTTTATACCGTTTATGAGCGAGAGCATATATCGGAATATCGTTTGCACGGTGGATAAAAAAGCGCCCGAGTCCGTACATCTTTGCAAGTTCCCGAGAGCGGACAAAAAGCGGATAGACAAGGAACTCGAAAAGGGAATGGCGCTTGTTATGACCGCGGCGAACATAGGCAGAAGTTGCCGCAACTCCGCGAATATAAAGAACCGCCAGCCGCTTTCCCGCCTCATTCTTTGCGGCGAGTCGGCAAACGAACTTTCGGGTGGGCTTGCGGAGATACTCGAAGGCGAACTCAACGTAAAGAAAATAGATTTCGCCGCCGACGCCAAGGAATTTGTTTCTTACGAAGTAAAGCCTCAGCTCAAAACCCTCGGACCGAAATACGGCAAATTCATAGGCAAAATAAGGGAAGTGCTTGCGGCGAACTCCGACGAAGTCGCAGCGGCTGTGGAAAACGGCGGGACTTATTCCTTCGAAGCGGACGGAACGACCGTCGAACTCGCAAAAGAGGATCTGCTTATCACGACCGTCGGCACGAGCAGATACGTCTCGCAGTCGGATAAAGGGCTGACGGCGGTGCTCGATTGCGACATAACCCCCGAGCTCAAAGCCGAAGGGTATATGCGCGAACTCGTCTCCAAAATACAGACCATGCGCAAGGATAACGGCTTCGAAGTCACCGACCACATTACTTTGTGCATAGACGGCGGCGACGTCATAAAACAGGTAGTCGAGACTTACGCGCCGTCGATAATGTCGGACACCCTTTGCGACGCGTTCGCCGAGAGTGGCGACTTTACCAAGGAATGGGACGTAAACGGCGAAAGAGTCACCATTTCCGTTTCCAAGGCGTAAAATATGTTTACCACCGAATGGACGGATTATAAAATAATCGCCACGGGCGGCGGAGAAAAACTCGAAAAATGGGGGAGCGTAATACTTCTTCGCCCTGATCCGCAGGCCATTTGGGACGCGCCTTTCGATCTGTCGAAATTCGACGGATTGAACGCGCGCTACATACGTTCGGACTCGGGCGGCGGCAAGTGGCAGATATTGAAGCCCTTTTCGAGCGAGTGGAAGATCTCATATCGCAACCTCTCGTTTCTGATAAAGCCCATGGGCTTCAAGCATACGGGACTTTTTCCCGAACAGGCATATAATTGGGACGTCATGTCGAGCCTCGTCGAAAATCGGGGCGGCAGACCGAAAATTCTCAATCTTTTCGGGTATACGGGCGGCGCGTCCGTCGCGCTCGCAAAAGTCGGCGCGCAAGTCACGCACGTTGACGCCGCGAAAAATATGGTGGAGCGTTGCAAGCAGAACGCGGCGCTTTCGGAATGTCCGTCCGACGGCATACGGTACATCGTGGACGATTGCAACAAATTCGTGGCTCGGGAAATAAAACGCGGCAACCGTTACGACGGTATCCTCATGGACCCTCCGTCATACGGCAGAGGGCCGAACGGAGAAATGTGGAAGTTGGAAGTCGGCGTGTGCGACCTCGTCAAACAGGCGGCTCGGCTTCTGTCGGATAACCCTCTTTTCTTTCTGATAAACTCTTATACGACCGGTTTGCAGCCGACCGTCCTCGAAAATATTTTGAAAATATATTTACCGAGCGGCAACGTCAGCGCTTACGAATTGACGTTGCCTACCGAAAATCCTCGGGGAGTCTTTCTTCCGTGCGGTTGCACCGGGCTGTGGACAAATCAATAAGGAAGTAAAAACAATATCGAGGAGCAAAATCAAGGTTTCGCTCAAAGAAACCGAGCGCACAAAGATATGAAAGAAGAGTTGAAAGTTTTATATGAAGATAACCATGTAATAGTGGTATTGAAACCGCAGGGAATACCGAGTCAAGCGGACAAATCGGGCGACGACGACATGCTCGGGCTTGTCAAAGCGTACATAAAGGAAAAGTATCTGAAAGAGGGCAACGTATACCTCGGTTTGGTACACAGGCTCGATCGGCCCACGGGCGGCGTCATGGTATTTGCGCGCACGAGCAAGGCGGCGGCGCGGCTTTCCGATCAGATAAGGGAAGGCGTGATGGAGAAGCGGTATCTCGCCGTACTCACGGCAAAACCCAACGCGAAAAAGGCGCGACTCACGCATTATCTCGTGAAAGATCAGGCGAACAATATGGTGAAAGTAGTGCCGATGACCACCGACGGCGCGAAAAAAGCGATCCTCGATTACAACGTCATCGAGGACAGCGCGGAGGGGCTGTATCTTGCGGACATAGAATTACATACGGGCAGAAGCCATCAGATTCGCGTGCAAATGTCCACCGTGGGCGCGCCGCTTTACGGCGACGTGAAATACGGAGCGTCCGCCGCTTACGGCAACCTCGCGTTGTGGGCTTACGAACTTTGTTTCCGCCACCCGACGACGAATAAGATTTTGCGTTTTCGGGTATATCCCCCCGAAACGAAGCCGTGGTCGCTGTTCAACATAGAAAAACACCTCGGATTTATAACGCCCAAAAATTAAACGAATATCGAAAACTCGAAAACTCCGTCAAAACTCGGCGGAGTTTTTCGACGCTCGGGAGTTTTCGCGCCCGTCGCGTTTTTTACGCCCGATTTACGATTGACAAAGCGCGGAATAAAATGTATACTTAATCAATCTGATAGAAAACGGAGCAAAAAATGAAAGTCGCAAATTTACTCGGAGAGAGACTTAAAGACGTATCCGAAGAGAGCGGAATAGAGAGCCAGATACTCATGACCAAGGGCGGATATATAAAGCCGGTAGCGAGCGGAATATATTCGTTCTTTATGCCCACTCAGCGCATATCGCGAAAAATTCAGGCGATCATCCGCGAAGAAATGGACGCCGTGGACGGGCAGGAAGTATTGTTCCCGGTGGTAATGCCGGCGACGATATGGCAGCAGTCGGGCAGATACACGAGCATAGGCAGCGAAATGGTGCGGTTCAACGACCGCGGCAACAACCCTCTCGTACTCGGAATGACCCACGAAGAAGCGGCGGTACATCTTGCCGACAACGTGGCAAAGTCTTACACGCAATATCCTTTCATGATATATCAGATACAGACGAAATTCCGCGACGAGCCGAGGGCGCGCGGCGGACTTATCCGCGTGCGCGAATTTACGATGAAGGACGCATATTCGTTCCACACGTCGCAGGAAGACCTCGAAAAATATTACGACAGAGTATACAAGGCGTACGAGCGCATTTTCCGCAGAACGGGCGCAAAGAACGTCATTGCGGTAAAGTCCGACTCCGGCATGATGGGCGGTAAAGTGTCGCATGAATTTATGATGCTTACGGACATAGGCGAGGACACGCTGGTAATATGCGAAAACGAGGAGTGCGGATACCGCGCGAATATGGAAGTCGCGGAGTGCATAACGAAAAACGCGCCCTCGAAAGCCGCGCCTCTCCAAAAGGTGGCAACGCCGAACAAAAAGACGATAGAAGAAGTGTGCGAGTTCCTCGGACGCGATAAGACCGCCGTTTGCAAGGCGGTGGTATATCAGGAAAACGAAACGGATAAATACGTAATCGTGTTCATTCGCGGCGACCTCGAAGTAAACGAAACGAAGCTCCGCAATTACCTTCGCAAAGAAATTCACCCGGCGACTGAGATCTCTCCCGAAAGCGGCATAGTCGCAGGCTTTATCGGCGCGTATAATTCCAAAGCGGACGCGAAGTTCGTATTCGATAGCTCGCTTATGGGTATAGAGGATCTCGTGACGGGCGGCAACGAACAGGATACGCACTATATCGGTTTCAATATAAAGCGCGACTGCGGCGACGTCGAATACGCCGACGTTGCGAAAGCGTATGCGGGCGCGATATGTCCGAAATGCGGCAAGCCCATGCTCAAAATAAGCCGCGGCATAGAGGTGGGGAATATATTCCAACTCGGCGACAAATACACCAAATCCATGGGCATGACTTATTTGGACAGCGACAACACCGAGAAAAATCCCATAATGGGCTGTTACGGCATAGGCGTCGGCAGATTGATCGCCTCGGTGTGCCAAAACAGCCGCGACGAATACGGTCCCGTTTGGCCCATGTCGATAGCGCCGTGGCAGGTAGAAG
>CANQCB010000050.1 GCA_947589145.1 uncultured Clostridia bacterium | reverse complement strand
GATAACGGCGGCGGCTGTCTCATTTTCCATGCGGCAGGTTTCGCGATGTGGGACGGCGATCCGTTTACCGCGCCCAACGAATGGGAAGATTGGTTCCAGAATGATTTTATGCGGTGCGGCGTATACGGATACCGTCCGCGCGTGGGTCTGGATACGGAGCAAGGGGCGTATTATTGGAACACTTGGAATCCCACCGCAGAGCCCATGAAGGTGGAAACGCACGACCACCCGGCAACGGCTAACCTCGGTGACGAGTTCATGAGCGCGCCTTGCGAGTGGTACGAATGGGAAAAAGACTTGTTCGAGGACGAGGACACGACCGTTCTTCTTACCATGAACCC
The DNA here is from genome assembly GCA_947589145.1 of uncultured Clostridia bacterium. GTDB lineage: Bacteria > Bacillota > Clostridia > Christensenellales > Pumilibacteraceae > Protoclostridium. The sequence continues at coordinate 10,153 of CANQCB010000050.1, read as the reverse complement.
CACGCCCGAAAACCCTGCGGGAGATGACAACCGTCCCGACTTGGCACATCAGATCTGGATAGACGGACATCACCCCATAGCTTGGGCAAACAATAATTACAATATGGTATATATGAATTGGGGTCACAACTTGCAGTCGTATAATTTAGACACGGGTTCGACGACGGATCATTCCGAGACTTTCAGTAGCCCCGAGCAATGCCAATTCACCCTCGACGCCCTGTTCGGCGTAGCGGGCATTGATACCGCCTATTATATCGAGGATGACGCCGACTTGGAGTCGTAATAACAAGACTCGATAACGGCACAAAATATCGGCATAAAATAACGGCACAAAAGAATAACGCAAAAGAACCGTCGCAGCGACAATATTCGTTTCCGCGGTTCTTTTTTATATGAGGCTAAGATAAACGCGAATCTTGCAAATACTCGGTAAAAGACGAAAAGGCGAGAGCGCAATCGTCTCATAAATAGTTCGATAAAAACGTATACGAAGCGACTCGACGCATAGAAAACGCGAAAGGTGATCGTATATTTTACGAAGCGGAGGGGAAAGTTGGGGTCGTCTCCGACGAAAAAAATCCGAAAAAATTTGAGAACCCTCTTGATAAAACAAAAATGTTGTGATAACATTAGGTTACTCGTTTTTGGCGATCCGACTATTATCACCTGTTTTCGGTGACGGTTAAAGTATTTTCGTGTTTATAGCCGTCATTGAAAAAACAATCGGAGGATGCGGCGGGTAAAGGAGACAATGTATATGGTTATATCCGTTGCCGTCGTCGAAGATGACGACGCGACTGCCGAAGTTTTATGTAAATATGTGGAAGAGGCGTTCCGCAGTCGCGACAGACGGGCGAATGTGGAGCGCTTTGCCAACGGTAGCACCTTTTTGGATCGTCGCAGGCAATGCTATTTCGATATAGTGTTCATGGATATCGAACTTCCCGACATTGACGGAATGCGCGTTTCCGAAGAGATCCGCAAAGAGGATAAGCACATGGTGATTGTTTTTGTCACCAATATGGCGCAATTCGCGGTCAAAGGATATAAAGTCGACGCGTTGGATTTTATCATCAAGCCCGTAAATAAAAACAACATTTCCATTGTGCTCGGAAGAGCGCTCGAACGCATAGAACGGCGCGAAGGGCTGAAAATTACGGTGAAAATACCGAACGGAAGCATAGTGTGCATGCGCGCTTGCGATATTAAATACATAGAGGTAGTCAATCACAAACTTATTTATCATACCATTAACGAAGAGATTGTCACATACGGACAGATCAAGAACGTAATCGGTCAATTGGAGAAGAACGGATTCATTCAAATCAACAGATTCTATGTAGTTAACCTCGAATACGTTCATACAATCGACGGGTGCACGATAAATGTGGACGGGACGCCCATTCAAATGAGTCAGCGCAAACGCAGAGAGGTGCTTGCCGCGATTGCGGATTTTTGCGGAGGAGGTTGATCGCATGTACGATGTTACGCAAATGCTGTTTTGGTACAGACCCCTATTCGTTTTGGAACTTTTGATTGCGGAATCCGCATTTGCTTTCGTATTGCCCCGACGTAAGCGCTTTTTGCCGCGATTATGCGGCGGCTTTTTATTATGTTTCGGAGCGGCGTTCGCTTATCCCATTCCGCACGACGTCGTATATACCGCATGGTATTGCGCGCTGATGTTCGTTACGCTTTTTGCGATGAGCGTTCTTACTCTTTCGTTTTCTTTTGCCGCTCCGCTCAGACAGGTTCTTTGCTGTGCGATCGCGGGGTATACCGTACAACACATAGCGCAGGAGTCGTACGAATTTCTGAACGTCGCGTTGGGATTGAACGGAGAAATCGTCTCAGATTTCTACGGCAGCGGTATTTTCGGCATAAACGGTATTGCCTGGTTTTCTTTTGTATTATATCTCTCGTTGTTTTTTATCGTATATCTTGTTTTGATTTTGATTTTTGCCGTACCCATGCGTCGGCGCGGCGTGCAGCAAATGAAAAACTCCTATGTGTTTTTTATAACGATAATCATTACGTTTATCGACGCGATTTTCAGTTCCGTCGTCACTTATTCCGTTGCTCCGGATACCAATGCGCTGCCCGTGTGCCTGTTGCATTTGTTCAATATGCTGTGTTGCGTTCTCGTTCTCGTGCTTCTGTTCGAACTACCGAGACGTTTGAAATCAGAAAGCGATCTCGAAAGTTTGAAGCGCATTCACAACAGAGAAAAAGAGCATTATTTTCAAGTTAAAGAGAGTATCGATCTTATAAATCTTAAATGTCACGATTTAAGACACCAGATCAGGGTGCTCTCCGAAGCCAAAAACATAGACAGGGCGGTCGCCGAAGAAATAGAGGGACTCATTTCGGTTTATGACAGCAATTATCGCACCGAAAACGAGGCGCTCGACGTTATTTTGACCGAGAAAAGTCTGGTTTGCCGTAAATCGGCGATAAATCTTTCTTGCATCGCGGACGGTACTTCGCTGTCTGTTATGCGGGAAACCGATGTTTTTGCACTGTTCGGTAATATCCTTGACAACGCCATCGACGCCGTTCGAGGGTTGGAAGAGGAGCGCCGTTATATTTCGCTTTCCGTAAAAAGATATAACGATTTTCTTATAATACATTCGCGTAACGCTTACTCCGGGAATATAGTTTTCGAAAACGGTCTGCCGGGTACGAAAAAAGCCGATACTGATCGGCACGGTTTCGGTATGAAAAGTATCAGATATATCGTGAAGAAATACGGCGGTGAGATGACAATTCGAGCGGACAACGGTATATTCAATCTGAATCTCGTATTTCCGCTTTGTTCCGGGACGGAAAACGAACGATACGACAAAGTAAAGCAACCGCAATAAAGCGGTTGTTTTTTTTATGTTTTCGTTCCGGTGAAGCTCCGCCTTTCGCGAGTATAATGAAGGTCGTCGTCAATTATAAAAGAAAGCGTTCGCGCCAATAAAACGAGCGTTTACGCCGAAATTCTTGAAAAATCCGACAAAAACTTTTATTGTGTGAATATACGAGACGGATATGCGCTCATAACGATCTCCGTCTCGGCGAAAAATACAATATAAGGAGGAAAATTATATGAAACTCAAAACGGGAATCACGCAAATTATACTTGCGCTTGTGATTATCCTGACGTGTTGCTTGCCGTTTTTCGGTTGCGGCGACGCTCCCGACGATGATCCGCCCGATGATACGCATTCGAAAGATCCGTACGTTATCGCTGTCGAGGTGGTTGCAAACCCGACGAGAACGTCGTATCTCGCCGGCGAAACATTCAGCCCCAAAGGACTCACGTTCAAAGCAACGTGGATGATCGACGGCAAGGAAACGGTGACGACGCTCACTTACGGCTCATGCGACGGTTGGACGCACAAGAACGAACCGCTTACCCCCGACGTTACCGAGATTGAATTTACGATCGGCGGTTATAAGTTCAAAATCCCGATTGTCGTTAATGCCGTAGAACAAGCGACGCTAATCGTAGATCGCTCGATGTTTGAAGAGAACTACCTTTTGGGCACCGAGCTCGATCTCACGGCGCTCGTCGTAAAAGTATCGACAGGCGAAACCTTGCAGGAAACCGATGAATACGTTCTTTACGACAACGGGAATAAAATCGAAAAAGACGACAGCCTTCTCGCACATTACCTCGTAACGGAAAAGGGTAAACACACTTACACGGTGGAGTTCGGGGACATAGAAGAGACCTTCGATATCATGTTCTGGGACGAAAACGACCTCACGGTGGATGACTTTGAGGTTACGGGTAAAGTGTTTAAGGAATCGTACAACGTAGGCGAAGCAATAGACTTAACGATCATTAAGGTTAAAGTTACTCTCAAAAGCGACGACGATACGTTTGTTACTGATAAATATGTCACCGACTATACCTTGAAAGACAACGGTGTGAACGTGCCGCAAGACCAAATGGCATCATATTCTCTCACCGCAGGCAATCACACGTTTACCATCGAATACAGAGGTCATGCCGATACGTTTGATTTAATCGCGGAGGAATACGATACTCTCGAATGGGAATGCGTATTCGGAAACGATAATATCACGTTTTTACAACACGACGCAATCGATATGTTTGAGTTTTATCATTATTTCCGAGTTTATATGACGATGTCGATGAATCCGTCAAAGAAAGTAGTTGTGTATCCAAATGAATATACCATAACTTACAAAAAGAACGGGACCGAGCAGTCTGCGGGCGACGCGCCTCAGAAACAAGCGAAGCAAAATCTTTTGAAACAGGCGGGAGAGTACGAGGTTACGTTCCATTACGGCGGACTTGACAGCGAACCTGCGAATTTTACGGTTAAAGCGATGAATACGCGGGCAAAAGACACGGTTCTGAACAGCGCTAACGGCGCAGTAACAAAAGTACAAAACGGCGAGAATATAAGACCGGGCGGAAGATCATACTTCGGCGTTACAAGTAATAATAACAGAATCGAAGATCTACCGGAAGATGACCGAAGCTGGATCGATATGCGTGGCAGACAGAATGACAAATACTCACGTACAAGTTCCGCGAATTATTTCGGAGATCAGCTTTCATATATCAGTAATTTCGGAAGTGTGATAAACAAGAGCGAATTGCGTATCCACATATATTCCGATGTCGCGCGTAAAGCGCGTGTGTCGGTCGAAATGGCGAGCCATGACGTCGTCATGCAAACCATCAAAAATGATGTTTATACTACGGTGGGTGCAACCGAGACGGCGGATATTTCGGTAAAAGAACACTTCCTTTCCACTCTGTTCAAGTCGTCGGGAACACAAAAACCGACAGAATTGGAAGATCTTTCGAGCGGATTTACCGAAAAAGAGCTTCCCGATGCCACGATTTACGGTTTCGAATCGAGAATTACGGATCCGGATCCAAAATCCCCTACCAGAGGGCCCGACGAAAAAGGGCGTTACTACGATCCCGTAGTCAATACGGTTTTCTCGGTTATCAATCTCGGGGAATTCGACCTTCAAGAGGGTTATAATACTGTCGTAATACGCATGAACCCCGAGAAACTCGTCAACGTTGCCATCGGATCGATAAACGTTTTGTATCTCGCTTAAACGGTTCGGGTGAAAATGATAAAAAGGAATAAGAAATATTATGGATAAAAAAACTTTGAAACTGATCAGAAACATAATAATTACGAGTGCGCTTGCTTTAATTCTCGCGGCGCTTATCATCGGAAACTGTTTTTGTTATCTGTATTCGGGCTTCATTACCTCGCATCTTTGTCCCGCCACCGAAATCGTGGATACCACAAAAGTGGAAGAAGCAAACGCGGCGGGCGAAGATGTCATACAGGCAATCTGCGACGAAGGGATTACGCTTCTCAAAAACGAAAACGACGTACTTCCTTTGAACGTTCCCGACGGCGGAAAATATAAAGTCAATCTCTTCGGATTGGGCAGTACCGATCTTTTCGGCGACAACGATAAAAACGGAGGCTTCTTCTTTACCGGATCCGGCTCGGGAGGAGGGAGCGTACGAAATAAAAAAGTTACTTTGCAAGACGGTCTTGCGGAATATGGATTTGAATACAACGAGGAGCTTCTTAACGCATACAAGACCAATGGCGATAACTTCGAAGAGGGGTGGTATACCTCGGCTCAAAGCGTGCTCGCCGCGGCAAAGACTTTTTCGGATACGGCGATCGTTACCATTGCCAGAATGACGGGCGAAAATCAGGGTACGGATCAGGAACTCACGGCGGATACTTCTTATCAGTCGCCGACGTTCGTCAACCGTTATCACGACAGAGACGTCGACGGCAGAAACGCGGTGCAACTCTCTTTGAAAGAAGAAGCGATGCTCAGATACGTAGGCGACAACTTCGAAAAAGTCATAGTCCTCATAAACAGCGGAAACACCATGGAACTTCCCGCGCTTGCAAGCGACAAGATCGACGCCGTACTTTATGTCTCTCATCCGGGACAATCGGGAACAAAAGCAATAGGAAGGATTCTCGCCGGTAAAGTAAACCCGTCGGGCCACCTCGTCGATACGTTTGTATACGATACCAAAAAAGATCCGGTATGGGCGAATGTCACACGACTTGACGACGGTTACGGCTTGCAAATCGCTTACGCCGAGGGCATATACGTCGGTTATCGTTGGTACGAAACCGCAGACGCCGAGGGATACTTCGACAATGTGGATAACGATTACGGAAAAGGGTACGACGGCGTTGTGCAATGGCCGTTCGGTCACGGCCTTTCGTATACGTCTTTCGAATGGAAAGTCAAACAAACGGAATGGATTGTGGACGGCGAATCCGTGATTCCCGAAAAGGGCGCCGCTTTTACCGATAAGGCGACGACAGTGAATATTACCGTCGAAGTTACAAACACGGGAAGCGTGGCGGGCAAAGACGTCGTGCAGGTATATTACACTGCGCCTTACACGAAGGGCGGGATCGAGAAATCGTACGTTAACCTTGTCGGATTTGCAAAAACGGATCTTATCCCCGCAGGCGAAAGCGATGAAGTCACGATATCGTTTGACCTCTACGATATGGCAAGCTATGACTGCTATGATAAGAACGCCAATGGCTTTACCGGCTACGAACTCGATCCGGGCGAATATCACATCAAACTTATGACCAACTCGCACGATATAAATCCTTGCGAGGGAGCGGATATTGTGTTCCGTGTTGAAAACGAAGGAACTCAGACCGAGCCGATAGGGTTTCAGTGGCTGTTTGACCCCGATAACAAGAGGGGTATAGTCGTCAACCGTTTCACGGGCGACGATGCCGAAATGGGTTGGCCGATAGACGGAAGCGGCTCCACGAAAGATAGCCCCATAGTTTATCTCTCTCGCGCGGATTTCGTGAATACGTTCCCGAATGAGCGCACGCCTTCCCGCACTGTCGGCGCCAACTTATTAAGGAACGCTCAGGGGTATTATCAAGGTTATGACGACGATAAGACCCTCGTCGCTCCGCAACTCGATAATCACGAGAGTTCGCTCTATCTTTTCACCAAAGAAGACGGCAGTAAGGCGAGCCTTGCAGAACTCAACCGTGAAACCGGCTCGATCATACCGAATGAGGAACTCATTATGGAACTCGGGGCAGACTACGACAGTCCAAAGTGGACTCAATTGCTTTCACAGCTTACCATGGATGAAGTAGACAGGCTTGTTTCCTGCGCCGGATTCGCTTTTCTTGCAACGGAAAGTATCGGTTCCATGATAATGTTATCCCATGACGGTCCTTCCGGCTTTAACCGTTCCATGGTTTCGTTCGGCACTCCCGATACGTTCAACTGTTACCCTGCCAACAATCTTGTAGCGATGACGTGGAATTCGGACCTTGCGAGACAGGAAGGAGCGGCGATCGGCGTCGAAGCGCAAGCAACGGGGGAGAGCGGAATTTATGCGCCTACCGTCAACCTTCACAGAAGCCCCTATCACACTCGTAACTTTGAGTCATATTCCGAAGACCCTTTGATTTCGGGAACAATGGGCGGCTCTTACGTACGTGGAGCGCAAACGCACGGTATGATGTGCAGCGTAAAGCACTTTGCGCTCTCCGAACTCGGTACCAACCCGGGTAATGTGAATGCATGGCTGTCCGAACAAACCCTCAGAGAACTGTATTGCAAGAGTTTCGAAATTGCGGTAAAAGACGGCGGCGCGAATTTCATAATGTCTACCTTCGGCAACATCGGCGGTATCATGTGCAAATTCAGTTATCAGCTTCTTACCGGTATTTTGCGGCAGGAATGGGGATTTAAGGGATCGGTTATTACAGACTCCGACGGTAGCGGAAGTGCTAATTCGCGCGCACTCACCCGCGCGGGAAACGACTTGCGGCTTTGCAACAGTACGCAGATGCGCTCGGGCTTTAACGCCGACGATAAAGCGGACGTGTATTGCGGCGTGCAATCGGTAAAGAACGCAATGTATTCTTATTGCAATACTTATTACCTTACAAAGACTTACAACCCGACAACCGAATTCTCCGTTGTCACCCGTGAACAACCTTTTATATGGTGGATCCCGACGCTGATAGCCATTGACGTGCTCGTTGCGGCGGGCATGGTAGTCGCAATGCTCTTCCTTTGGAAAAAGAAAAAACGGAAAGCCCCCGATCCCGCGTCGTCGGAAGATGACGTCGGAACGGAATACGCGGCTGAAAAGAGCGACAACGTATCGTGCGAGACGGTAAATATATCAACGGGTCCGGGCGAGGGTAGCTGTTCTTACGAACAAACGGATATTCCCGACGTGGCGGCGCAATCGGATCCGACTGCCGAATCATCGCAGAAAGACGAGAACGCCGACGGTGCCGAACAAACCGAAACCGTTCGTGACGAATCCGCCGTGGCGAGCGACGGGGAAACGGCAAGGCAAAATAAGCCCGAACCGAAAAAGAAACGCAATAGGAGAGATTCGGCAAAGCAGTCTGAAATGCAAAAAGAATTTCGGGAACTCAACGATAAGATCGACGCGCTCAACGCGGAAATAAACGAACTTCGTAAGCCGAAATCCAAGGCGAAGAAACGCAGCCCGAACGCTCCCGCAAAACCGACAAAGACGCAAAAGGAATTGCAGGAACTCCGCGCCGAGATCGCGGAATTAAAGAACAGATTGGACGGCGACAAATAATTTCAATCATCTTTCCTCCCTCTCATATAAAGAACGATATCCCGTCGGCAACGCTCCGCGGGATATCGTTCTATAATTGAAACGCTTATAATGACCGAAAGAAAGGTTTTGCTTTGAAGAGGGAATTGTATCGATACATTAGTTTATATTGCTCCGTCAAAGTCTTGCTCCGACGCGGCATATACCTGTTTTGTGGCGGCTTGACTTATCTTTCGATTATACTCGGTGACGGTCTCTTTGCGAGTAAGGGTAGTTTTAATATTGCCGCGTATATTATTTTTGCAAATGATAGCGATTTTGGGCGTAACGGGATAATACCATTCTGCTCTTTCGGGCGGCTTTGAGGCGCGCACGGTGTAATCGACGCACAGATTTATAATCGGGTTGTCCGCGGTAATAAAATTTTTATCCGTATCGTTTATCAACAGTTCGATGAAATAATTTTCTTTTGAAAAATGAAGGGCAAAAATCAGAGTATTGATCGTCATCATCAAAGGGAACAGAGCGGGGCTTGTTTTTGCAATCGGCGAGTCGGGAAATAACGCTTTCGCTTCTTTTGCCGCGCACAGAACGCTGTCTTGTCCTCGCCAAGTTCTCAATAGTTGTGCGGCAAAAAATTCAAAAAACTCATATCTCGGATCTTTATCGTTAATATGTTTCCGCGCTTCCGACGCTATGTCCGAAAATTCTTGTTCCGACAGCAGGGGATAGCCGCATAAACCGAAAATCAAAGCCTTTTCCAAAAATTGCAACAGCCGATACTTGATCGGGATCTCATTGAAAGGAAAACGCCGTTCGTACAGTTCGTTCAAAAAATAGATCCCTTGATTTTCGATAACGCCTACAACGTGTTTTTCAATGAAGTCTCTTTCCGAAAAATCTTCTGAGTCTTTGATATGGATCGCAGGTTTCAGATTTGTATTGGAATAAAGCCACTCATTGAAATAAGCCGAGGCAATCTCTCTGTCGTATTCGTTGATCATGCTCATATCGTAAGTATAATTTTCGACGCCGACGCGCATAAGCGGCGCACGAACGGTTGTCCGAGTGCCTTTTAAGTACATATAAATCTGCCCCGCGGTATCGTCAGGTCTATTTGTCCAGGGCGCCAGATATTTACGCCACACAAGATGTTGCTTTTTTGTCATAAGGATTTTTCTTTATCTCAATGATAATTCTTAATAATTTTACTTTCGGCTTTTTCCTATTATATAACTTTTTACTTTCGGCTATTTTCCCTATTTGATATTACTCGCCGTTTTTCTCAATCGCCATTCTTTCGGCTTGAATCTCGCGTTTCAATTCTTCCTCGGCGGGGATATAGAGCATATACTTCGAGGCGAATATTTGGCTGTTGTCCTCGGGGAGCGTGTATTTGACGACGGCGTCGCTCTTGTCCGAACAGAGGATGATACCGACGGGCGGGTTGTCGCCCTCGTTCATCTTCTCGCGGGTGTAGTAGTTGACGTACATTTGCATCTGCCCGATGTCCTGATGGGTGAG
>CANQCB010000049.1 GCA_947589145.1 uncultured Clostridia bacterium | reverse complement strand
TCTCCATTTTTTTGATCTCTTCCTCGTCCATAACCGCTTGCGCTTTTTCCACAAGCGTGACAATGTCGCCCATTCCGAGAATACGGTTAGCCATTCTGTCGGGGTGAAAGGGCTCGATATCGCCTAACTTTTCGCCCGTACCGCAGAATTTTATGGGCTTTCCGGTAACGGCTTTTATCGATAAAGCCGCGCCGCCTCTCGTATCGCCGTCAAGTTTGGTAAGAATAACGCCGCTGATATCCAGCCGTTCGTTGAAAACCGTCGCTACGGTAACTGCGTCCTGCCCCGTCATGGCGTCCACGGTAAGCAATATTTCCGCAGGTTTAACTTCCTTTTTGACGTCTTCCAACTCTCGCATAAGATCGTCGTTTATGTGTAGACGACCGGCAGTATCGATTATAACCGTATCGAATCCGTTAGAGGACGCATATTTGACGGCTTGCGCCGCTGTTTTAACAGGCTTTTGCGTGCCCTTTTCAAATACTTCTACGCCTGCGTTCTTTCCGACGACCTGCAATTGATTTATTGCCGCAGGTCTGTAAATGTCGCACGCGACAAGCAGTACTTTTTTGCCCTGCTTTTTGAGGAACGCGCCCAATTTTCCGCACATGGTAGTCTTGCCTGCGCCTTGAAGTCCGCACATCAAAATTACCGTAGGAGGCATGGAAGAGACGGTCAGCTTGGCATTTGTCGAACCCATGAGCGTAACCAATTCGTCGTTTACGATTTTTACTACTTGTTGTCCGGGAGTTATGCTTTTAACGATTTCCTCGCCTTTTGCTCTCTCGCTTATTTTCGCAACAAAGTCTTTTACAACGTTAAAATTGACGTCCGCTTCCAAGAGAGCAACGCGTATTTCGCGCATTGCTTGCTTGATCTCGTATTCGTCCAATTTACCTCTGTTTGCAAGCTTCGAAAAGACGTGCTTTAATTTATCTCCTAATCCGGAAAATAATCCCATCTCTTACCTCTTATAATTTTTTGAGCGCGTCGGCCGCAAAAGACTTCGCTTTGACAATATTGTTTTCGTCCAACGCCGTCATGAGACGAATAAGGTCCTCTTTCACGGCATTCATTTTTGACATAAAACCCAAATTTTTCTCACAGTCCGTAAGCGCGTGTTCGCCTTTTCTGAGCGCGTCGAAAGCGGCTTGACGTGTAATTCCGTACTCTTCCGCGATTTCCGATACGGAGAGGTCAAAGTCATAGTAACTGCGGATAATATCGTGCTGTTTTTCCGTTAATTGACTTCCGTATAATTCGTTCAGAATTCCATAGGTTAAATCTTTCACTGACGCACCGTTGAAAAAATAACTTTACAAAAGTAGTATACAAAAAAAAATAAGGCATGTCAAGCGTTTTTGCTTTACATACCTTATTTTTTTATTCTCCGTCTACTATTGCCGAGACAAAATCGTCTATATCGAATTTTTCAAGGTCTTCTATGCCCTCACCCACACCGACGTAAACTACGGGAACTTCTTCCTCTCCCGCAATAGCGAGCACTACGCCGCCTTTTGCGGTACCGTCCAATTTAGTGAGGATTATACCGTCGATATCTATTGCTTCATTGAACAGATCCACTTGTGAAATCGCGTTTTGCCCCGTTGTGGCGTCGAGCACTATATAATTCAGGCGCATTGCTTCCGGAAACTCTCTGTCGATAATGCGGTCAATCTTTTTAAGTTCTTCCATGAGATTGACTTTATTGTGAAGTCTGCCCGCAGTGTCGATTAACGTGACGTCGGTATTTTTGCTCTTTGCGCTTTGAAGCGCGTCATAAACCACCGCCGCCGCGTCCGCGCCCTCTTGTTGTTTGACGATTCTGACGTTCGCGCGGTCCGCCCACACTGAAAGTTGGTCCGCAGCCGCGGCACGGAAAGTATCGCCCGCTACGATAGTAACGCTTTTTCCCGACTTCTTATAATAATTCGCGAGTTTTCCTATCGTGGTTGTTTTGCCCACGCCGTTAACGCCCGCTATCATAACGACAAGAGGATATTCTTCCTGCGGAAGTTCGAAGTCGAGAATTTCTCGCATGATCCTTTTGAGTTCGGTTTTGACGTCGTCGGGTTTGGTTATGTGCTTTTTATCTATTGCCTTTTTTAAGTCGTTTAATATGTTTTCCGCCGTCTCGCTGCCTATATCCGCGGACAGAAGGATTGCTTCGAGTTCCTCGTAAAACTCGTCGTTCAAAACGCCGCCCGTAAAAAGTTTTTTCAAACGGTATGCAATAGCGTCTTTTGTTTTTTTGAGCGCGGCTTTGATTTTTGCAAATATACCCATTATATCTCCTATGAGAGCGTTATTCCGCAAGTCTGACGGCGTCTGAAAGTTTTACGGATACCATTTTAGAGACGCCTTTTTCTTCCATGGTTACGCCGTAAAGCGCGTCGGCAAGTTCCATGGTGGGCTTACGGTGAGTTATGACTATGAATTGCGTATCCTGACTGTATCGTTTGAGATATTTGGCAAAACGGAGCGCGTTTGCGTCGTCGAGCGCGGCCTCGATTTCGTCGAGCACGCAGAAAGGCATCGGACGAAGTTTAAGTATCGAGAATAATATGGCGATGGCTGTCAAGGCTTTTTCGCCGCCCGAAAGCAATGATAATAGTTGTAATTTCTTCTGCGGCGGTTGGGCCTTAATCTCTACGCCTGCGGAAAGCTCGTCCATACCCTCTTTGGGCTCGGTAAGAATGAGTTCCGCCGTGCCGCCGTTGAAAAGCTCTTTGAAAATTACTTTGAAGTTGTCGTTTATTTGATTGAACTTCTCCGTGAAAACGGATTTCATTTGTTTGGTCAAATCGGAAATAACGTTCAATAAATCGCGTTCCGCACTTATAATGTCGTCTCGTTGGACTTGAAGATCGCTGTACTCTTTGAATAATTCTTCGCTTTGTTCTATCGCGTCGATGTTAACGTGTCCGAGATTTTCGATCCGTCGACGAAGTTTAGCCGCTTCTTCAATACCCTCTTCTACGTTGAAATTTTCGGTACGGAAAGGCAGGCAACCCTCGTATTCGAGCTTATAGTTTTCGGAAATTCTTTGTTGCATAAATTCGAGGTCGGTATCGACTTTTTGCAGTTTGAGTTCCTCTTCCATTTTGCGTTCGGTAAGACGTTCAAAGTCGGCGGTAAGAGCATTGCGTTCTTCTTCATATCGGGCAATGTCATTTTGCAACTTTTGCTTATAATCTCCGAAATTCGCAATCTTTTGTTTAATATCGGCGATTTTGTTTTTATCCGTCTCATTTACCGAAGCCGTCAGTCTTTCCAATTCGCTGCGTTTTTGCTCGATGTCGTGTTCGTTTTTCTCTATTTGAAGTTTATTTTCGGAAATTCTTTGTTTGATTGATTCTTCATTCTCGGACAAGCGCGAGCAGTCCTTATCTGCGCTCGCTATATTGTTTTCGATATCTGCAATTTCCAAGCGTACCGCTGTCCATTGTCGTTGGAGTTCATCGCGCTTGACTTTCAATTCTTCGACTATGTTTTCGTTGTGTTCGCCTGCCGTTGCCGCGTCGGACTTCTGCATCTGAATGATATTTTCGAGTTCTTCGACCGAATTAAGATCGCTGTCTATTTCGCCGACTCTTGTTTGCATTCCGAGTATTGTAGCGTCGTTTTCGGCTATTTCGTGGTCGAATTCGGCAATTTCGCTTACGTATTTACCGTATTGCTGCTCTTCCGTTGCAATTTTTACGTCCAAAGAATGCATTTGAGCAGATAACGTCTTAATGTCCAACGAGAGTGCGTCCTGCTCTTTCGTGATCTGTTTATGAGCGATTTCAAGCGACTGAACTTTTTCCTTCACCCCGTCGAGCTGTTCGGTCATTTCGCGCAGTTCCCTGTCGTAAGCAAATACGTTCGCCACGTCTGCTTTTTTGCTTCCGCCCGTTATCGAACCGTGGGGATTTATAACGTCTCCGTCCAGAGTTACTATCTTAAACGCATATTTAATTGCGCGCGCTATTGAAATGCCCGTGCGTATATTATCGACAATGACCGTTGCACCGAGGAGATTTCGCACTATGTTATCGAATTTTCGGTCATACGATACGAGTGAAGACGCTACACCAAAACAGCCGTTGACGTTTAGCAGTCGCATATAGTCGTCGTGAATCGAGCGCGGTTTAATAACGTTCATAGGAAGGAAGGTCACGCGACCGAAATTTTTGGCTTTGAGAAAATTGATGATAAATTCGGCTTCGTCTTCGGTTTTTGTTATGATATTCTGCACCGCGCCGCCAAGCGCCATCTCAATGGCGGTTTCGTACTTTTTCGGCACTTGCATTATTTTGGCGACAACGCCTTCTATTCTCGATCCGATTTCTTCGTTTGTTTTTGCTGTATCGAGAAGACGCGAAACGCTTCTTTCGAAATTTCCGTTTTCGTTTTGTAACTTCGAGAGCAATTCTTTCCTGTCCGACATTGCATAATATTTTGCTCGAATGTCGTTAAGTTGAGAATTGTTAAGGGAAAGCTTTGCGATATTTTCGTCGTATTTTACAGACGCCGCGGTATATTTTTTATCGAGTTCCTCTCGTTTTGCACGCGCTTCGTCGAGATTGCGTTTGAGCTGCTCGGAGGTACGTTTGCGGATATCGTTGGAACTTTTGCTTTGCTTTGTTTTGTTTTCAAGCGCGGCAATTTGCGTTTCCAAACCGCTTTTTTCCGTGAGCAGTTTCGACATATTTGCTTTAATGTCCGTCAGTTTTTCAATGGCGCTGACAAGCGCTTGCTGTCCTTTCTTGCCTTCGCCTTCGGTTTGATATATACGTTCGTCGAGCAATTCTTTCTCGTTCAATACTTCTTCGGATTTTTGCTTTAATTCGCCGAGTTTCAGAACGCACTCTTCGCGTTCCTTTTTCGCCTGTTCGATATAATTCTCCACCGTTTTGATATCGCTTTCGAACTTGGCAATTTCGCCGAGCAGTTTCTCGTTCTGCTCTTCGAGGAAAGTTATATTTGCACCGAAAGATTGAGCCTCTCCGGAGTTTCGACCCATTTCAAGAATAAGTGCGTTCAATTCCTCGTGGTGTTGCGAAATAGTTTTGTCCGTGTTCCCGAGTTCTTCCATCGCTTTATTGTAAGCGGCTACGGCAATATCGCGTTCGTGCTGGCACCGAGACATTTCTCGGAGAATCGAATCGCGCTTTTCCGTTATAATGTTTTTAGTCTCCGTAGTGGAGTCATGTTGGTTGAGATATATATTTATCTCATAATGTTTCAGTTCTTCCGCATATTCCAGATATTTGCGAGCTGCCTGCGCTTGCTTGGTTAAAGGCGTAAGCAACTTGCTTTTCTCTTCCAATCTGCTATTCAATTCGGAAAGGGTCATGCGCGTCCGTTCGAGTTTGCGCTCCGATTCGATTTTTGCCGCTTTATTCTTGGATATTCCGGCAGCTTCGTCGAATATACTGCGTCTGTCCTCGGGTTTTGACGAAATCAGTTCGTCTATTTTGCCCTGTCCGATAATAGAGTACCCCTCTTTTCCTACACCGCTGTCGCGCAATGCGTTGATAATATCCGATCGGTTGCACGGCAGTTTGTTGATCATGTACTCGCTTTTATTGTCTCTGAAAAGTTTACGGGTAATAACTACTTCGTCATAGTTGAGTCCGTTAAAAATTCTCTCCGAGTTATCAAAAAAAAGGGACACCTCACAAAAAGACTGCGACTTGCGCGTTTCGGTGCCGTTAAAAATGACATTCTGCATATTTTCGCCGCGGAGAGTCTTTGATGAGAGCTCGCCCAGCGCAAAACGAATGGAGTCCGCGACATTACTCTTGCCGCAACCGTTCGGTCCGACAATACCAGTAACGCCGTTGCCGAATCTTATTTCAGTCTTATCGGCAAAGGACTTGAATCCGTTTATTTCCATCTTTTTGAATTTCACTTTGATGCCCTCATTTTTAATTATAACATATCACAAAACAAAAATCAATTTATATCCTGTCTTTTGATAGAATTTCCAAAGCCGTTTTTGCAGCGCTTCTTTGAGCCGCTTTTGTAGACGTGCCTTCCGCGCTTGCGAGAATTTTGCTGCCTATACCGACTTCAACCGTAAAAACGGGCGCATGATCGGGACCTTTACGCGTAACCGTCGTATAAGTGACTTCGCCGAGACGATTTGCCTGACAATATTCCTGCAATTCTCCTTTGTAATTTTTCATATCGGTTTTTCGCAAAATGTCGGACATGCGGCTTTCTAACGTGTTGCGGACGAATTTTCGCGCTTCCGTCAATTCCCCGTCAAGGTATATTGCGCCGAGCACCGCTTCATAAACATCCGATAAAACTTTGCGATGTCTGTGAGATTGCTTGCTCTCGCCCTCGCCGTAAATTATAAACTTGTCCAGCCCCATGTCCGTAACACATTCTTCGAGCGGTGCGGAGCTGACAACGAGAGAGCGTTTGACGGTCATATCGCCCTCGTCGTTGCCTGCAAAATACAGCATTTCCGCAATAATCAAATCGAGAACTCCGTCGCCGAGAAATTCCAATCTGTCATACGATTCCACACCGTGTTCGTTGGCATACGAAGAATGAATAAATGCGCGTTCAAGCAAAGTTTTATTCTTGAACGCGTATCCGATTATATTCTCTATTTCCGTGAGCCTCATTTGAGTTCGGAAACCTCCCTCTTGATAATGTCAATGACCTTGCCATTATGTATTTTGAGAATTTGTTTTGTGGAATTGTATATTGCCGTCGCCGTGGAAGCGCCATGCGCTTTTATAACACATTTCTTTATCCCGAGAAAAGCTCCGCCGCCGTAGTTATTGAAATCCATTTGATTTTTGAGTTTCAGAAGAGCTTTTTTCATGAATAAGTAACCGAATTTAGCGGAGAAAGACGCCTTAACGTTTGCTTTAAGCATTTTCATTATGGCTTTTGCCGCGCCTTCGCTGCTTTTAACAAGTATGTTGCCGCAATAACCGTCGCATACGATTACGTCAAAATTACCCAAAAGCGCGTCGCGCGCTTCCATATTTCCGACAAAGTTAAGGTTACTCGATTTCAAAAGCGGATATGCGGCACGAATGAGCGCATTTCCCTTGTGCTCCTCCGGTCCGACGCTGAGCAACGCGACCGTAGGACGTTCTATATTCGTTATGGCGCTCATATACGTGCTTCCCATAACGGCAAATTGATATAACCATTCGGCGTGACAATCGACGTTCGCGCCACTGTCGGCGATACATACGGAACCGCCTGTCGCCGTCGGAAGTTGCGCGAGCAGAGTCGGACGGTAAACGCCGGGCAAGCGGCCGATAATAAGCGAGCCGCCCGTAAGAACCGCACCGGAATTGCCCGCCGAAATCATACCGATTGCGTCGGGATCTTCTTTGAGTAAATAGAAAGATTTGACCATAGAAGAGTCTTTCTTGGTCTTAATCGCTATCGTGGGCGATTCTTCATTCGATATGACATCCGAGGCGGAGATTATATCGAGAGAAGAAAAAACGGCATTTTCACGTTTGGCTATCGACTCTATTACGGATTTATCGCCGACGAGGCTGATCGATATATCCGGAATATTTTTCAAAGCCGTAAAAGCGCCCTTAACGACCTCTTCGGTACTGTCTCCTCCCATTGCGTCAATAACAATTCTCGTCATATTTCACCTTAAACAAATGACCCCTGACTTTCTATCCAAGGGTCATCATTTGATTATTTTTTCTCTTCTTTCTGCTCGACTACCTGAACTCCGTCATAATAACCGCATTTCGGGCAAATATTATGAGACTTTTTAAGTTCGTGGCACTGAGGACACTCGACGAGCGCTATGGGTTTTACTTTCCATTGAGCGTATCTTGTATTGCTTCTTTGCTTGGATTGCTTTCTCTTGGGTACTGCCATACTAAACGCACCTCCTTATTGTCACTTGGAATATTATATTAAAACGAGAAAATAATGTCAATCGTTTTATTGCGTTTTTCCGTCGCTTTCTACTTTTTTTTGGGTTTTGGTTCGCGCGCGGGCGTATCTGCGCCGCATGCGTGACGACTTTCGAGCACTTTAAGCACTTCATCGTAGGAAATACCGCGCGATTGCATGAGCACGAAAATATGATAGAACAGATCCGCTATTTCGTTTGAAAGCTCGTTATTGTCCCGTTTCATCGCAGCAATAACGGTCTCCGTGGACTCCTCGCCGACTTTTTTACAGATTTTTTCCGTTCCTTTATCAAGTAAGTAGTTGGTATACGAACCTTCCTGCGGGTTTTTTGCTCTGTCTTTAATGGTATCGTCGAGTATGCGGAGCGTACGCAGGTTACCGGGCTTTTCTCCGAATGTCTTTATAAGGTTGAAAAAGCAGGATCTGTTTCCCGTGTGACAGGCTGTTCCGCCGAGTTGATTAACTTCGAGCAGTAAACTGTCATTATCGCAGTCGGCATATATGGCGACTACTTTTTGATAATGTCCGCTCTCTTCACCTTTGTGCCAAAGTTTTTTGCGGCTTCTCGAATAATAGTGCGCCTCCCCGGTTTCAAGAGTTTTTTCAAACGCCTCTTCGTTCATATACGCCTGCATGAGTACTTCGTTTGTGACGGCGTCCACCGTTATTGCCGGAATGAGACCATCGGCATTAAATTTCAATTCATACATAACTTTATCGCCTCTTGTAAATCAATTTTATTTTCGTAGTATGCTTTACCCACGATCGCGCCGTAAATTCCGTGTTTTAACAACTCTTTTATATCGTTAATATCTTTCACGCCGCCGCTCGCTATAACGTTTGCGCTCAATTCCTTTGAAAGCGCGGCTGTCGCGTCGACGTTTACGCCCGTAAGCATTCCGTCGCGCACAACGTCGGTATAAAGAAAATACTTTGCGCCGAATCCGCGGAGGATTTTACCCAACTCCAAGGGAGAAAGATCGCTGCTTTCTTTCCAGCCTCTTACCGCAACTTTTCCGTTTTTCGCGTCGAGTCCGCAAACGATTTTCTCAGTTCCGAAAACGTCGATATATTCGCCTACCGCTTCGGGATCGGTCGCGCAGACGGTGCCGAGCACCGCCCTTTGCGCGCCTGAGTCAAAAAGCGATTTAATTCTGTTTTTGTTGCGCAGCCCGCCTCCGACTTCGATTTTAAGCGAGGTTTTTGCCGCAATTTTTTCGATTATGCCGAAATTATCGCCGCTGTTTTCGGCGCCGTTCAAATCCACGACATGGATCCATTCCGCGTTCATATCCTCGAATTTTTGCGCCATGTCAAGCGGCTCTCCGTAGACGGTGACTTTATCATAGTCGCCGCGAAGTAGACGAACCGCTTTACCGTTATAAATGTCTATTGCCGGAAAAAGTATCATTCCAAAGAGCCCTTAGTGCTAAGCACTTTATCCGTTACTATTCGAGTCGCCGCACCGAGCGCACGCGCAAAGGACTTGAAAATCGCTTCGCACATGTGGTGCGTGTTCGATCCGCGAAGTAAATCGATATGCAAATTTATCATGCCGTAAGAGCATACCGCGCGGAAAAATTCCTCGGTGAGGTCTGCGTCGTAATTCCCTATCATTCCCGTCAGATGTCCTGCGTTATACACCAGAAAAGATCTGCCCGAAATGTCGATTACGCTCCGCGCCAATGAGTCGTCCATAGGCACATATTCGCATGCAAAACGCGCTATACCTTTTTTATCTCCGAGAGCTTCTGCGAGCAGTTTGCCCAAGACGATACCGATATCTTCGACAGTGTGATGCCCGTCTACGTTCAAGTCGCCCTTACATTTGACGGTAAGGTTCATACCTCCGTGTACGGCAATAATGCCGAGCATGTGGTCAAAAAAGCCTATTCCCGTGTCAATATCGGCTTTTCCGTTTCCGTCAAGATCGAGTTCGATAAGAATGTCGGTTTCCTTAGTTTTGCGAACCGTTTTTGCTTTTCTCATGTTATTTCTCCTCGAAGCGCACCCTGATAGAGTTTGCGTGCGCTGTCAATCCCTCCGCTTCGGCAAGGGAAATTATGTCCGCCGCCGCGTTTTTCAACGCGACTTTTTCGTATTGAATCAGGCTTATGCGTTTTACGAAATTGCCGACCCCGAGCGCGGAGAAATATCTTGCAGTTCCGCAATTCGGCAATACGTGGTTTGTCCCGGCATAATAGTCGCCGAGGGGTTCGGGCGACCAGTGACCCATGAATACCGCGCCTGCATTTTGAATATTCGGCAAAAGTTTTTCGGGATTCGCCACGCAAAGTTCGAGGTGCTCGGGCGCGATTTCGTTGGAAATCTCAACGCATTCTTCCACGTTTTTCGCAATAATTATAGTACCGTAAGAGTCCACGGATTTTTCGGCAATTTTCTTTTTGGGAAGAACTTCGAGTTGTCTCGTTACTTCCATACTCACCTCTTCGGCAAGACTCATATCCGTCGTAACGAGCACGCTCATAGCGGTTTCGTCATGCTCGGCCTGCGAAAGTAAGTCGGCTGCCAAGAATTTAGGCTCGGCGGTAGAATCCGCGATTATGAGAATTTCGCTCGGCCCTGCGATCATATCGATACCTGCCGCGCCGTAAATGAGCTTTTTCGCTTCGGCAACATACATGTTTCCGGGGCCGCATATCACGTCGCATTTCGGTATTGACTCCGTTCCGTATGCCATAGCCGCAATAGCCTGCGCTCCGCCCACGCGGAAAATTTTCGAAACTCCGCATTCCGCGGCGGCA
>CANQCB010000048.1 GCA_947589145.1 uncultured Clostridia bacterium | reverse complement strand
ATGCACCGCGTCTTGTGGTCGATATCTCCGTTGTTCCAATTCTCGCCGAAGAGGATATCGTCGTTATAGTGCGCAAATTCGGGAGCGAACTCCCCGAGCGCCTTTCTTCCCGCGTCCTGTGTGATCTTTTTCATATAAAAACTCCTTTATCGATTTTTGAGACTTTTGCCAAGCTCGTACGCTTCCGACATATAGCGGGAGCGAGCCGTCATAGAGGGCGTTCCGCAACCTCTGCCGAGGATCATTCCCGCGTCTTGGAAATTCAAATACCGCACGAGCGTTTGATAGTGCGCCGCGAGTGCGTCGAACGTCCAACCGTCCGCGTTCCAGGCGACTGAGATAAGCGCCGACTTCATGCGCTTTCTTTGAATTTCGCCGTTAAACGCGCAGAAACGGTCGATTACCGTTTTGAGTTGCGCGGACATTCCGTAGTAATACAGGGGAGTGACGAATACGATCATATCCGCGCCTAAAACTTCCGCTTTGATACCGCCGCTAACGCTGTTTTCCGACCCCATATCGTCCTTTTGCGCACATGGACCGCCATATCCGCACCGAACGCAGCCCGTGCAGGGGCGGACGTTTACCCGCGCCGCGTCGATAACCGAAACGCTGTTTCCCGCCTCTGTCGCGCCTTTGATAAACTGCTCGGCAAGCATATTGGACGAGCCGTGCTTTTGCGGACTCCCCGTTAAAACGACGATTTTCATAAGTTCAGACTCTCCACCCATTCTTTGAGCGAGCTTTCGGTTGCGCGGTTTACGAGCTTGCCGCCCTTAAAGACGGCGTTCGGGGCGCAAGGCTTCAATGCGCTCTCCGTCGCTCCGAGTCCGCTTCCGCCGCTCGTGGCGAAGAGGACGATCTCTTTACCCGAAAAGTCGTAGCTTTCGAGGAAGGTCTTGATGATGGTCGGCGCGGTGTACCACCAGACGGGGAAGCCGAGAAGTACGGCGTCATAGTCCGCAATGTTTTCGACGCGGTTTGCGATTTCGGGACGGGAAGCGGGGTCGTTCATCTCTAAGGTAGAACGGCTCTTTTTGTTCATCCAATTCAGGTCGGCCGACGTGTAAGGTATTTTCGGCTCGATTTCGAAGAGGTCGGCGTTTGCCGCTTTGGCAAGTAGAATTGCCGCTTTTTTCGTCGTACCGCTTGCCGAAAAATACGCTACCAAAATTTTTTTACTCATATTCATTCTCCTTTTGCGGCGATTTTTTGCATTTTCGCCGCCAAATTTTGCAAAATGTCAAGAAGCGCCTCGGGGGCTTCTATCTCCGAATAAATTTCCTTTTCCCGCTTGTATAGGTCGGACAAAATTCCGTCGGCATACTCCTTGCCGCTCGGGGTCAATGATACGAGCAGTTCCCGCCGCTCTCCTTTGATTTGAGAAAGCGTAATATAATTCCTGCTCTCCAAATCCTTTATAATGGTGTTCGCAGTGCTGCGCGGAATATCCCAATCGTCGCAGATCTGTTTTTGACTGTGCCGTTTTCCGTCGTTTAAGGCGTAAATGATCCAAAGAAGATTGGGGGAGGCGAGATCGCAGTTTTTTCCGTACTGCTCATATACGCCGTCGATCTGATACACGAGCTTTCCGAGTCGGTAAAAAAAGCTGCGCCCGTCCATAAAGTTCACCTCTGAAATACTATTTCGTATTTTAATTATAATTCGATTTCGGATTTCTGTCAAGCGTTTGATCGTTTTTTTGCAAAAATTTTTTCGGAAGGGCATTTGGGCTTGCCGCTTGATACACGTTTTTACATATAATTTTGATAAACCCTTGCAAAGCGGCGCGATATGGTGTATAATAGACAAAATAACATGGAGGGAAGGGCTTTGCAGGACGAAGAAGTCGCCAAACTTTTGGAAAATGTACGCGCATGCGGCAGGGCTGTCAAGATCGTCGCGGCAACCAAAACGCGCACGGCAGAGGAGATCAACGAGCTTGTCAAATACGGCATAACGGCGATGGGCGAAAACCGCGTGCAGGAACTGCTCTCCAAATACGACGGATTGAAGATTCCCGAAATCCACTTTATCGGTGCGCTCCAAACGAATAAAGTCAAGTATATCGTCGACAAGGTGCAGATGATACAGTCGGTGGATCGCCTCGAACTCGGCAAAGAAATCGACAAAAGGTGCGCTGCGATAGGCAAAACCATGGACGTGCTCATAGAAGTAAATTACGGCGAAGAGGCGAGCAAGAGCGGCTGTGACAAGTCCGAATGTATGTTTCTTGCCGAAGAGTTGGTTAAACTTCCGCATTTGCGGGTAAAAGGGCTTATGTCCGTGCTCCCGATAGGCGCGCCCGAAGAAATGTACGAAGGCATGAACGCGCTGTTCGGGCAGATGAAAGCGGAGTTTGAGGGAATAGAATACCTCTCCATGGGTATGAGCGACGACTATATGACCGCGCTCGGACACGGCGCGAACATAATACGCCCGGGCACGTTGCTGTTCGGAAAAAGAAATTACGCATGAGACTCGGAAGAGACGGAAAGGAGGCTGAAATGGCTGATAGACAAAAGACCGACGATTATCCTTATTTTGAGGACACGCACGGATCGGGAGGGGACGGCTCTTTTTTGCCGCCCTCGTCCAAGGATAAAATCGTTCCGAGAGAGTATCAGAACGTCCTCGTCTACGAACCGAAAGTATATTCGGACGTGCAGACGCTCATAGATTATCTTAAACGGAAAGAACCGGCGATAATAAACCTGAACGGGTTGGAAGACGCGCGCGCACAGCGCATACTCGACTTTACTTCGGGCGCGATATACGCGCTAAACGGTAGCGTGCTTCGCATAGCCGGCAATATTTTCCTTCTGTCTCCCGAAGGCGTGGGAGTGACCGTACCTCATGAATTTACTTAAAAACAAACCGACAAAAAAAAGGTATATCGTGCAGTCCGTCGTCGCGGCGGCGGCGATAGCCTTTATTCTCACCCTCGACCTCGTGACGAAAACTGCGGTTGCGACGAACATGGCGGTAGATCAAAGGATTCCCGTAATCGAGAATTTCTTCTACATCACCTACGTGCAGAACGGCGGCGCGGCATGGGGCATGCCCGTCATAATGCCGTTGGTGATAACTCTGACCTTCGTTGCGCTTGCGATATTCCTGCTCTTGCTTTTCTTCCCGGACAAACGAAAAAACATGTTGTTTATCGTGTCAATGTCCATGATCGCCGCGGGCGCAACGGGCAACCTCGTCGACAGGCTATATCTGGGGTATGTGCGCGACTTCTTCGACTTTTACATCTTCGGATATAACTTTCCCGTATTCAACGTGGCGGACGTATCCCTTGTAGTGGGCGTGATCTTGCTGATAATATTCTTCATAATTTACTTTATAAAATCTTTCAAGCGTTCCAAAAAGAAAGAAAACGCGGAGAACGACAAGTGAAACTGTTTGTCGAGACGGGAGAAAAAATGCGTTTGGACGTGTATCTCGCGGACGAAACGGAATACACGCGCTCATATATAAAGCAACTCGTTGACGGCGGCTTTGTGACGCTGAACGGGCAAAAGCCCAAGTGCGGAGAGATCGTCAAGAGCGGCGACGAGATTTCCCTCGATCCGCCCGAGCCGATAACCGCGGCAGAGCCTCGGAATATACCGATCGATATAATATACGAGGACGACGACATAGCCGTGGTGAATAAGCCGCAGGGACTGACGGTACATCCCGCGCCGGGGAACTACGACAACACTCTGGTAAACGCCCTGCTTTATCGCCTGAAAAACCTGTCCGCGATAAACGGCGCGCTCCGTCCGGGGATCGTGCACAGGTTGGACAAAAACACGAGCGGCGTAATGGTCGTCGCCAAAAACGACAGAGCGCACCTTTCTTTGTCCGAGCAGATAGCGAACCGTACCGCGGTGAAAATATACATCGGGTTGGTGGACGGACATTTGAAGGAGAGTTCGGGCAGGGTGAACGCGCCGATAGGCAGAAGTCCTCGCGACCGAAAACTCATGGCTGTCGTGCCGAACGGACGGACGGCGATAACCGATTACGAAGTGACGGAGAGCATAGGGAAGCACGATTTGGTGAAATTCCGCATATTGACGGGGCGAACCCATCAGATCCGCGTACACGCCAAATACATCGGACACCCGATAACGGGGGACGAGCAATACGGCAGAGGTTCGGTATACGGTTCCAAAGGTCAGCTCCTGCATTCTTACAGCCTGACGATAAAGCACCCGACCACGGGGAACGAAATGACGTTTACCGCACCGCTCCCGTCCGAGTTTGAAAAAATTTTGTCGCTTTTGCGCAAAGGATAAGGATATGTTACGAAAAAAGGACTTGTTGGGTCTCAAAGACCTGACCAAAGAAGAAATCGAGGATATAATAATTCGCGCGGAAAGCATGAAAGAGGCGTTTGTCGGAGGCGAAATGCTGAACTCGCTCAAAGGCAAATGCGTCGCCACGCTGTTCTATGAAAACAGTACGCGCACGAAAAACTCCTTTGAAACGGCGGCGCGTTTTCTCGGCGCGCGCACAATGTCGATAGCGGCGTCGAATTCTTCCATACAAAAGGGAGAATCTCTCGTCGACACGGGCAGAACGCTGGACGCGCTCATGACGGACATAATCGTCATACGTCACTCTATGGCAGGCGCGCCCGCACTGCTTGCGCAAAAAGTAAAGGCGTCGATAATAAACGGCGGCGACGGAATGAACGAACACCCGACGCAGAGCCTCCTCGACCTCTTGACCATGAAAGAAAAATTCGGCGCGATAAAGGGACTGAAAGTCGTCATGGTGGGGGATATCAAACATTCGAGAGTGGCGCGAAGCAACCTCTGGGCGCTCGGCAAATTGGGCGCGGAAACGACGGTCGTCGCTCCGCAGACGCTCCTTCCGAGTAATGTGGAAGAACTCGGTTGCGAGGTGAGTTACGACCTCGAAGAGGCCGTGGTGGGCGCGAACGTAGTCATGGGATTGCGCATTCAACTTGAACGTCAAAAAGTCGGACTTTTCCCCACGATAAGCGAATACGGCAAAGAGTTCGCAATAACCGAGGAAAAACTTGCCGCATGCCCCGACGCGCTTATAATGCACCCGGGTCCTGTCAACCGCGGCGTGGAGATCACGAGCGAGATCAGGGACGGCGAGAACAGTGTGATAAACGAACAGGTGACCAACGGCGTCGCGGTGCGTATGGCGGTCATGGACATGCTTATAAACGGGTGAGGAGACGGATATGAGTATATTGATAAAAGGCGGAAGAATAATAGACAGCGGTGAAATCAAAGCCGACGTTTATATCGAAAACGGCAAAATCATGCGCGTGGGCGAGAACCTCGATATGGACGCCACGACGTTTATAAACGCGAGCGGAAAACTCGTTATGCCGGGGCTTGTGGATATGCATTGCCACCTTCGCGAGCCGGGCTTCGAGCACAAGGAGACGATAGAGTCGGGAAGCCGCGCGGCGATATACGGCGGATATACGTCGATAGCATGTATGCCGAACACCAACCCCGTAATAGACAACGCCGCGATAGCGCGCTACGTCGCAATGCGCGGCAAGGAAGCGGGCTACGCGAGGGTATATCCCATCGGTTGCATAACCAAGGGACAAAAGGGCGAAGAGCTTGCCGAAATGGCAAAGATGAAGGACGCGGGCATAGTTGCGGTTAGCGACGACGGCAGACCGGTAATGAACAGCGGAATAATGCGCAACGCCCTCGAATACGCAAAGACTTTCAACCTTCTCGTAATCGACCATACCGAGGACGTAAATATCAGCGCGGACGGCGTGGTAAACGAAGGTCTGAACTCGACGATAGCCGGACTTCGCGGCATAAACAGGGCGGCGGAAGAGATAGGAATAGCGCGCGATATCGCGCTTGCCGAAAGTCTCGACGCACGCGTGCATATTGCGCACGTCTCCACGGCGGGAAGCGTGGAACTCATTCGCGAAGCGAAAGCGCGCAACGTAAAAATCACCTGCGAAACCTGTCCTCACTATTTTTCCGCGACGGACGAAGAGATACTCTCTTATAACACCAACGCGAAAATAAATCCGCCTCTGCGCGAACAATCGGACTGCGACGCGATAATAGAGGGAATAAAGGACGGCACAATAGACGCGATTGCCACCGACCACGCGCCGCATTCGGCGGACGAGAAAGGCAAGGAATTCGACCTTGCTCCTTTCGGAACGGTGGGGTTCGAAACCGCGCTTTCCCTCGCATACACCTATCTTGTGGACACGGGCGAAATAGATATGCCGACGCTCGTCGAACTGATGAGCCACGCGCCGTCGAGAATTTTGGGCTTACCGATAGTTCATATCCGACCCGGCATAATGGCGGACATAATAATCTTCGACCCCGACGCGAATTGGACGGTGAAAGCGGCGGAGTTGCACGGAAAGGGCAAAAACTGCCTTTACGACGGCTGGACGCTTAAAGGCAAAGTCTCGCACACGATAGTCGGCGGCGAACTTAAATTCTGAAAATAATCGAACTTAAATTCCGAAAATAAAAAAACAGGAGATCAAATGATAATAGACGAACTTTTTCGCAAAATTGCCGAAACGGGCAATCCGAGCGTAGTGGGACTTGATACCGCGGCGGAGTACCTGCCCGATTACGAGCGGTTAAAAGGCGATAAGCAGGCGACGGCGTCCGCGATTTTCGACTTCAACGCGGCGATAATAGAAAAAATAAAGAACATAGTTCCCGCCGTAAAGGTTCAGATAGCATACTACGAAGCGCTCGGCGTCTCGGGAATGGAAGTTTTCGCAAAGACGGTCAAACTTGCGAAAAGCGAGGGCATGATCGTCATTGCGGACGCCAAGCGCAACGACATCGGCGCGACCGCGAAACAATACGCGCAGGCGTTTTTCGGCGGAGAGTTCGACAGCGACTTTCTTACGGTGAACGGCTATCTCGGCACGGACGGCATAAAGCCTTTTCTCGGCAACGACGGAAAGGGGATTTTCGCGCTTGTAAAAACCTCCAACCCGTCGGGCGGCGAGTTGCAGGACATGCGTTTGGAAAACGGCAAAACGGTATACGAACAAATGGCTGCGCTTGTGGACGGCTGGGGCAAGGACTCGATCGGCGAGTGCGGTTATTCCAACGTCGGCGCGGTAGTGGGCGCGACCTATCCCGAACAAGCGAGCGAACTTCGCAAACTCATGCCGCACACGTTCTTTCTCGTTCCCGGTTACGGGGCGCAGGGCGGCGGCGCAGACGGCGCTGTGGCAGGCTTCGACGGTAACGGCAACGGCGGTATCGTCAATTCCAGCCGCGGAATTATCTGCGCTTACAAACAGGAAAAATACAAAGGCATGGACTTCGCTTCGGCGGCGTATGCGGCGGCGGCAGACATGCGCGAGGATCTCACGGGAGCGCTCCGCAGAAGATGAAAGATTATATCGGAGAAGTCATAAATAACAGGGAAATAGCGAAAGACGCATATCTTTTGGAAATGTCTTTTGACAAACTTCCGCCGATCAAAGGCGGTCAGTTCGCCATGCTCGAAGTTCCGCGCGACGATTGCATACTTTGCCGTCCGCTCGGCGTGTGCATGGCGGACGAGACTTACGCGGCATTCCTTTATCAGCTCAAAGGCAAAGGCACTCATGCGCTCACGACCCTTGAAAAGGGCGATGAATTGCGCGTTGTCATGCCCCTCGGAAACGGTTTCCCGATAGGCAAATACGAAAATGTCGCCATAATAGGCGGCGGATTCGGAGTCGTCCCTCTTTATCTTACGGCGGCGGAATGCGGCGGCAACGCGAGGATATACAACGGATTTGCGACAAAAAAGCAAATTTTGTTGGGCAAAGAGTTTGACGGAGTGGGAAAATTGACGGTATGCACGGACGACGGAAGCGCGGGCTTTTGCGGTTTCCCGACCGCGGCGCTGGAAAAGGATATGGCGGACGGATATAAACCGGACGCGATATTCTGTTGCGGCCCCGAGCCGCTCATGAAAGCGGTCAAAAGAATGGGCGAGGCGAAGAACATACCGACCTATCTTTCTCTTGAAGCCCGTATGGGTTGCGGCGTAGGCGCGTGTCTGACCTGTACTTGCAAGGCGGACGGGCATAACAAGCGCGTGTGCAAGGACGGACCCGTGTTCTCGGGAAAGGAAGTTTATCAATGAAAACCTCGGTAAATCTTTGCGGAATAGAATTCAAAAACCCCATAATAACCGCGTCGGGCACATTCGGTTTCGGCAGAGAATATAACGAATTTTACGACGTGGGCAAGTTGGGCGGCATATCCACAAAAGGGCTGACGCTCCTGCCGAGAGAGGGCAACGACGGCACTCGCATAGCCGAAACGCCGAGCGGTATACTTAATTGCGTAGGACTGCAAAACCCCGGCGTCGAAGTGTTCATCGAGCGCGAACTGCCGTTCATGAAGGGACTCGGCACCGTTATAATTGCAAACGCGGCGGGTTCGAGCCTGTCCGATTACGAGAGAATTTGCGAAAGGCTCGGTCAAACCGACGTGGATATGATCGAACTGAACATAAGTTGTCCGAACGTAAAATGCGGCGGAATGTCTTACGGCGTTCTTCCGAAATCGGTGGAAGAGGTGACCGCGGCAGCGAAAAAGCATTGCGCCAAGCCGCTAATCGTCAAACTCACACCCAACGTCGCGGATATTGCGGACAACGCGAGAGCGGCGGAACAGGGCGGCGCGGACGCCGTGTCGCTGATAAATACGATCACGGGCATGGCGGTGGATATTTACCGCCGAAAACCCGTTCTCGGTAACATAACGGGCGGACTTTCGGGTCCGTGCGTAAAGCCGATCGCATTGCGTATGGTAAGACAGGTCTATAAGGCGGTGAAGATCCCCGTGATAGGTCTGGGCGGAATAACGTCGGCAAGGGATGCGTTGGAATTTATGCTTTGCGGCGCGACCGCGGTTCAGATCGGAACGGCGAACATATCCGATCCCATGGCGGCGGAGAAGGTAGTAAACGACTTGACAAAAGAAATGGAAAAGTGTAGAATAACGGATATAAACGCGATCATAGGCGCGCTTGAAGAAGGTTAAAATGACGGATAAAGAAGTACTTCAATGTTATGAAAGGACGGGCGGTGTGCTGAAAGGGCATTTTCTGCTCACAAGCGGCAGACATTCCGATACATATATGCAGTCGGCGAAACTGTTCGTGCACCCCGACGAGGCGGTAAAAATCGTCGCCGCGCTTGCGGAAAAACTTGCGCCGTACAAGCCTGACATGGTGGTATCTCCGGCGGTCGGCGGAATAATTCTCGGTTATGAACTTTCCAAACAACTCGGCGTTACCAACATTTTTGCGGAAAGGGAAAACGGAGAAATGACTTTCCGTCGCGGCTTTGCTTTGGAAAAGGGCATGAAAGTTGTCGTTGCCGAGGATGTCGTTACGACGGGCGGCAGCGTTAAAGAAGTCATTGCGCTTTGCGAGAAAGTGGGCGCGCAGGTCGTCGCGTGCGCAAGCGTGGTGGATCGTTCCAACGGCAAAGTAGAGTTCGGAGTGCCTTACGTGCCGCTCCTTTCCATGGAAGTAACGAGTTGGGAAGCGGGGGATTGCCCGTTGTGCAAAGCGGGCGCGAGCGCACCTTACAAACCGGGCAGCCGCGGTGTTAAATAACCGAAACGGGACATAATATAGGAATATGGCAAACGGTAAAAAAACTTACTTTTCGCATTTCGGGCTCAGGCAGATTTGCGACATAATGTTGCTCGCGGCGGCGATAGTGCTGATAGTGGGCATGTTTGTCGAGCCCGTTGCGGTGAGAATAGTCGGTTTTTCGATGTTCATAGTCGGCTCGGTAATGTCGATAGTGCGTATGATCATGGTATTCGCGCGCGGAATAAACAAGTCGTCGCCCGAGTTCAAAAACGCCGTGGTGAACACAATCATAATGTCGGTCGTGCTGTGTCTTTCATTGTTCGGATTGATATATTGCAGCGTATATATGACGGTATAAAATAACGGTTGGCAATGCCGACCGTTTTTTAAGGTAAGCGAATGAAAAAAATAGTAGCGGCAACGCATAACAAGGGAAAATTAAACGAAATGCGCGAAATTCTGACGGGTTGGGAAATCTTATCCGTCGCCGACTTCGATAACGGCGTCGAGCCCGAAGAAAACGGGAAAACTTTTCGCGAAAACGCACTGATAAAGGCGCGTGCCGCATATGAACGATCGGGACTTCCTTCGTTCGGGGACGATTCGGGACTGTGCGTAGACGCGCTCGACGGCGCGCCCGGCGTGCATTCCGCGAGGTACGCACCCACTCCCGAAGCGCGCATAGATAAATTGCTCGGAGAACTTAAAGACGTTGCGGACGAAAGGCGCACGGCTCATTTCACTTGCGCCGTTGCATACAAAGACGGTGAAAACGAGTTCACGGTAGAAGCGCGCACGGACGGATACATATTAAGAGAAAGAGAGGGAGAGGGCGGATTCGGTTACGACCCCATATTCTTTTCTTCCGATCTCGGCAAAACGTTCGGGGCGGCCGCGTCGGAGGAGAAAAACGCCGTTTCGCACAGAGGACGGGCGTTGAAGTTGTTTGCCGAAAAATTAAAAACGCTTAATGTCGGCGGTCAACAAGGCGCATAATAGATAAAAATCTGAAAAGAGGGGGCAAAATTCTTGACATCGCACCCTCGATATGATAGAATGCATAGGCATCTGAGAGAAGGGAAAATAAGAGCGGTTTCGTTCGGTAACGTGCGGGTGTAGTTCAATGGTAGAATACCAGCCTTCCAAGCTGGCTGCGTGGGTCCGATTC
>CANQCB010000047.1 GCA_947589145.1 uncultured Clostridia bacterium | reverse complement strand
GTATACCACGAGCGGCACGCCGACGGAAATCACGGGTACGCCGAGCGTGCTCCGAGACAGTTTTTCGCGGTGATTGGATACGCCGCTGCCCGGAGTTATGCCGGCGTCGCAGAGTTGCACGACTCTGCAAACCCTCGACGTCGCCGCCGCGGCAAGGCTGTCCACCGCCACTATGCAGGAGGGTTTTATTCGCTCGGTCACGCCCTTGACTATATCGAAACTCTCGATCCCCGTCGCGCCTGCCACGCCCGGAGATATTGCCTTTAACCTGTCCCCCGCATTCAATCTTTCGCATACCGCCGCGCCGAGCGCGTCCGCGGTCAGTTTCCGATTCCCCAAGCCGACGACGAGTACCTTCGATCTGTCCGACATGAGTTTGCCGAGTTCGATTTTCAGCGCTTTTATAAGCCGCGTTTTTTCATAGTCGGAATAGCTTTCCAACGCTTCGGTTTCCAAAGTCACGTATTTTCCCTCGCCCTTGCCGTATTTCTTCGCAAGTTCGGCGTCGAGCACGATTTCGCTCACTTTGCATATTCCTTCAAAATTTCTGCCTTTGACGTTTATCAGTTCGCTTGCAAGGTCTGTGCGTGTAAAATTGCTCATAATATTTATAATTTGCGCGTAAAAGTGTGATTTTTTACTTGATTTCGCATTTTGTTTATGATAGAATATAACAGTTAAAAAAATTCAGATATAAATCAGGAGAAAAATCGTGCCTAATATCAAGTCAGCAAAGAAAAGAGTGCTCGTAACCGAAAAAAAGTCCGCCGAAAATAAAGCGATGCGTTCGGAAATGCGCAACGCCGTTAAAAAGTTCAATAATTATATTGATACGCTTCAACTCGAAGAAGCGGAAAAAATGCTCCCCGACCTTATGTCCGTTATCGACGAGGCCGTCGCAAACGGTATCATTCACAAGAACAATGCAAACAACAAGAAGTCTCGCCTTTCCGCGCGTCTCTCCGGCGTTAAGAGCGGCAAGATCGAAATCAAGATAAAGAAAGACAACAAGACCATTGCCGCGGAAAAAGCACAGGCCGCACGCGCCAAGGCGGAAGCCGAACGCGCCGAGAGAGCCGCTCAAAAAGCCGCAGCTTCCGCCGCAAAGGAAGAAGCGAAACCCAAAAAAGCAACGAAGTCCAAAAAAGCGGAATAATTTTTTTACGATTCAAAGAAGCCGTCGCGTTGGCGACGGCTTCTTTTTCGTTCGTCGATTATTATTTTAATTTATGAAAGCCGCGCTCTCTTGTCCCTGCCTTACGGTCGGTCGCGGCGATTTGAAATAATTAAACTCCGCCTCTTTTCGAAGCGGAGTTCCCCCTTTTCCCTCTGACGGTCGTCAGCGGTTTAAGCCGTTATAGAGAGCGGTTATGGCCTTTTCGTAGTCCGCGTTGTCAACGGCTACGATTATATTGAGTTCGCTCGAACCCTGATCTATCATTTTTATGTTTATGTCGGCGTCCGAAAGACTCTTGAACACGTGGCTTGCCGTGCCTTTCGTGCTGATCATTCCGTGACCGACTATCGCGATGAGAGCAAGTCCGCGAACTATCTCGACGGTGTTGGGGTTGCATTTCTTTTTTATGTCCGCAACCGCTTTTTCAAGCACGCTGTCCTCGGTGTCGCTCACTATCAACGTCACGGTATCTATTCCCGTCGGCATATGTTCGAGGGATATGTTATAGTCGCAAAGAATTTCCAGCAATGATTTGCAGAAACCGAGTTCGTTGTTCATCATCTGCTTTTCGATAAAGATCCCGACGAAATTCTTTTTGCCCGCTATGCCCGTTATTACCTTTTTTCTGCGGGTAAATTTACCGCTTGCCAAATCTTCGTATTTGACGATCATCGTGCCTTTACTCTTCGGAGAAAAGGTGTTGCGAATATTTATGGGTATGCCCGCAGCGTTCACCGGGAAAACCGCCTCCGCGTGGAGCACGCTCGCGCCCATATACGACAACTCGCGGAGTTCGCGGTATGTGACCATTTCGATTATCTCGGGGTTTTTGACGATTCGCGGGTCGCAGACCATGAAGCCGTTGACGTCCGTCCAATTCTCGTAAACGGACGCGCCGATCGCCCTTGCCACTATCGCGCCGGATATGTCCGATCCGCCGCGAGAGAACGCTTTGATCTCCCCCGTTGCCGTCGCGCCGTAAAAACCCGGTATTACCGCGCACTTGGAAGAGAGCAATCTCTCGGAAGCTATTTTTTGCGTTTCTTCGGCGTCGAGAGTGCCGTCTGAAAAGCGAATTATCTCGTCCGCGTCTATGAACTCGTAGTTTATCAACTTCGCAAGCACCTTTGCGGAAAGATATTCGCCGCGGCTCACCACGTAATCGTATGTCGCGCCGTTGCTCGCCTTGTAAAGTATTTCCTCAAAGTCTTTCGTGAGATCGAGATCCAAGTCGAGATTTTTCGTTATTTCATCGAAACGTGACCGTATGGCGTCCATGACCGCCGCCTTTCCCTCTTTCGGCTCGTTGTAGAGTTTTATGAGAAGATCGGTCACCTTAATATCCGAGGATTCCCTCTTGCCCGGCGCGGAAACGACGACGTACTTCGCTTCTTCGTCCGCCAATATAATGTCCCGCACCTGTGATATGCTGTTTGCGTTTGCCATCGACGTTCCGCCGAATTTCAATGCTTTCATGTCTTATGTTCCTCTGATCCCTGCCGATTATTGCCGCCTTACTTTATTCCCTCTTCGAGGTCGCGGCACTCCATATAATAGCGTTTCTCACACGCCTCGCCCATGGAAAAGGTTTTGCGCGGAAGAGTTCCGTTCTTCGCTATGTAGTCGAAAAACTCGTCCTTATTTATGGCGGGCATAATTACGCCCGCAGCCGCATGCTCTTTGCAAAGCGCGCGAAGGTCCGCCTCTCCGTGGATATAGTCTATCTTACCGCCGTGAGCGGCGATATAACCGTCCAAAGCGTTTTGCACGACTTTGTAAGTTTCGATCTCGCTTTGCGGCGCGGAGAAAGTTATCTCGCGCTCGCCGACGAGCATTACCCGTTTGGCGTCGCCCCGGCTATTCGCAAGAAGATATTCCGCAAAGTCGGGAGCGTTATATACTATTCTGTGTATGGGTTCGAAAACTATGCCGCTCGAACGCAGATTTTCCAATTCGACGAGGGCGTATCTTGCGTTTTTCGCTCTCGGATCTCCCGCCGCCTTATATTCCTCGTATAACGCCTTGGCGGAAGCAAGCGAGTGATTGCCGTCGCCCACGAGCACGAACGGTCTGTTTTTTTCGTGCGCCGTTTGCCGTAATTTGTCGAGCGCGGAAAGCGGCGGTTCGCTTACCAGCCTGCCCTCCACTCTGCCGCCGCCGTAAAAAAGCGGAGTATCGTATAATACCTCGCCCTTTCCGATAAGCGGTTCTATTACCGAGTTTTCCTCGTCGTCTATCAGGCAAAGCACATGCGGCACGTCCAACCGCGACGCGCGTCTTACTTTGAGCCGCGGCGGTATTCGTTCGATTACCGTGCCTTCCGTCGCGCGAATTTCGGACTCGGCGCCCTTGTCGTAACTGTACTCTTCGAGATCCAACAGACATACCAATCCGTATCTGTCGCCGCCGCTAAGAGTGCGTTTGACAAGCACGCCGCCGTTATATGTTTTGAGTATGCCCGTCGCATATTTTTGCGAAGCCGCCGCTATCGACGGAAGCAATTTATCCGAACTTTCGAGGCGCGCCTCGGGGCAAATCAAACGGAGAGTCGACGGTGCGTCGCCTACCGTTCTCTCCACTTCGTTCCAATATTCGGGCGACGAGGTAAATTGATCGCAAGCCACTACCGCCCATTTACGCAAATCAACCGCGTCGTCGGGGAGCATAAACGACCCGAAATTTATTACGCTCATTTCTTTCTGTTCCTCTTTTTAACGTTTTCGGGTTTTTTCTCGACTACCGACTTTATTCCGTAAGTTTCCTCAATTACGCCCGTAAGCATGGACGCGTCGTAATATCTTTCGAGCACGCCGCTTCGCGCCACGGATATTATTCCCGTTTCCTCGCTTACCACTATTGCGGTGACGGCATATTGTTCGGTTATACCGATAGCCGCGCGGTGACGGGTGCCGAGCTCTTTCGCGATGGACTGCGTCTGAGAAAGCGGCAGGAAGCAACCTGCGGCGAGTATTTTGTTGCCGTGAATGAACACCGCGCCGTCGTGAAGATTGGCGTGGGTGTTGAACAAGCATTCGATGAGCGGCTGAGAAAGTTGGGAGTTCAACCTCGTGCCGCTGTCGAGAATATGTTGGGGAACGGTGCGAGGCGTGATTATTATTATCGCGCCGAGATTGTCCTTGGACATGCTGAGCACCGCTTTGACTATTTCGTTCGTCGCCGTGCGGAACTCCTCTTCGGTGCAGTCGTAGTCGAGCATTCGGATATCCCTGCCGGACTTACTGAACGCGCTGTTGAGTTGTCTGCGGATATTCTGCGGAAACATTACGAGCAACGCAATTATCAAAATCAGTATGCCGTTCGAGAATATAGAGCCCATTATGGGGAAATTCAGCAGCTTACTCGTGAAAATCACTATGGCAAGTATGAATATTCCGACAAATACCGCCGCTATCGACGAACTGCTCTTGTATAAAAAGTGTATGACGGCATAAGTCAACAAGAATGTCAGGATCATGTCGACAATGCTTGTGAATATATTAAGTCCGCCCGTAAAACAAACCGCTATGTCGTGACCGAAACTCTGCCAAAAACCGACCGCCGCGTCGGAAACCGCCGCGTCGGAGGGCGATATGACCGATCCGAGTCCGACCGCCGCAAACCAGATAAAAACGGCAATGCCGAGGGCTATTGCCTTGATTCCTATTTCGTAGACGAAAATTTTGTTTATTATCCTCACGAAAAGGTTGGGGGTTTGCTTATTATTTGTTTGTTTATTATTTGTGTTATCGGTAGTCGCCATATGTTACCATTATATACTGTAATTTGATTTTTTTCAATAAATTTAAGGGCAAAAATCGGAATGTATTGAAAAATAAAACAATTTTGCGTTTTTATATGTCCGTCAAGGTTTTGAAGATCAGGACTTCCGACGCCAATTCCCGAGGAACGACGCCGTTCTTGATTTCTTCATCCGTCTCGCCGAGCGCAAGCAAGATCTTTTTCAGGCGTTCCCGTCCGAATTTTTTCGCTTCCCTTCTGTTCGCGAAAAGCGCGTTGTCTTTTATGCCGAGTTCCTTTTTAAGCAGCGCGTCGTCTTCCGTTATCGCCGTGTAATACAATTTGCGAAAGTGATTGTAAAGTATGCCGAAAAGCATTTCGGGCGCTTTTGCGCTCTCGTCGAATGAGTTGTATATGCGCAACGCTTCTTTCCCGTTCCTCGCCGCAACCGCGCCTGAAAGTTGCCATACGGCAAAATCGAGCTCGGGCTCGACAAGATCGCGCACGTCCTCTTCTTTTATTATGCCGCCTGTTCGGTATGACGCAAGTTTGCCGAATTCGCTCGAAATACGCGACATGTCGTTTCTGCAATACTCAACGAGCAGAGACGCGGCGGCGCGTTCCACCTTCACGTCGTATTTGACCGCTTCGGACGCCAACCAACCGAAAATGTTGCGCTCGTCCAACGGCGAACAATCCACGACCTCGGCTTTCGCGATAAAATTCCTCACGCTTTCCGCTGCCTTTCCCTTTCCGACCGCGGGTTGATCGGTGATTATCAATATGCTCGAACGGTTGGGTCTGTCGAGATAACCGTTCAACGCGTCCGTTTCCGTTATGTAATCCACCTGCACGCAACGATATTCGCTCATCATAGGCGTCGCTATGAGGGCGTCGCGAAGCGCAACGGAAGTCGGGTTTTCAAGCACGGTATAATTGAGCTCGGGCATATCGACCTTGCTCCGCAAAATTTTTATCGCGGACGTTTTCAAATATTCGTCCGTACCCGTAAGGTTGTACGCCGGCAATATTTCTCCGCCCATCACGCGCTTTTTCAATTCCGCAAACTTCATGAGTTTATTGTACCACTTTGGAGCGCCGCACGCAAGCAAATATTGCGGCGGAGCGGTTCGAATGCGAAAATATGTGCAAAAAATCCCAAACGGTTTTTTGTTATATGAAGTTGATCGGAATGGGCAGAATATCTTTCGCTATGGAATGGGCGTAGAATGCCGCGGCGTCGAGAGAAGCGCAGGCGTCCATATTCTGACCGCCGAGCGCAAACGACCTTGCCTGCAATATACGCTCGAAAAGGTTGTTAAGCACGTTATTGTTGTTCATCGCGTAGAAAATTTTCTCGTTCTTTTGCCATTCCTTCGTTATTTCGTCGAGCCGCCGCAATACTTCCTCGTTAACCTCGTCCTCCGCGGTCTTTGACGAAAGCGCGCTTACCTCTTCCAATTTCGCCGCAAGGTCGCCGAAATATCCGTTTATATATATCGATTCGAAGATCCCCGCGCCGAGCGCGATAAGCAATATTACCGAAATCGTTATGACTTTTTTCAATTATATCGCCTCCGTTACCAATTTTTTCCGCCGATTATATTTACTTTGTCCGTATAACAGGGCTTATATTTGGGCGAAACGTACACGGTGCCGTCCTGCCGTATGTCCATGTAAAGCACGTCTTTCGTTTTTTTAAGCCCGCCGCCCAATACTATTTTGTTCATCTGCGCCTCGGTAATTCCGCAAAGATCGATGTTTTCTTTTCGGGGCTTACCGTCCACGACCAACGCGATCGGATAGTATGCCGTCGTGGGTTTCGTGGGGTCTTTCGGCTTTTCTATGACCGAGAATTTACCGTTGGGCTCGACAATGGCGTATTCCACCCCGGATACGTCGGGATAGCCCGCGCTTCGGGCGCTGACTATTACGTCGTCTACGTTCATATTCATTTTCTTCAAGTTTTCGTATACAAGACCGCGTCTGTCGATCACGATTATACTGTTGCCGTCCATTATCTTGCGAAAACCGTTGTGCTTTCTGCCGACGAACGATAAGGCAATGTCGAGAAACGCAAGAGTGACGATGGGGATTATTCCGAAGTGCAAAGGAATGTACGGGTCGTTCATGGGAAGGCACGCGACCTCGGCAAGAATGAGAGTGATGACAAACTCGAAAGGTTGCATTTCTCCTATCTGCCGCTTCCCCATTAACCTTATGACGAAGAAAACAAGCAGCGCTATGATAACCGTCTTTATAAAAATAATAAGCACACGGTTATTGTGTGCTTATCGTTTAACTTTATGCAACCGCCGTCCTTTACGGGTTGTGCACGTTGGGACAATGTATGTGGAAAAGAGCGTCTATCGACCTGTGAATTTCCTTGCACTCCTCTGCGTCGCCGAGGCGATATAGCATTTCTTTGCCCTCTCTGCGAGAGACGATGAGGTTTGCGCTTTTAAGGAGTTTGAGGTGGTGCGCTACCGCAGGGCTCGACATTCCTATCAGTTGCGCGATATTGCTCACGCACTGCTCGCTATGGCAGAGTATCCATAATATTTTCAGCCGCGTGCCGTCGCCCAACTGCGCGAACGCTCCCGCGATTTTCGCGCAGTCTTCCTGACTCGGCATTTGAGCCGCCAATTTTTCGTTGTCGTTTCCGTGCGAATGCATTTTTATCCGTTCGTTATACTGTCGTTGTAAATATATCCGGCGATTATTTCCGACCTGCCTCTGAATAATTGCTTGCCGGGTTGCGTGCGGTTTCCTATCATCACGTCTTCCGTCGAGAAAGGCAACATGGTATCGTCTTCCGCAACAATTACCACTTTATACGGCTCTGTCACGTAAGACGCGAATACGATTTTATTGCCGTTGGCTTTTACGAAGTCGATTATCTTCACGCCCTTGCGGTATCGTCCCATAACGTCGATATCCGCGGTGATCACGCGCTTGCCGAAGCCGCGGTTGGTTACGATGACTATTTCGCCGTCCGAATTTATTTGTTTTATCAAAACGCAGAAGTCGCCGTCCGAAAGCTGAATGCCCCTTACGCCCGCCGCAATTCGACCTTGAAGCGGAATGTCCGACATGTCGGCGTTCAGGCACATTCCCGCGGAAGTGACGAACATCAGCGAACAGTTCGCGCTCTCGGGTTCTATGCCTATTATCTCGTCGCCGGCATTCAGTTTGCACACCTGATAAGCCGACTTCACTACCATAAGATCCGACCACGCCGATTTTTTCACCATTCCGAGTTTGGTATAGAATAACAAATTGCCCTTGGGCGGATTGTCCTCTATGGGTTTGATATATATCGCCTTTTCTCCCGGAAGGGCTTCTTTGACCAACTTGGAGAACTCTATGCCGGGTTCGCGCCACTTGCCGTCCACAATATCGCCGACGTCGATTTTATAACAGTTACCGAAATTGGTCATGCAATATATTCTGTGGTCGGTATCCGTTCTGATTATGCTCGAACAAAATTCCTTTTTCGACGAGTTATCCGTAAAGTCGCGCGTGGCAAGCCCGAAACTCTTGTTGGACATTTTTTTGAAGTTGCCCAACGCGTTAACAGCAACGACGACTTCTTCCACGGGCTTTCCCGCCGATTCGTCGGTGACCGCAAATTGTTTTATGTCGCCGAGCATCGAGGACTGACGGGGGCGCTTATACGCCCTCTTTATCTGACCGAGTTCGGTCTTGATCGTCTCCATTTGCAACCTTTTACTGCCGAGTATGGCTTGCAATTTTTCCACGAGCGCTATGACTTCGCTCAATTCCTGTTCGAGTTTATACACTTCGAGGTGCGTCAATCTCGCAAGTCGAAGGTCGAGTATCGCTTGCGCCTGTACTTCGGACAGGTCGAAACGCTTGCGGAGACGATCTTTTGCGTCCGTCGTCGACGTGCTGTTTTTGATTATCTTCACTACCTCGTCGATATTCTTGACGGCTATTACCAAACCTTCGAGAAGGTGCTTGCGCTTT
Organism: uncultured Clostridia bacterium; assembly: GCA_947589145.1. GTDB lineage: Bacteria > Bacillota > Clostridia > Christensenellales > Pumilibacteraceae > Protoclostridium. The sequence continues at coordinate 2,003 of CANQCB010000047.1, read as the reverse complement.
TTCGCGGCTTCCAGATCGAATTTGGTACGGCGAATGATCACGTCGCGCTGATAGTCCACGTAATACGCTATTATATCGAGCAAGCCCATTTGTTGAGGTTTGCCGTCCGCGATCGCCACCATATTTATGCCGTAACTCGTGGAAAGATTGGTGCCCTTGTAAAGCAATTCGAGAATGGCTTTGGGGTCGCCATCCTTTTTTACCTTTATGACGGCGCGCATGCCGTTTCTGTCCGACTCGTCGGTTATGTCCTGAATGTATGCGAGCGGACCTTTTTTATCCTCTTTGAGTTTGAGTATGCTTTCGAGCAACGCCGATTTATTGACCTGATACGGCAGTTCGTCGATTACTATCAGTTTTTTGTCGTAATCGTCCGCCTCTATGTGCATTTTCGCGCGGAGGGTAATCTTGCCTCTGCCCGTCTCGTACGCTTTTTCGAGTTCCTCGCCGCCGATAATATAGCCGCCCGTCGGAAAATCCGGACCCTTTATTATCTTCATCATGTCTTTGAGCTTTATGCGCGGATTATCGATATATGCGCACACGCCGTCTATCGTCTCGCCGAGGTTGTGCGGCGGTATGTTTGTCGCAAGTCCGACCGCTATGCCCGTCGCTCCGTTTACAAGCAGGTTGGGAAATCTGCCCGGAAGCATGTCCGGCTCTTTCAGCGTGTCGTCGAAGTTGCAACTCCAACGCACGGTGTCTTTATCCAGATCGCGGAGGAGTTCCAGCGAAAGCGGAGTGAGTCGCGCTTCCGTGTAACGCATTGCCGCCGCGCCGTCGCCGTCCACCGAGCCGAAATTGCCCTGCCCGTCCACCAACGGTTCGTTCATATTGAAAGGTTGGGCAAGCCGCACGAGCGCGCCGTAAACCGAAGTATCGCCGTGAGGGTGAAATTTACCGAGGCAGTCGCCCACTATTCTCGCGCTCTTCCTGTAAGGCGTGTCCGGACGAATTCCGAGTTCGATCATCGTGTAGAGTATGCGGCGCTGCACGGGTTTAAGTCCGTCTTCCACGCGAGGAAGCGCGCGATCGAGTATGACGTATTCGGAATAAGGCAGCATGGATTCGGACATTACGTCTTCCATCGTCTTGGTTATTATTCTGTTTTCGGATATGTTTTCTTCTGACATCTCAATTACCTTTTGTCCTTATTCTTTTTCTTTTACAAAAGCGTCTACTTTGTTGAAATTGGCGTTTTCTATGATGTACGCGCGGCGAAGATCCACGGAGTCGCCCATCCAAGTGGTTACCAACCTTTCAGCCGTCGCCGCGTCTTCCAACGTCACGAGCATAAGCGTCCTGCGCTTGGGGTCCATGGTCGTTTCCCAAAGCTGCTCCGCGTTCATCTCGCCGAGACCCTTGTAACGCTGTATCGTTGCGCCTTTGCCCACGCGGCTTTTTGCCGATTCGAGCAAGTCGTCGTTGTATACGTATTCGACTACGTCCTTCTTTGCCAATTTGTAAAGAGGCGGCATACCGATATAGAGGTGTCCGTCGGTGATCAACTGTTTCATATATCGGAAGAAGAAAGTCAGCAATATCGCTCGGATATGTCCGCCGTCCTGATCGGCGTCGGAAAGTATTACGACTTTGTGATAGTTCAGATTATCGAGGTTAAAGTCCTCTCCTATTCCTGCGCCGAGCGCGGATATTATCGTGCGAATTTCCTCGTTTTGAAGCACCTGATCTATGCGCTTCTTTTCCGCATTGAGCGGCTTGCCGCGCAAGGGCAAAATCGCCTGAAAACTGCGGTCGCGCGCCTGTTTGCAAGTGCCGCCCGCCGAGTCGCCCTCGACGATATATAATTCATTTCTCTCGGGTTTCTTGCCCGAACACGAGGCGAGTTTCCCGACGAGATTGAAGTTGTCCGCCTGATTTTTAAGGCGCGCCTGCTCCTTGCCCTTTCTCGCCGCCTCGCGCTCGCGCATGGCGCTCATGCCTTTTTTCAGTATTACGTCGAGCTCGGTCGGGTGCTTGTCCAAGTATTTGCCAAGTTCCAG
>CANQCB010000046.1 GCA_947589145.1 uncultured Clostridia bacterium | reverse complement strand
TCGGGCGACGGCACCGTCGTGCAGGGCAACGGGCTCGGCGAGGGCGAGGCGCCTGTGGCGAAGTTCGGCGAAGCGGTCATCCGCTACTATTACGACGAGGCGTGCACGCAGGAGATCGAGGGAGACATCACGGAGTTGGCAGCCGGCATATACTACGCGAAGGCAACCGTCGCGGATACCTCGAATTACAGCGACGCGGAGACGAAGTTCGCGATCGAAGTGCTCTCGAACTTCATTTATCCGAACGGAGGTCTCGATGTCACGCTGTTCGTCTGCATCTTCGCATCGCAATTTTTGGTAGGCATTTACGCACTTCTGTTCGTCAGAAGGCGGAAAAATAAGAAAAATCAATCACAGAGTGAGGGAACAAAATGATTAACACGCTCGATGAAATCACAATTTTCGGCAAAACGCTGGATTGGACGCTGGAAACGGCGCTCTTCTGGCTACTCATCGCACAGGTCGCACTGGTGATCCTCTTCGTCATCGTGTTCGCCGTACTTCTGCACCGCATCGGGAAGAACAAAACTTCCTCGAAGGTGGAGATCACGCCTGCAGAGCGGAAACTCACGGGCATCGAACTCGACGTTTCCATGGTAGAACGAAGGTTCGCGCCCGGCGAAACATTCAACTGCGAAGGGCTCATCGTCAACGCGAAGTACAGCGACGCGCCGCAGAACGAGGTCGTGTGGAACTATGTTGCGATGAACCAAGAGACGCTCAATCAACTCGAAGAGGGCGGACCCGTTGAGAGTTGCGTCGTCATAGTCCCCGATCTCACAGCTAAGGGCAAAAAGAACGTCATCGTCCGCTATCAGGGAATGGCGGCGGTCTATGTCATCGAAGTCGCGGAGTCCGTCGCGGAGCCCGAACCCGAGCCCGAACCCGAGCCCGAACCCGAGCCGGAACCCGAACCCGAGCCGGAAATCGTCATCGAGCCTGTCCCGGAAGAGATTCCCGAGGAAGAGGGCGGCACGGTGAGTTACGACCGCAGTTTCACCGCGCGGCTCATTCAGTCGAGAGATGAGACGAAGCAGTGGTATACCGACCTCAAAAACGAACTGCTTTCCTACAAGAAAGTCAAGGCGCGCATGAGCTGGAAGCGCGAAACATTCCGTATCGGCCGCAACGCCGTGGCGCGGTTCTCTTTCCGCGGCAAGACGCTGTGCCTCTATCTTGCGCTGAACGCCGCCGACTATGCGGACACCAAGTACCTTGTCGAGGACGTGTCCGAGAACGCTTCGTGTGCCGATACGCCGCTTATGTACCGCATAAAGAACGCGCGACGCGTACGCTACGCCGTCGACCTCATTGCGGCAGTCATGGAACAGGCGGGAGCGGTTCGCATAGAGCGCGAGGCGGAGGACTTCTATCTGCCCTACGAGAGCACCGGCGCGCTCATTCGCAAGGGGCTTATTAAAGTTATAGGCGGCGAGGCGACTTTCCCGCAGAGCAGCGAAGAGCAGGCGGCCCCCGAGGAAGAGGTTGCGCCCGAGGAAGAGGTTGCGCCCGAGGAAGAACTCGCCGCGCCAATCGTTCCCGCAAAAGACGAGCCGGTCGAAGAGGAGTCGTTCGAGGGCGTTCTGCGGTATGAGAGGACGTTTTTGGCGAGGTACATACAGTCGGGCGACGACGTGAAAAATCGTTACACGGCTCTCAAAAACGAACTGCTTTCTTACAAAAAAGTCAAGGCGCGCACAAGCCGCCTGCGCGAGACGTTCCACATGGGTCGGACGGTCGTCGCCCGCCTCGCTTTCCGCGGGAATACCATGTGTTTGTATCTTCCCCTCAACGCCGCCGATTATGAAGGCAGCAAGTACAAGGTCGAGGATGTTTCGGATAACGCCACGTACACCGACACGCCCTGCATGTACCGTCTTAAAAACGAGCGGCGGGTGCGTTACGCCATGGAGTTGTACGCCGCCGCCATGGAGAGGCTCGGCGGGGAGCGTATCAATCGCGTTGCGGAGGATTACTATCTCCCCTACGAGGGCATAGTGGAACTTATAAACAAGGGGCTTGCGCGCCGCGTCGTGAAAAATAAGTTAAACGACGTCTCGTTTGCTCGCGCCGACAAACTCGACGAGGCCGCCGCAACGGACGACGAACCCGCCGCGGAAGAACCCGTTGAGGAACCCGATTCCGTATAAGAGCTCGCTCTCGAAGAAGAGGAGCTTGTTGTCGAGGAACTTTCAAAAAAGGAGATCCGCGACGTTGAGACCTACAAGGAGGCGGAGAAGGACGAGTACGGGATCGACGTCATCGGCGTCATGTTCCGCCGTCGCGGCAGAAAAGTGTATTGGTTTGACCCCGCGGGCAAGACGTGGGAGAAGGGCGAGATCGCGCTCTACAAAACTCCCGACAATCCCCCGCAGGAAGTGATTGTCGTCGACATTGCAAAGCGTTCGCCGAGCAAGTTGCACCTTCCCTTGAAGCCTTTGCATAAGGCAGTCCGCCGCCCGCTGCCGCCGAAGAAAAAATAGGGCAGTCATTTGGTGAAATAAAGCCAAGTGTCCCTGACCGGAATGTGTAATATTTCAGTCAGGGACATTTTATTTTAATATGGGTTTTTATATACTTGAAAAGGAGGTCAGGCAATGATAAATCAATCAGATCCAATGGGATTATTTTCCGATCCTGAAACGTTTGAAAAAAAGAACGACGAAGCCCTTCGCAATATTTTTGGCAAAAAATATATAAAGGGCAATTTTCTCATCACCATGAAACATCGCGTGATGAAAACAAATCCGGAGATATATAACTACTATGACTTATCGATATCACGAGAACGTATACTATCCGGTAGTACGCCGATTGATTTTGATATTTGCAAAACTATCGTGGGTTGCCACTTGTCGAATATAATCTTTTTGTCCGACGAAGAAAGAGCGGCGCGCGAAAAAAGCGAAGATTATAAAAATGAATTAGTCAACAACGTTATCCAAAACATAAAATTGAGACCGTACGGAAGTTCGCATTTCAGAAATTTGCCGCTTATGGACGGAGAATTATTTTTGGTGCATAATCTTCCTTACGACCTTTTTGTTATGGCTATGCGAATGAATGAATTGATTAACGATAGCCACAAAGATAACAAATTCCTCTCGTTGTATTCTTCAATCTCGACCAAATCATTAGCGGCGCTGTCGCTTTTAGGGGACAATTTTTTAGGTAGTTGCTATCCTATATGCAGAGCAATTATTGAGCTATACTTGAAATTGATTTTGTTGAGGGATAATCCCGATTTATTAGATGAGCATTTCATGTTTTCAAATTTTGAGATCAGGCAAAGTTGTTGCGAACAAGAGTATCCCGACGAGTTTAATAAACTCTATAATGAGCGCATAAACAAAAGTAAGACCTCAAAAAGCGACTATCTGCATTATGGATGGGTGGACAAAATCGAGCATTATCATGATGTGGTTAAGCAAAAGCCATACTCGGTATACGGCGTATTGAAGTTTTTGAAAAAAACCCATGAAAAAGGTGAAACGCAGTGCTTTGATACGCTTGCACATTTTTATAAATTGTGCAATGGCTTTACTCATGGGAGTGTTTCAGGTGCGAAATATCCGCTGCTGCATTATTTCGAAGTATCAATAATGCTTTATATGACTCTGAAAAACTCTTACATCTTTTTGTGCAAGGACTTGGGCGTTGATGCGAAAATCAACGGTATCGATATCATAGCGAAAGCGGAAAAGGATTTTACTTTATTAAACGAGCAATATAGTCAAAGAAGTACAGAACTGTTTGAGCGACATTATGGCAATATAAAACAGTAAAGGGTTATTCGGCTTGTAGCTTTTCGATGAAGGCTTTCGGGGAAAGGATTGATACGTGTAATTTGGTAAAACCGTCGGTGTTCATCGTTCCGATACGCTCTGTTTCCGCTCCTTATATCCTTTTTGCGGCTATGTGCCCTCGTCCTTCCCATAGCTTATCTGTTTACGCTTTCAAACAGAGTAATCAATTTGGTGTGGTGGACTTTCCCCATCGTTGAAGTTATAACGGCGGCGATATCGATTTTCATATTAAAATACGCATATTGCAAAAAAGTAAAACCAATGAATTAGCGGGGTAGGCTTTCTATGCCGTCCGCTCGCCTTTCAAATATAGAAAAATTCACTTCGCAAGAGGTGAATTTTTGTGTGAAAAGCCTTATCTCGACAACGAATAACCGATTTGACTTGCGCCCAAAACCGAGGCGAAGTCGAAATTATCGCCCGCTCAAATAATCGGGGGGGGGGATTTTTTAACTTACCCGTTGATTTTCCCGCCGTTTTGTGCTATATTCAGATAGATCGGTTAATGAGTCGGACAAGGACGTTTCGGTTGAACACAAAAGAGAGTTGACAAAGACGTTTTTTAGGGAGGGGGAATAAGATTTTCCGCATTACCGACGCTCCGAATGACCCTATAAACGTCGGCAATGTCGGGGTAAATTATCTTTAACGAGGCGACGTATGAAGATCCGAAAGGCGCAAATTGCAGACGCCGTAAAAGCGGACGGCGTGAAGCCGAACTCCGTCAAATATCTCGGCGGGGGCTCTTTCGGGCGCGCGTTCAAGGTGGACGTGGGCGGAAAAACGCTGGTAGTCAAGGCGTTTTTGCGCGACGGATTGTGCGCGAAGGAAGCGGCGGAGCTTAAAGTCTTGCGGGAGCATTGCCCCGTCAAAGTGCCCGAGGTATATTTCATACGCCAAAAGGCAGACGGCGCGCCCTTCGAATATTTCGGCATGGAACTTCTCGAAGGGCGCAATTCTTTCACGAACTTCGCGCTGCTGTTTAAGTCGCGCAAACAAAAGCAACGCTTTGCCGACGCCGTATGCGACGCGCTTATAGAGTTGCATAGCCACACCTCGCCCAAATTCGGCGATATTTCCGCCCCGCAATACGACGCTTGGCAGGACTATTACTACCCTTACGCGCAAAAAGTCATGCAACGCGCCGAAAAGCTGTTCGCAACGCGCCGCCTCAAAAAGTATATCTACACCGCGGCGAAGGCGCTTTGGGCAAAGTACGACTATATTTTCGGCGACGAGGTGAAAGAGGCATGCCTGATCCACGGCGACATGAACGTCATGAATATTATGACAAAGAAACCCTTCGAGCTCGTCGGGTTTATCGACCCGCTGAACTCCATGTATGCGGACAGAGAGTATGAACTGTTCCAGCTACAAAACCTTACGGGCAACGCCTTCAAACTCTACGAGACGTATAAGTCCAAGTATCCCGTATCCCCGAAATGCGACATAAAGTGCGCGTTCTACGCTCTGTTCCACGAAATCGATTGCTACATTCGTAACGGCAGCTATTCGGGCTTTATAATGCGATCCGCCGTCAAACGCGCAAAAGCGCAGCTTAAAGCCCTGAACCGACAGCTCCGCGAAGCCGCATGACCCCAAAACCGCGTCCCAAACGCCCGGAGCGCCGCAGACCGAAAAAATAGTTTGACAAAGCGTCCGAGCGTATGGTAATATACGCTTATGAAGAAAAAAGTTTTGGCAATCTTAATAGGGATATGTCTTATAGCCGTAAGTGCGGCGGCGTTTACGGCATGCGGCGAAAACGACGCGGCGCATTTGAGATACGCCTATTATTCCTTTGATTTATACGGCGACGGGTTGGTTTTGTCCGTCGGCAGCCGCTCGCTTTTGCCCGGCGGCGATCTTACCGTTCCGCAGCAGAGTTTTTATTATCCCGACAAACCGGGCGGTGAGGTAGTCGATCATGACGTTGCCAAGCCCATAATTAAAATTGCGGACGGCGCGTTTAACGGTATCGAACTCATAACTTCCGTGACTTTCGGCGAAAATATCAAGGAACTCGGTGAAGGTTGCTTTGAAAATTGCACCGGGCTCCAATCGGTAACCTTTCCCTCACACAAAAAGAGCAACGAAGCCCCCGAAATCGCCATACCCGCCAATGCCTTCAAAGGTTGCAATAATTTGAGAAAAATCTCGGGAAATCCCGTTGTGACGAGTGTGGGGGACCGTGCGTTTTACGGCTGCCTGGCGCTGTCCGATATGGAGTTCCAATACCGCGGCGGCTATTCGATAGGCGACGAGGCGTTCTATTATTGCGTCAGCCTTCATAGTTTCGACGTTTCGAGTGCAGGCGAAATCGGCACGGACGCGTTCAAAGGCAGCGGCATAGACGGAGATCGAGAATATAATCCCGTATAAATTTCCCGTAATTATTATAATATAAAAAGGGAGGGGCGCTTTGCAAAGTCCTGCAATGAAAAGATTTACGGCAACTCTGGTCGGCGTAGCGTGTTCGCTTGGCGCCGTAGCGCTTTGGATAGTACTCGGCATGTTCGGGTTCGTCGCCGGATATGTCGGCGCGCTCATGGGGTTGCTTTTTATTTTTCCTTATAAAAGAATGAATAAAGAGGATAGGTCGCTTTATCCCTATATTTTTGCCGCGGTGTTGATTTTCGTGGAGATAGTCGGCGCGGAAATGCTCTCGATCCTCTTGCTTTCGGTATACAGCGGCTTGAATTTTGCCGCCGCGTTTATGTACGAACTCGAAAATTATATTTTCGCGTTCGATATCGGCATGGGCTTGCTTTTCTCGTATTTGTCTTTTGCGATATTCGTACCCATGTTCCGCCGCAGAGACAAGTGGCAACAGGCGATGGAAAACAATCCGCAAATAAACAACATGTACAACGCCCCGAACGCGAATCCGTATAACGACGGTTTCGCAAATTCGGGGAACGGTACGCAAAACGACGACACGGACCCGTTCGGCGGCGATCCGTTCGGTAGCGATCCCTTCGACTTCGGAGATAATAAAAACAACGATAACAGATAATATTTCAAGAAAACGGTGCCCGACGTCGGACATATCTCGATACTTCGAAATAAACAGCGGTTGACGAATTGTCAAACCGCTGTTTTCGAAAAGCAGGCGGATATCGGTTGCGCTCGGAGAAAAAATAATCTATAATAGGGGAAAGGAGTTAAGAATATGAAAATTTTGGTTACGGGAGGCGCGGGATACATAGGCTCGCACACCTGCGTCGAACTGTTGAACAAAGGTTATGAGGTGGTGGTAGTGGACAACTACTACAACTCTTCGCCGGACTGTATAGAACGCGTGGAGAAAATCACGGGCAAGAAAGTCGCGCTGTACGAGGCCGACGTTCGCGATCGCGCCGCGCTCGATAAAATTTTTACCGAGCATAAAATAGATTACGTAATTCACTTTGCCGGGCTCAAAGCGGTGGGCGAGTCCTGCGCAAAACCCGTCGAGTATTACGACAACAACCTCTACGGCACGCTCGTATTGCTCCAAGCCATGCGTGCGCACGGTTGCAAAAAGATAGTTTTCTCGTCGTCGGCGACGGTTTACGGCACGCCCGAACGCCTGCCTCTCGACGAAAATTGCCGCACGGGCGGTACGACCAACCCTTACGGCACGTCGAAATATTTTCAGGAGATAATGCTTCGCGACCTTTACGCTTCGGACAAAGAGTGGACGGTGGTGCTCCTTCGTTACTTCAACCCCGTCGGAGCGCATGAGAGCGGACTGATCGGCGAAGACCCGCAGGGCATACCGAACAATCTCACGCCGTACATAGCCAAAGTGGCGGTGGGCGAGTTGAAGGAGATCGGCGTATTCGGCAACGACTACGACACTCCCGACGGCACGGGAGTAAGAGACTATATCCACGTCGTGGATCTTGCGCTCGGGCACGTCGCCGCAATAGAAAAGATCGCAGAGAGCGGAGTTTATACTTATAACCTCGGCACGGGCGTGGGATACAGCGTTCTCGACGTCATCGCGGCGTTTGAAAAGGCGTGCGGCAAAAAGTTACCGTATTCGATAATGCCTCGCCGCCCCGGGGATATAGCGACCTGTTACGCAAACCCGCAAAAAGCCAAGCGCGAATTGGGCTGGGAAGCAACGAGAAACTTGGACGATATGTGTTCGTCCCTGTGGAAATTTTACAGCAAGAACAAGATCAAACGGTAAAAAGGGTTACAAAGTCGGACGGACTTTGCGCGAAAACCGTCAGTCTTCTTCGAAAACCCTGATCGACTCGATAATTACGGGCGAAATCGGCACGTCGTCGTAATACGACACCGAATGAGTGGGCACGCGGCTGACGGCGATCGCCGTGGCGAGGGAGTCCTCGTCCGCGCACTCCCCGAACGCCGCATACTGCCCGTCGAGGAAGGAGCAGTCGGCAACGCAGATAAAGAATTGAGAAGTCGCGCTGTTGAGAACTTGCGTGCGCGCCATGGAAACCACACCCGGTTTATGGCTCAGCGTATTGTTCCAACCGTTGATTTTGAATTCGCCGTAGATCTCGCGCGGAGCTTTCTTTTGAGCAAGCGCTTTGCCGTCCGTCGCCATGCCGCCGCCTTGAATCATAAATTCGGGTATTACGCGATGAAAGCACAGCCCGTCGTAAAATTTGCCGTTTGCGAGTTCCGTGAAATTTTTAACGGAAATCGGCGCAACGTCGGGGCGAAGCAGGATATTGATGACCTGCCCGTTGACAAAGGTAATTCTTGCTTTAAGTTCAGACATTTTTCCCTCCGAAAAACATTTTATCCGAAAAATATTATATTCCGTAAAGCGGCGGTTGTCAACCAAACGTCCGCAACGGCTCACCGCAAAAGGAAAACACTTGACAGCGGAACAGAATAGGTAGTAAAATAATTCCCATGGAAGTCCTCACTCCGCAACTGATATGGAAGGGCTATGACGCTTCCGTATTGCCGCTTGCGACGACCGTGCTTTCCGACGAAAAGACGGAAAACGCGCGCGTCATAACGGCATACTTCAACGGCTCGACGACCCCCGACGGCATCGTGCGTGTTTTCGCGCGGTGTATTTTGCCCAATTCGCGCAAAAAACTTCCCGCGGTGATCTATATGGGCGACGCGTACAAGTCGGTTATGGAGATAGACCCGTCTTTTTACACCGAGCGCGGCTACGCCGTGATCTTGCCGGACTATGCCGGTCATCGCGACGACGACTACCGTCACACGCTTTATCCCATTTCCATGTCTTACGCGAATTTCACGCCCGACTGCCTCACGACCGCGCCGAAAGACATACGGCTTAATTGTTGGGTTATTTGGGCGCAGATAGCGATGCGCGCGATAACCTTTGCCGCAAGTTTCGACGAGATCGACAGCGAGCATGTTGCGCTTGTGGGGGAGAGCATATCGCAAACGACGGTAATAAAAGCCGCCGCGGTCGATTCGCGCATATCCTGCGCCGTGACGAAATTTTCCGTCGGCAATACGGGTAAAAAGATTTCGGACAGGCTGCGGCTCGTGTCTTTGTTGGATTCGTCGTACGCCTCGATGATAAAAGTCCCCATGCTTACTCTTCTCGCGTCCAACGAGCAGGACGGTTCCGTGGACAGATTGAGCGACGTTTATTCGCTCATATCGAAAGAGAGCGGTTCTCGGCTGTCCATAAGCGAGCACGCCAATCACGTCATAGGCTTCAAACAGCAAAACAACGAGGAGCTGTGGCTGAAATATTATTTGAAAAACGAAGGAGACATTCCCGAGCAACCCACGATTATCGCGGAAGAAAAAGATCGTAATTTTTGCTATAAAATAACCGCGCCTACGGGAGAAGCCGAACTTTTCGTTTCGCAAGGCGTGACAAACGGCGCGATAAGGTATTGGAAAAAAACGCCGCTGAAAAAGATCCGCAAGGGCGAATATACCGCGAAGGTGAATATATTTGACGTAAGACAGCCCGTATATGCCTTTGTCAACGTAAAGGCGGGCGGCGGCATGTCCGTCAGCTCACCCATTCTCGCGAAAGTTCCCGCGCTTCTCGGAGTAAAACAAATACCTGCGGTTTACAAGCATATAATATATTCGACGGAAATGGGAACGGACGGTTGGATAGCGAACTCGCCTCTCGCGCATACGGGGTCGGTTTCGATAATAAAAGGACCTTTCGGGATAGAGGGGATTTCGTCGGACGTCGGCACTCTTTCGACGTTCAGATTCAGCGACGCGGGTTCTTACGGAAAAAGTTCCTCGCTTCTCCAATTTCTCTTATATTCCACGAAAGAGCAGGACGTAAAGTTTACCGTGCTCACTTTTAAGGAAGAGAACGGGGAAAAACAATACGCGGAATATTCGTTTACGTCGTTCGTCAATCCTGCGGATAATTGGAAGAAATTCACGTTGCAGGCGTCGGAATTCAAATCGCCTTATTCTTTTTGCAGCGGCTGGTCGGAGGTTGCGGAACTCCGCATAGACTCCGATTATCCGGTTGCGCTTGCCTCCGTTATATGGGTATAAACATGGATGAAAAATTATTACAACGCCCCAATTATGTCGAAAAAGTATGCGGAACGATTCTGAATATAATTTTGATCATAATTGCAGGCGTTCTTGTTTTTTCTTTTATAACCGTATTGTCCTATAACCTCGACATTGTGAACGGCGGCAGCATGACGAATACCTTACAGAGCGGACAATTCGTGCTTTGCTCCAAAAACCCGAAAATAGAGGACATCGAGCGCGGAGATATCATAACCTTTCAAAAGGATCTGTTATATATAAAGCGCGTCGTGGCTATCGGCGGCGATACCATAGAGTTCCGCAAGGACGGCGACGCGGTGACTTTGTATATCCAAAAGGGTTCGGAGGGCGAATTCGAGCCGCTCGAAGAAGATTATATAAAAGAGCCGATGAAAGAGGAATATTTCAACAATCACCGTTCGGAGATCGGCGTCGAACTCGATAAACCCATAACGGTGAGAGAAGGGTGTCTGTTCGCGCTCGGCGACAACCGCAACGATTCGACCGACTCGCGGTTTGCCAAAGTAGGGCAGGTCGAAGCGTCGGAGATCAAGGGAAAAGTGATCGACAAAATCGAAGTCGGCTCGTTCGAAGAGGCTTTCTACGGCCTCATATACGGCGCATATTTCAAAGCCCCGCAAGAACAATGATAATATCCGTTAAAAACCTGACTTATAAATACAACGAAGGCGAGGAGGACGAGATAACTGCGCTGTCCAACCTCTCTTTCGACGTGGAAGAGGGGGAGTTTATCGCGCTCATAGG
>CANQCB010000045.1 GCA_947589145.1 uncultured Clostridia bacterium | reverse complement strand
CTGACTTTCGGCAAGTTGCGCCTCGGGAAACTCGCCCGCTATTTCGGTTATGTCGCGGCTGTCGAGGCTGCCTTTGTGCCCCGGAGTGTGTCCTCTGAAACGAGGCGCATACGTTTGTATGTACTCGGTTATGGTCATACTTGTATGTATTATAACATAATTTCCGCGCTCTCGCAACCGATTTGCTTGACGACGAAACCTTTTCTTGCTATTATTTATCATAGGAGATTAGGGATGATATCCGAAAAAAAGAAAAAAGAACGAAAAAAGAATTTTTATGTTTTGACTTCGATGGTAAAGCAAAACGTCCGTTTCAAATACAGAAATTCCTTTCTCGGCGTGTTGTGGACGGTTCTTCGCCCCATTCTCGAAATGCTCGTTTTATGGTTTATATTCGGACAGTTTTTCGGCAGGGACGACCCGACTTACCACCTCTATCTTCTCTCCGCGTCCATAGCGTTCAACGTGCTCAGCGAGGCGACGCTCACCTCTCTTAAAAGCATCGTCAACGGTACGGGGCTGCTCAACAGTACGAAATTAAGTTACGAGGTCATCCCCCTCGCAAAAACGCTGTCCTCCCTCGTCAACTTCCTGTTCTCCGCCATTGCGCTTATCATTATAATGCTCTTTACCATGATCTTCGTGGGCGGGTATTATATAAATTGGACGATTATTTTCGTCATCGTGTGGCTGCCCTGCCTCGTCGTATTCTCATACGGCGTGTCGCTGCTCCTCTCCGCCGTCTATGTTTTCTTCCGCGATATCGAGCATATTTACGGCGTGTTCATGATACTTTGGCGGTATCTCACCCCGATGTTCTATAAGACGACGGGCTTCCCGGATGCCGTGGTTGCCATAATCAACCTCAATCCCATGACGCAATACGTGGGCTTTTTCCGTACCATAATCGGACAGGGCGGCATTCCGGGGGGAATCCCGGGGGCGGATCAATTTTTGTATATTATCGGTTGGGCGATCGCGGCGTATGCGCTCGGCACGCTTGTTTTCAAGTCGCTTAAACGCAAGTTCGTACTATATCTGTAAGGGGGAAACATGGACAAAGAAGTATTGATCGAACTCAAAAACGTGAGCGTGCAATACCGTTTCCCCACGGAAAAGGTCAATTCCATCAAGGAATACGTCGTGCGTTTGTTTAAGCGCAAACTCCATTACCGCATGTTCAACGCGCTGGATAATATTTCGCTCAAAGTCTGCCGCGGAGAATCGTTGGGTATTATCGGACATAACGGCGCGGGCAAGTCCACCTTGCTCAAAGTAATAGCCGAAATTCTCCAACCGACGACGGGTAGCGTGGAAATTAACGGCATTTCCACTCTCCTCTCTCTCGGCACCGGCTTCGACTCCGAAGAAACGGGAAGAAACAATATATATCTGTCCGGCGCATATATGGGGCTGAGCAAAAAACAGATCGACGAGAAGTATGACGAAATCGTCGCCTTCTCCGAACTCGGGGAATTTATAAACGTCCCCATAAAGAACTATTCCTCGGGAATGCGCTCCCGTCTCGCGTTCGCCATTGCCGTGGACGTTCAACCCGATATTATGCTTACCGACGAAGTGCTCTCGACGGGCGACGCTGCTTATGCGCGCAAGTGCGGAAAGAAAATCGCCGAGATAAAGTCCAAGGGGACGACGTTCATACTCGTTTCCCACTCGATGAGCATGATACGCGATATGTGCACCAAGGTGCTGTGGCTCGACCACGGCAAAATGAAAATGTACGGCGACGCCGCCGAAGTCTGCTCGGCATATGAAGCCGACTCCCTGCAAAAGTCCAAAGCGGGCGAAACTCCCTACCAGAAACTCAACGTCACCAAGACATAACGCACCCCCCCCGCACATACGCGGATATATGCGACAGCCTCTGCGACGTATACTGTCTTAAACCCCCGCTATAAACAAAATACCGTCCGAACATTCAGACGGTATTTTGTTTAAGTCGCAACATCGCGTTTTTGTGCGTGGCCAGTTTTTAGAAGAATTCCGCATATCGATTTATAAGATTGCCTATCTGCTGATATGTTATATATCCCTTTTGAATTGCAATTTTAAGATATTGCCCATTAAAAGCGTTGAAAATTGTTTTTGGAACAGGGAACATTTCATAAAACTCCTCATAAGTAAACAATCCATACTGCGATATATCTGCTTCTTTCGCGTTTTTATCAATCGTAAAAGTAGCAGGATCGACATCAAAAATATTTATAAGCCCGCTGATTCCACCTGGCATTGATAGCATTCCATTGACGAAATAACACAAATGCTGATATGTTACAGGACTATAAGCCTCAATAATTTTTGTGTCTATCGTAACATTACAGAGTTCGACTTCTTTCCACTGGTAACCACTATCAGCGTCATATATGGATTTTCTAAATCGATGTCCAATATAATCATCCGCATTCTCGTCAAGATATACGTACTTGTTAAGATCTATATCCCAGAACGCATGTTCCGATATTACATCTACAAAAGTGCCATCTGAAAAGACAAGCTCAATCACATCATAGTGTCCAGTTTGATCAAAGTCTACAAATACAATTGGCGCGCTATCGAAAGTACCAGTTTCCATATTCCAAACAAGCAACATTTCATTACCAGACAAATTCTCAACGGCTTTCTGTGTCCCATCAGCAAGCGTAATCATTGTTCCAGAAGTGATACATCCTGACTCAGGAGGAGCTGTCGTATCTATCGTACTGGAAAAAGATGACATAGTCCCATCTACGTTCAAATTGTTTGCGTACAAAATTTTCCGATTAACTCCTTCCATGTAACTTATTGCTATTGATGTAGCTGAATAATTTTCAGTTATTTTTAATGGGGTAGATGTCGTTTGACCATCAGCAAGTGAAATGCTCTTAACGTCTGAAAGGTTTGTCCACTTTTCCGCATCGCCAGCATAACAAAGTTTCTCATTATAATCAAATGTTCGACTTGCGCCAGTATTATTTGTAAGTTCTATCAACCACGTATTTCCGTTTTTACCTGCAATACTGACCGTTATTCCATTCTGCGAGTAACTACGATAAGATTTGGTGCTTGCATAACTTGTCATAGTGCACTTATTATTATTCAATTCATTTGCGTAAAATATGTATCTTGTGTTCCCGCTTATATATGAAATAGCGATACTCGTTGCAGAAGCATTTCCGCCTATTTGAAATATGGTGCTTCCCTTATTCGAAATAGTGCCTGTTTTAGTAATATCGGATAGACCTGTCCAATTTTGCGCATCGCCTGCGTAGCACATTTTAGAATTATAATAAAAATCACGTGAAACTCCTGTGTTATTGGTGAGTTCAATAATCCATTTATCTCCGTTCTTCCCGATTATACTAACACCCATATTGTTCTTTGAATAAGATTGGTGTGCGACTGCTGATGAATGTGGAGTAAGCCACTTTGTGTTATCGATAAGTTCATTAGCATAGGTTATATATCTTGTCCCACCGGAAATAAAGCTAAATGCTACATGCGTTGCCGAATAATTGCTCGCAACAAATGCAGTTTTAGATGACCCTGCGGCAAGATCAAAATAAACGATATCAGTAAGACCTGTCCAATTTTGAGCATCGCCGCCATAGCACATTTTTGAGTTATAAATAACTTTTATTTGTGAATTATTATTGTTCGTTACTTGTATATTCCATCCGCCACCATTATCAGAAACATATCCTTTATTTTTTAACACAAGTCGATTAGGATTAAAATAATTATTTAACGCATTACCGGCATTAAGTACTTTTGCTTTTACTCCCTCTATATTCAACTCGTTTGCGCTGTCAAAAATAATATTCTTGATTTCAGAAGCGGTTAAGTTATGGTCATGTGACAATAACAATGCAGCTGTGCCCGTCACAAAAGGTGCGGCCATTGAAGTGCCACTCTTATTACCATATTTGTCATTGGGTAATGTGCTATAAATATCTTCGCCTGGAGCATAAATATTTACGGAGTTCTCGCCATAATTTGAAAAATAACTTCGAGTACCATTGCGACTTATCGACCCGACAGAAATAACATTATCTATTTCGGGGAATAACCGCCTGTCTCCATATCCCGACGGATAATGGTAATCAATATCCGTATTCAAGTTATCGTTTCCAGCTGAACAAATCAATAAGCCACCAGCCTCTCCATAATTCTCAATGGCTTGTTTATGCGCATTACTTGCCGGAGCATTTTTCCGTCTGCTCTCAAATACTGGAAACTCGCATTTATTATTTTTATATTATGTTCTGCCGCATAACTTAAGCTGGAGGCAAAATTCGGACTATTTCTGTCAAGCAGATACAAATCTGCCGCAGACACTCCAGCAACCCCTTGCCCATTATTTTTTATAGCGGAAATAATCCCTCCCACATGCGTTCCGTGAGATAAATCAGTCCCCGCGGCAACTGTAAAATTACTACCAGCAATACGTCCAGCCAAATCAGGATGATTTGTATCAATGCCTTTTTCGAATATTCCCACACGAACTCCGCTACCGTCTGCAATTTTCCACGCACTTTCTACATCTATTCCATAAGTCCCAGTCAATCCCCATTGTCTACCATAATAGGTATCGGAATAAGAATCCGTGCTCACAACCTCATAATCATATTGAGGCTCTGCAGATAATATCATATCCAACGATTGTAAATCCTCTATGACTTCTATAACTTTGTCTTTTCCAGTAGTCTCAAGTTTTATATTGTACATTCTACGGTAAGTAGACGATGTTTCTCCTTTTGCGTCAATATCAAATAGCGGTTCAATCGAATTAACATCTAAATTCTTAACTTTTCCAAGCTCACGCAATATTTCATCAAAATCGTAATAACTACTGCCAACACTTGTCCCACTATGTTCGCCGTCAAGTATTATCGTAATTTCATCATCTTCGAAATTTTCATTAAGCGACGGAATTCTATTGTTACTCGCAAGCATTTGATCATATTGCAAGCTTTCATTATATTCTTTCGATACAACTGCTTCCTGTACTGTCGCCGCTTGCGCTCTATTCGTGAACGAGTATCCCGTAAACATTGCCACAAACAACATTATTGTTAAAATTATGCTTGTAGCAATCAATTTTGTCTTTTTCATCTTGATATACCGCCAAATTTATTTTTTTCTTTGCTCAAAGGCGTAATCGCATTCGGTAATACCCGAGATGGAAGATTTGTTTACCCCCGCAATAAGCAGGCTGCCGCACATAACCGTCTCCGCCACCTCGTCGTCGCCGAGGTAGATTGCCATGTAGAGCTTGCCGTCCTTCACTTCTATCTGCTTTATGCTGTGCGGTCCGTTATAACTCGTCCGCGAATAATAGCATACGACAAGCGACTTGTCTTTGCCATGCTCGTCCATATACGTCTTTACTTCTCCAAGCGGCGCATTTTTAACGCCGTGGCTTTCCAGCGCTTTTTCCGCTTCGTTGTAGTCCCCGCAAACCGTTATGAAGTCCTTGCTCGCCTTATCATACTCCGTTCTCGTTTCCAAAAGGACGTCAAGCCCGTCCGACGTTATATGCGGGTTAAGGATTTGATCGGGCGGTTTCGTCCCGCAGCCGAAAGCCGTCAGGCAGACGGCCGCGAGGCAGGCAATTATACCCACCGCGCACAGCGCTTTTTTCACTGCTTTCTTCATAATTCTGTCCTCCTTATATTTTTTTACGGGTGAAGAATAGATGCTGTCTTCCTCCCGCGAGTTTTATCGTATTAATGCCAACAACGCTTTAACTTTCAGGCAAACATAATTGTAAGCCATTCATCAAAAAGCCCTTCAACGCAACTTACGCTCCAATATATCGTTATTCCGTCAGTCGACGTTACAGCATACCCCCCCATATTTACCCTTTGTCAATACCTTTTTCGGAAAAATATCAGCCCCGTCTGCTCCTGTGTATGCGGAGATTTTTAAGCGCTTTCGGAACGTGCGCGGTGAGTTCCCATTCGAACTGCTCGATTATCGCTTCCCTTCCGCGAGAATATCCGAAGCCGCAGATCTCCGACTTTTCCACGGTCACGGAAGAAAGCGGATACAGCACGCCGTCCTCATATTTTTCCGCGTCGCATAAGGATATGGCGTCCCTGCCGTTTTTCGCAAGCGTTCCGCGAAAAATCGCACCGCCGAAAGTATATGCCGTCACGACGTCGCCTTTTTTGACAGCGCCGACGGGTTTTTTCTTACGTAATTTTTTCATAATTTATTTTACAGATTTGACACGGCGTTGAGCGTGAGGTCGGCAACGTCTTTGCCTTCCGCGAAAGAGTAGTAGCCGCGCGCGGCGATCATTGCCGCGTTGTCCGTGCAAAGTACGGGCGGAGGCACGCAAAGCGTTATCCCCTCTCTTTTCAACGCTTCCGAGAGGTGTGCGCGGAGATAGGAATTCGCCGCGACGCCGCCTGCAAGCACGGCTTTTTTCACGCCGCGCTCTTTTGCCGCAATGACGAAAGTATCCGTCAGATATCCCACCGCCTCGGCGGTGAACGACGCGCAAATATCGTTCACGGGGATTTCCTCGCCGCGTTGGGTGAGGTTATGCACATAGTTTACCACCGCCGTTTTCAGCCCCGAGAAAGAGTATGCGAGGTCGCTCCGCGCGCGAAGGTTTGGGCAGAATCTTATGGTCGCTTGCCCGAGTTTGGCGCGCTTGTCGATCTCGGGTCCGCCGGGATACGGCAAGCCGAGTATGCGCGCGACCTTATCGAAAGCCTCGCCTATCGCGTCGTCCGTCGTCGCTCCGATGGGGACGTATTCGGTGTAACCGTTTACCGCCACTATGCTCGTGTGCCCGCCGCTCGCGACAAGGGACAAAAAGGGCGGTTCGAGATCGGGAAAGGCAATAAAATTCGCCGCAATATGCCCCTCGATATGGTTGACCTTTATAAGCGGTTTTTCTATGGCGTAAGACAGCGCTTTTGCCGCCGAAACGCCGACGAGCAGACAGCCTATCAGCCCCGCGCCGTAAGTTACCGCGACCGCGGAGAGTTGCTCTTTCGTTATCCCCGCCTTCGTGAGCGCCTCGTCGATTACGGGCATGACGGCGAGAAGGTGGTTGCGCCCCGCGATCTCGGGGACGACGCCGCCGAACCTGCGGTGTATTTCGATTTGGCTGGCAATGACGTTGGAGAGACATTCTCTGCCGTTTTTTACCACCGCCGCCGCGGTCTCGTCGCAGGACGATTCTATTCCGAGAACGTATATGTCTTTCATGCGAGTCAGTCCGTGACCCCTCCGTCGTTTATGTAAATAAGTCCGATACCGCCCTGCCCCGTGTGCGAGGTTATGGTGGCGTTGGGGATATTTTCGATTATGTTCACCCCGGGCAATGCCTCCTCTATCATGCCTCTTATCTCGTCCAAAACGGCGCGGGGAGCGGACGTGTGCGTGAGGAAGAAGTACTTCTTATCCACGTTATCCGCCTTTTTAAGCACGTCCGCCGCATATTTGATCAGCGCTTTGGAAGCCGAGCCTATGAACTTCTTGCCCACGGTGAGTTTCCCGTCGGGGTGGAGAATGATAGTCGGCTTGATTTTAAGCACGTTGGCTATCAGCGCGGTTATGCCGCTGCAACGACCGCCTTTATAAAGGAACACCATGTTTTCCACGATCAGCGACAAACGCACGAAAGGCTTGCGTTTTTCCACCCTTTCCACGATTTCCTTTGCGCCAAGCCCCTTTTTCATGAGGTCGTCGGCATAAAGCGCGAGAAGCGACGCTCCGCTGCAAAGGTTGAGGGAGTCGATTACGTACACTCCGGGAATGTTTTCCGAAGCAAGTCGCGCGTTGTTGTAGCAGGCGCTGAGCGTGCTCGATATGGAAATGTATATGACCTCGCCGCCGTCCGCGGTGAGTTCTTTGAAAACGCGCTCGAAACGCTCGGGCTCTATCGCCGCCGTTTTCGGCGTTTTCTTGGTCTTGGCAAAATACTCGTAGATATCGTTCGGCGTAATTTCCACGCCGTCCAGCCCCTCTCTGTCACCGAGAAGCACGCGTAACGGTTCTACGTGAATGTTTCTTTCGTCCTGAATTTCCTTGGGCAAGTCCGCGGAACTGTCAAGCATTATATGTATTTTCGGCATTATGTCTCCTTTTCCGTTGCGCGCAAAGCGCGCTTACCATTGTTCTATGACAATTTTGTTTTGAGGTTTTCTTATAAGTTATTCCCCCCCCCAACCGAAACGTTATGCGCGCGGCTTATGGGGAATCGTTTTTGTCGCGACGCGGCGTTAGCGGCGTTATGCGTCCGCTTTATTGTCGTTATAATAAAGAACCCCGAGTGTGCCCTTCCCGCAATGCGAAGTCACCGTCGCGCCCGCAACCGTGCATATAACGTTGGCTTCGGGGCAGACTTCCAGCACCTGCCGTTTGACCTGTTCCACGAGCTCGCCGCTCGCGGACGTATGCGTGACAAACACATATTTGGGGTCAATATTCGGGAACTTTTCCAAGGTGTCGGCGACGTATTTGGGAGTGACTTTGTTTACGTTCCCGATATATTTTTTGCCGACTACCATTTTCCCGCTGACGGGATCGACGTAAATGGACGGATGAATTCGAAGTACGCTGGCAAAGAATGCCGACATGCCGCCGCAACGGCCGCCGCGATAAAGAAAATCCATCGTGTCCACTATGAATGACGCCTGAACGGCGCTCTTGCGCGCTTCCACTTTTTCCGCAATGTCCGCCGCGCTCAATCCCCGATCGGCAAGGTCGCGGGCGTAAAGCACCTGTAAGCCTATCCCCGTCGAGAGGTTGTGCGAATCAATGACGTGCACGCCGGGATATTTTTCCGCCACGATACACGCGTTATTATAGCAAGCGCTCATGTCCGAGGATATGGTGAAATGCACCATTTCGCTGCCGTCCGCCGTGTATTTCGAGAAAAATGCCTCGTATACGTCTGGAGACACCGCCGCCGTTTTCGGCGTTTTCTTGGTCTGTGCAAAATATTCGTAAATGTCCTCGGGCGTGATTTCCCCGTCCGGGCCTTCTCGGTCGCCGAGAATGACGGTGAGCGGAAGCACGGGAATATCCCGCTCCGCATAAACTTGCGCAAGATCGGCAGGACTGTCGGTAGAAACTATAACTTTTTTCATAGCTCTCTCCTTTTGTACGCTCCTTTCCTATGAATATATACTTTTAATCTAAATAATACATAAACATAAGAGCGTGTTATTCGGGATTTTTGTCGTTTTTGACTTTTTTTTCGAGAACCGACGATTCGGTAAATTCCCTCGCCTTTCCGTCGTCGAGCCGAACGGCGTGCCGCGTCACCTGCGTTCCGTTTTCGGTATATCGGTAAACCGTGCGAAATTCGGCTTTGCCGAACTCGAAGTCGGCGTCGCCGAGCGCCGCTTTGACGTCGCGCACCACTCTTGGCGCGTTTTTCTCGTATAACATTCCGTGTCCCATATCCCCGTAGACGATCAGTCGTTTGTCGCGGCTGCCAACCCTCTTCATTATGAGTTCGGGCGAGGAGCGGGGCACGAATTCGTCAAGTTCGCCCCATATTACCGTGAGGGGACAAGTCACGCTTTTCAGACACTTTTTCGCCCTCTTCATAATGCGCGCAAACGTTATCAGGTTATGCGGACTCCAATGCGGGAACAGCCGCTTTTTGAATATCGCCGTGCCCTGTTTGTATACCTCGGCGATCCTGTCCGCGCTTTCCGTGAGAGCCGCGGCAAGTTCGCCGTCCGAAGCGGAGGCAAGCGCGCGGAGTCGCTTTATCACCCTGTTCTTTTTCGAAATAAAGCCAAAATGCGGATATTTGAGCGCGGGAGAAATGGCAACCGCTCGGCGCACGTTGGGCAGGTGCGCCGCCGCATATAGAGCCATGCCGCCGCCCATGGAATGTCCGACTACGTCCACCTCGTCGTACGATTTCAACCCGTCTATGGTTTTGTCCAATTCTTCGTAAGTTCGCGCAAGGGTGAATTCTTTATAGTTCGGCTTTTCTTCCGCCCGCGAATGACCGGGTTGGCGAAAAAGGATTACGGCGTCGTAATCCTTTTCGAATGCGGGCAGGAAGTAGTCCCAATCGTCCGTGCCCGTTAAAAATCCGTGAATAAAAAGCAATGCCTTTGACATGATCAGTGACGACTGTACGTTCTGGGATTAAACAGCATGACTATGGGGAATATTTCCAGCCTGCCGATGAGCATTTCGACGGACATGACTATCTTCATTCCTATCGTGTAACCGAAGAAGTTGCCCGCGGGTCCGACGGCTTTCGTCAGCCCGGGTCCTATGTTGTTCAGACAAGTCAGCGAGCTGGACAGCGCGGTCAGGAAAGAACCGCCGTCCTGCGCCGTGACGAAGGGATCGAAACTGAGTATGAGCGTGACGAGCACGAGAATTATGAGGTAGATTATGAAGTAGCCGAGTACGCCGCGCGTAACTTCTTCGTCCACCCTCTTGCCGTTGAGCCTGACGACGTAGACGGCGTTGGGGTTGATTATGCGCTTGCAACTCATCCACATGCTCTTTGCAAGGACGATGAAACGGGAGCATTTGAAGCCGCCGCCCGTCGAGCCCGCGCACGCGCCGACATACATAAGCAAAAACAGCATCATTACAGAGAAGGTCGGCCATAATGAGAAGTCACCGAGGAAAACTTTCGGAGCAACTTCATGCGCAACAGAGAAGCCCGTGGACGTCATACAAGCGACTGCCGAGAATACCGTATCTTTCAACAAGTCGCCGAATCCATTCCCATATTTGGAATAAGTTTCGAACACGTTGGACAGGCAGACATTGAGGGTCATAACGAATATGACGGCGATGAGGAAGAAGAAATAGAATCGAAGCTCCTCGCTGCGCAATATGTCCTTGAACTTGCGGGTGAAGAGCAGGAAATACATGTTGAAGTTCACGCCGAACAGGAACATAAACACTATCAGCATGATCTGCACGTACAGCCCGAACTCCGCCGCGCTCGTACTTACAGCGGCAAAACCGCCCGTGCCCGCCGTGCTCAACGCGAATATGACGGCGTTGAAGGGGTCTATCGTCCGCGCTCCGTCCGACGGAATAGCCATGCCGAGGAGAAGGAGAAGGAAGAGCAAGACCGTCATGCCCGCGTATATGAGATAGAGTATGCGGGCGGTGCGGTTGACGCGCGAAACGAGCTTGCCCACACTCTGACCGGTGGACTCCGCCTGCATGA
>CANQCB010000044.1 GCA_947589145.1 uncultured Clostridia bacterium | reverse complement strand
AAAGCTGTCCGCGCGTTTCTCTTTTTCTTTTCCGCGCTTTTGCCAAAATCCCATATAGCCGTCCTCCTATTATTCGTTGTCGCCCAACAGTTTTATCAGTACGTCCTCTTCTTCCTTGTGTATGTCTTTAGGTATAGTCCGCAGAGCCGCCGAAACCGTCATACAGTTCTCGCGCTCAATAGCAAGTTTCGCCTCGCGCTTTTGCTTAATCTTCAAATCCGCGTCGTTGAGTGTCTTAAAAATCCGCGCCCGCTGAGCCAACAGCACGTTTACCGACTTTATAGCCTCGGACACCGCCGCCGCGAGTTCAGCCCGCGCAGACGTTCCGGCGCGTTTCGGCGCTTTCGCTATGTCGTTCAGCATATCCGTCACGGTCTTTGATAATGCTGTTATCCCCTCGATTTCCGCTTGAAGTTCGGCAACAATGTCTTTATACTGTTCTTCCTCCGCGTGCAGTTCGGCGTACCTGTTCACCTGCTCGGAATACAGCGCGTCGTCTTTCCCGATAGCCCGAAGTAACTCGACTACGCGCTTATATTCCGCGTGCGCTAACTTATTATCGCGCACTCGCTTTCGTTCGGAAATCTTCTTCCCGGACAGCAAAGCCTGCTCGAAGTTCGTCCGCTGTTCCTTTTCAGCATTCGTCAAGTGCTTTTTGTTCGTGCTTACGGGCTTTGACGGTCTCCCGCCCATAATATCACCTCTCACTTTCAGAGTTACATTCCTTCGTTGTCAAATTCGAGTATCTTTTCGGGTTCTTCCGCGTACCCCATAGCCTGCGCATATTCCGTCCACCGCTCCAGCAGTTCCGCCAGCGTCGACCCCCAGAAATATTCCTCGCTTTTCCCCATAACATCACAGATTAGCGCCCGCAGTCGTAAAAACGAAAATTCGGGGTCGTCGGGTTTCGGCGGCGGATAAATAACGTTTTCTTCCCTTTTCGGCAAAGTCATTAATACCGCCTCAATAAGATAAGCCAGCAGTTTTTCATACCCCAAAGCCTCAGCGACAGCGGGCAGTTTCTTTTCGTCGACAGGCGTTACAAGCCCTGCGCGAAAAAATTCTAAAATCACCTTTCCGCTTACCTTTTCGGCGAGAATGTCCATATAAGACAGCCCCGCCTGTTCGAGTTTTAAAAGTGCACCGAGCGTAAACCGCAAAGCTATAACGCCCTCGCCGAACTTAAATTCATATTGCTTTGGTAACAATTCCACAAGCATTAATAATCCCACCTTGCGCCGCCGTCCGGTAATTACCCGCGCCGCGGCAAATATAACGGTGTTCTCCCCGCAAAAGCGGAGAAAACACCGTGCAAATATTAAACTGCCTCGCTCTGACCGTGATAATCGGCTTTAGTAAACCACTTTTCAAATATCTCGTTGTCTTCTGTGGGGTCAACTCCGTAGCGCTTGTAGCAGTCGTCTTTCGTCGAGATAAGGGGCATATATGTACCCTTTAGGCTCGCCGTGCCGTAAGAAACAGTAGTGCCTTCCTGCTGTTTGCTGTCCTCGCCCTCGGGATAGAACGTAGCTTTCGGGAACTTGTAGAGATTGTATTTCCCGTCCGTGCGCTTAGTGTAATAAGCCACACAAACGTTAGGTACAATGTCCTCCGAGCCCGAAATCTCCGTTCCGTTGTCGTCCTTTTCACCGAACAGGAATACGCCGTCGCCCGTGTCGAAACCGTTCACGGTGATTTCAAGGTCGCCGCCGTCCTTCGCGACGAAAGCCTCAACCTTGATACCGTCGCCGTATTGCTCGTTCGTCTGCATTTTCGGCGTGTACTTCGCCGCCGCGAGCGATGTATCAAACGTGTGCGCAGTATCGTCATAGGTCGTTGCCTCTGCCGTATCGTCCTTCATTTTCCACATTGTAAGCCGCGCCACGTTGACCGTGGAGCGCCGTCTTTTATCTTCCGATGCCATAAGTTAAATACCTCCTTCACAGGGCGGTCAAGCCGCCCAAACACCCATAATCGCCGTGTAAACTTCGTTGTAAAACTCCGTTGCCACGGTCTCTTTAACTAAGTCAAATCCCACGCGCACAGGCATAACAACCGCATATTCGGGAAATACTCCCTTTTTGCGCCCCCGACTGTCCGTCTTTCCCGTATGCCCGCGCGACTTTCCGGGTCTGCCGTATTCAATTTCGATAAGCTCCGGATACCGTCGTATAGTCTCCGTGTCAAAACCCGCTGTCGCGTACAGCACGCCCTTTCTCGACGTTTTCGGAGCGAATTTTTTCAAAAGCTCCGCGCCCGCGTATCTGTATTGCACATTCCGCTTGTCGCGTTTAAAATTAGCCCGCGAGAACACCCGCCGCATTGACGCTGCAATCTTCTCGACTGCTCTGTCAAGCGCAGGCGTGACAATGTCGTCAATGTCCGAAAACTGCCCGATTTCAGCCGCCAGAGCGTCCAGCTGTTCGCCGAAATCCATTCCCGCATTCATTCTTCCACCACCCCCATGAAGTCAAGATAATAGTGCGTATCATACGGATATATTTTGTCGTCCCCGACCCGTCCGCCGCCCTCGTAGGAAAACCCCGCCGCGCTCATCGCCTGCTTGATTTTCTTGTAAAGCGTAAAATCGAGGTACTTCGTCCAGACGTTCAGCGACACGATATATTCTACACATCGGTGTACTCCCTCGGAGTAGTTCGCGCCGCGTTCCGCTATATTAAGTATTATATAGCGTTCGGGGGCTTGCCCCTCGGCAAATTCGGGGGTATCGGCATACCACGGCGCAATATCGCCTATAGCCTCGCCGACCATATCCACAATGTCCATTTCCTACCCCCGTTCCAGAATCAGCTTGATGTCAAGCGGACTTTCCGCCGCGCCGTGTTCGATAATCTTGTAACGGATACCGTCCACCTCGCAGTGCGTATACCCGCGAAACTCCGCGCGGTATATCACGGCGCAGAGCGAAACGATCTGTCCCGCCTGCATAGCCGTGAACTTCGTCACCGCGCCCGCGTCGAACACATCAGCCCACACGCGCACCCGCGCTTGTTCGACAGGCTCACCGCGGGGAGAGGAGGAAACGACAAGCATATCAATCTTCTTGTTCTTCGCGTGCTTTCTTTTCACAGCAAATTCCTCCTGTGACTTCCTAAAATCTGCGCCGCCATGGGGTTTATCTTGTCAATGTCCACCGTCATTTCGCGCACCGTGTACATCTCGCCGATAAGAGCCAACAGCGCGTAGGTTATATCCTCGTAATTGTCAAGCTCGTCGGCGGAAAGCGCGGTATACCCGCATATTTCCGAAATTGCCGCCGCCTTGTACACCTCAATAAGTCCGTTGCTGTCTTCGCCCGAAATCCCGCAATGGTCCTTGATAGTGTCCGCTGTAACTTCCGATACTTTCACGCGCTCTCACCCCTTAATCAGTTGCTTTTCTTCTTCCGCTTAGTCGGCTGCGCCGCTTTCTCCGCCGCCGATGTTTCAGCGACAGGGCTAACCGCCGTCTCACTCTCCGAAACAGCCGCCGCGCCCTGCGGCACAGCCGATAATGCTACCGCCTTACCGCCTGCGGAAATAACGGCAGACGTTAGGCTTCCCCCAGTTTCAGCACGGCGATTTTTTCTTCGTTCTCAATCTTGCTGTCCATTTCAAGCCAAGCGACAACGCCCAGAGCGTGCTGTTCCGCGTATTTCTCGCGGAGTACCTCGATGTTGAAGTTCTCGGTGATTTTAACAGCCAAGCCCGAAAAATCTCCGTACAGAATAGCGGGTTTTCTTGCCTCCATTCCGACAGCGTCCGTAAGGTATACGGGTCTTCCGAGCAGAGTATAGCCCCACTTGCTCGTAGCGTCCTTATTAAGGAGCAAATTGCCGTCGCCGTCTTTAAGTTTTCGGATAGCCGAACGCATTTTGCGCCCCATAACCCAGCAGCAGCCCGGCTGATAGATGTCGGGGACAGTGTCCTGCAAGTCGATAAGCTCATCAATAGTAACGCCCGTAGCCTCTGCCGCCGTGATAACGTTCTTAGCCTTAGACAGACCCTCTATCTTGCTTTCCGTGCCGTTGATAATCTCGTTGTCAATCCACAGAGCCACAGCCTCCGCGAGTTTGTCAACGACATATCCGAGAATGTCGAATTGCGCGTTGTTCATCAGCGACTTGGAAACCTTCGTCAAAGCGCCGACCAAGAACCCTTTAAGCGTTATAGATTTAAGACTTCCCGCCGACCCTGTGATTTCGGAAAATTCTTCTTGATAACCTACCGTGATTTTGCCGTCGCTCTCATCGTAGTAGGGAATAGACAGCGTACCGCCGATGTTGTACTTCGTACTCATCGCGTAGATAGGCGAGATGTTCTTTACTTCCTCGATTATCTTATTCGCGATAGACGACGGAATAACCGCGCCGTTCGCGTCGGGCGTCCAGTTGGTGTCGCGCTTTTCACTGTCCGCGCGGTATTCCATTGCTTTCCCGCTGCGCAGGTATTCGATGAACGCGCGTTCCTCGGCTTTCACCTTGTCCGCCTCGGTATCTTCTGCGGTTTTCTCAACCGCTTTCGGCGCGGAAACAGGCTCTTTAATTTCAAGGTCGCGCACTTCGGATATAGACTTGATTTGTGCGTCCAACTTCTCAATTTCAGCCTTTTTTGCGTCAAAACTTTTCTGCTCATCGTCCGAAAAGGAACGCACCTCGCCCTTTTCGTTCGTAAGCCCCGCCACAGCCGCCGAAAGTTCCTTGTAGAGCTTTTCGCGCTGTTCTCTTAATGCTTTAAGTTCCATATGTTAATTACCTCCCATGTCCAAATCTAAGTATTTCAAGCTGTCGCTCCAGCAACGCTCGTTTTGCCTGCGCCTGCTCCGTCGCTTTTTCTGCGTCGGGTTTCGCGCCGATGTCCTTTTGTTCCGCCCGGACTATAGGCGGTTCGTCATCAGCCGTTCGCTGTTCGCACACTACGGTATGCACCGCACCCTTCGATAACGCTCTGACAGAAATAGAAGTACCCGCATACGCGGGGCATTTTGTAAGTATCGAAACTTCGTCAAGGTCAAGGTCGGTGATTATGCGCCTGCGCAATCCCGTACCGCCGCCTGCGTCTTCCCATTGTGCGCGCGCGTTCTCAAACCCGAACGACCACCCGCGCAGTTTGTTCGCCCGCGCCGCCGCGATAACTTCGGGGTCTGTAACAGTAGCCTCGGCATACAGTCCGATGTTGTCTTCCGTAAGCGTCAGCGTCCCGCCGCTCACAGATCCGAGTTCGCGTTCGTGATTAAAGTATAACCGCACGTCGGGATGTCGTTTGATTGCCCGTGCGAACACTCCCGCCGACACGCGCTCGACGAAGTGTTTATCTTCGCCCGCTGCCATTTCGGGCGGCAAAACACGGCTGTCGCGCTCCACGGCATTAACGTAGCCCGACACGCGGATTTCGTTGTCACTTCGAAATTCAATTTTCATTTTCTCACCTCCAATCCGTAAGCAACGCACAGCGAACGGTAAGTAAACACATACCGTTCGCTGTACGCTGTCCGCATATGCAAGCGCGGCGGGTCGGAGCTGCCCAAAAATCAACACAGTGCGCCGACGCGTCCGCCAACTGCCGCGCTTGCATATGCGGGCAGTCAGAAGTTTTGCAATCGATTGCAAAACCCGTTTTAATTTTCCCCAACTCCAACAGCCCCCGCATATCTGCGAGGGCTGCCGTCAAAGGAGTGTATGATATAGGCGTAATCACAGGTACGCCCCGCCTGTTCTATCAAAAATCGCGGAATATCTCCCCCAAAAACGGAGCGAACCGACCGAAAAACGGAGCGCACCCGCCCAAAAACGGAGCGAGCCGAAAGGAACACAGAAACTGCCCGCTCCGAAAAACAGGAG
Organism: uncultured Clostridia bacterium; assembly: GCA_947589145.1. Classification (GTDB taxonomy): domain Bacteria; phylum Bacillota; class Clostridia; order Christensenellales; family Pumilibacteraceae; genus Protoclostridium. Next base: position 5,494 of record CANQCB010000044.1, on the reverse strand, counting down.
AATCCCGCTCGAAAGCGGTAATATTTACGAGTTTCCCCGCCCACGGCGGGAGCGCCCTGTTCCCCGCGCCCCGCCGCTATTAGGAGGAAAAGAAAAAAGCGTCCGAAAACCAACCGAACCAATTGCCAAAAGCTCCATAACAAAGGAGCTTTCAAGAGTTTTCAACAGATTTTCCACACAAATATGTAAAATCTGTTTCTTTTCTTCGTTCAAAATCCCCGCAAGCTCGTCTATTATCAAGCCAACGGGTTTCCCTACTGCCTAAACCTCTATAATACCATTATAGCACATATAAAAGGGACAAACGGGACAAATTTGCCCGAAAGCATTGTATATTTACAACAAAATTTCCTGCCGCCTTTTGTAGGAAAGGTAGAAAAACGCACATTGAGCGCGATTTTACAAAAAAAGCTATTGACTTTCTGCGCACATTGTGCCATAATATAATTACAAGGACGGAGCGGGGACGAAAAACCGCAGACGATAACGGGAGGAAAATAAAATGAAAAAAATCACTTGCCAAGGCTATTGCACAGCGTATTTTGATTTTGAAGGCAAAAACCTTGCAAAAGAGGTTGACGGAATAGCGATTATAGACGATACTAACAGTAAGTTTTTTAATCACTTTGGAATAACAATTCTCGCCGACAGCGAGGACAACAGAAACTCGCTGAATGATATGCTCTCAAAGGGCATTGTCAGCGAATGTACACCTAATGATTATGATTATATCAACGGCAAACTAAAAGAGCGTTATAGCAGATGAAAACAGGAGGAAAATAAAATGACAAATACAAAAAGACTTGACTGGGCAACGATAATCGACAACAACCGCGAAGCGCTGATGGACGCTTTCGCTGAGGCAACCGCACTGGCGCTGAGAAATGGGCAGGACGAATTTATCGTTTATCTTTGGGCAGACGGCGAAACGGAGATTTTCCAAAACACCGGCAACAGCTACCTTGAGGCTGAGGGTCTGCGCGAGATTAAGGGCTTTCGGTACGTCGGATGGTCGCCAATGGATTGGTACGGTGATGATGAGGTAATGCTTGAGGATATGAGGGCGGCAATGAGCGAAAGCCAACTCGCGGAACTTGACAAGGCGACAGACGAGGACGACCTCGACGAGTTCGAGCAGATGGAATGGATAGAAAAGAACGCACCCGCCGCTTACAACAGCGCATATGAACGGGCAATCAAGGGCGAAACAAGCGACAGCGACGCATACGATGAGATGATAGATACAGCAATCGCGGACGAAAGGCGAGAGGCGAAAGAACTCGAGAGAATGGAGCGCGAGGCTAGAATGTACGAGGAGGATTGAATATGCAATACACAAAGACAGAACACTTAGACGGCACGGAAGAATGGGCATTTGAAAACGGAATAACAGTATGCTCCAAGACGTGGAGTTACTGCGGGTACGCTTTTGACGTGTACAACGCGGACGGGAAGTTTCTCGGCGGGATATACCCCGACACGAACGAGGACAGCGACAGATGCAGGCAGGACCTCAACGAGGGGAGCGAGCCGATAACCGACAGCTGGGAAGACGGTTGCGGCAACAGTTGCAACATCAACGGTTGGGGCGACGGATTAGAGGATTATTAATTGAGGAGGACACAAAATGAGACTTTACGAGGACATTTTAAACTACGCACACGAAAGTGCGATTGTCGAAACCAAAGCAGGCGCGGAGATGATACACACCTATCTTGATTATCTGGAGTGGGATTGGAACAGGATAGAGTTACAAGAAAAAATGACGGTCAGACAGCTTATAGAAAGCGGCGATTATGATTATATCGTTGACTTGCTGAAAGCCGAACTAATCGGCGACCAACAGCTTGATTTGGATGTAGAATTGGAAATCTACACGGGCTATTTTAATGACGACGACGAAACCGTTACGCTTTGGCTCGTCGATGATTGGATTTAATGAGGGGCTGAAAATATGAAACTGTATAAAAACGTTGACATCTGCGATTTGGCAAGCATACTCGAAAAGGGGCTGTTGCCCCTTGACGAGTGTGAAAACGACAATTGGGAAAACGACAAGCGCGCGAAGAACCCCACGGACAGAGTATACCTGTTTAAGCCGATTGCGGGGAAATGTAACTCTTATCCGTGGTCGTACGGAGTGGCTCTGTTGGAAGTCGAGGTTGACGATTATCAACAATCCCAGATGTGCGAGAATGACCGCCACAGAGAGGACTATATAGAGTATACTACGGAGCGGGTTGCACCCGAACGGATAAAGGCTATCTATGTCCCCGAAATCTTTAAAACCAAACTGCGCGGAATAGACGACTATCCCGAAGACCTAATGCCCAATTACTCCTACCACTGGAAAGACCCCGCGCTTGACGAAAGCATTATGCGCCGTATCACTTGGTGTGGCATAAGCGCGGAATACTACGGGGAACACGGGCGCGAGCCTGCCGATGATCGAGTGCTTGAAAGGTTTGCGCGAACGGCATACATCAGTTGTACCACCGGAGAACACTATTTTCGCGGAACGGGTTGGAATTTTGAATCACTTGATTTGTGTGATGTGAATTATATTTTTAATGCAAAGGAGTGATAAGCAATCTAATGGACATCAACGAAATCTACCCGATACGGCTCGACAAGAAACTCCGTCAGCAGGCGGGCGACCTTTACGACGAGATTAAAGCCGTATCCTACGATGAAGAACTGCTCCGCGCCCGCCTCAAGCACATTCTGACAAGCCCCGAATATAATCTGTATTACGATACCGTGACCGAAAAACAGATTGATAATACAATGCTGAATTATCAAAATGTTTTTGCTTGGAATAAGACTAAGCAAGTGTACCGCTTTGACGACAAGCTGTGGGACACGATACAATCCGTTGAAAAAGTCGAAATACACTACGCTGTGTTTAAGCTCCTGCCGTTCCCGACGTTTTGGATAGACCACGAGTTCGAGCGCGGGTTCGCGGGGTGTATGGTTAATAGCCTAGACAGCGAGATTTGGCTCTCTTTTCTTAAAGATGATGTGACTTCTTACTTAAAAATCCGTTTTCCTACTGACGAAAACGACGGGGAAACCGTCGAGGAACTCCTACAAGAGTACGATGTTCCGGACTGGTTTCTGCGTAATCTTCGCGCCGCGCTGAACGCTGTAATCTATCTTTGCACGGTCGAACCCGACGTAAGCACGACGAAAATCGAACTCCCGCGGACGACTGCGCCGAAAAAGACCGCCAAAAAAGGCAAGAAAAATACGCTCAAAATCGGCAATGTCGGCGCGAAAGCGGGACGAATAATCCGCGAGTACGAGGAGCGCGAACGGCGCACCTCGACGGGCGCGGGAGGCGCAGGCGGGAAAGGTACAGCAAAATCCCCGCACCTGCGCCGGGCGCATTATCACAGTTTCTGGACGGGAACGGCGGGCGCGAAACAGCTGATTGTGAAATTTCTGTCGCCGATTTTCATTCACGGCGAAAGCGAGGACATTAAACCGACAGTCAGACAGCGCGAGAAAAAGCGCAAGAACCATAAGAGTTGAAAGGAGCGTAAAATATGAAATTATCCCGATTTTTAAGCATTGTAGATGATAATTCTACATTGTGCATTGAAGCAAGTGCTAGTGACCGTTCTTTGAATTGTCTGAAAAAGGATTTAGCTGCTAGAAACGTAGCAATAGACTATATATACGTTGAAAACGTGTATGTACATTTTGATGATGAGGACAACGAGGAATGGTACAGAATGCAAGTTGATGAAATCATCTACAATGATGATGTAACCGATTTGGACAGAAAAATAGCGCAAGAAAGGAAATGAAAACAATGACACTAGAATATTTACTAGCCGCCGAAAATCAGAGCGACCAGAAACCGCGCATCGTGCAGGATATAGCCGACAACGGCTTGCAAATTCTGACCCGCGAGGGGTATTTGCACAACAAGCCGATAACGAAAACCGCCGTGTACCGCCTTAAAAACGGTATCGGTAGATTATATTACTTTAACGCCGATAACAAGGTTATGGCGGGCGGTTACGCCGTCGTAAACGTCTCGGAAGAAAACATACCGATAATCGGCGAGTACGTCGAAGAGCCATTTGAGGATTGAAAGTTGAAAGTCGAGGTTTGACCTAAAAGGTCAAAAGTCGGTCAAAAGTCGCAAGAGAGTTGAAAGGAGTAAAAAAATGAACAACAATAAAAATCAATTAATGCTCAGCAACATACCGCACAAGGCAATATACACGGAGTTCCTGCTGTACGTCGATGACGCTAAGCAGTGCAGGAGTGCGGAGGAGTTTATCGCGGAATATGGGTATCCCCAAAACTGCCCGTATGATGCGGACAATCTGGTGTTGTGGTGTAAGCTCGTATACTGCGCCGCGCACAATGACTGGCGCGAGTTGCTTTGGATTATGGCGCACGAGCAGTTCGCGCTCGGAACGGCGACAGCGATGTCAAAATACATCGAAATCCCGCGCCGAACCATTCAAGCGTGGGTGTCCGGCTCGCGCGTTCCGCCCGCGTATATGATACAGCTTGTAGTTTTCGCAATCATCAGCGAACTGCCCACTATTGAGGACGCAGAGCAAACATAAATCAATCCCCGCCGCTAGTCGGCGGGGATATTTCCGCCCCGCCGATTTTCGGCGGGCTTTATCGCCCGTTCCGCCGCTTTTTCGGCGAAAATTTACCGCGCCCGCGAAAAAAGGGCGGGTTTATAATCCCCGCCCCGCGCTAGTGGTAAAGCCAAATCCGAACCCCATTTTACCCCCCATTCTATCCCCATTTTTTTTGAAAAAATTTTAAAAAAATTAAAAAATTTTTCAAAAACCCCTTGACATACTTGGCAATGTATGGTATAATATAATCAGAGGGGAGGTGATGAGGTTGAGCCAAAAAATAAAAGAGCTTGAAAAGCTGGTAGGACAGCTAATCAAGCTCACAAATAGGGCGATTGAGTTCGCTGGAGAACTTACATTATTAGCCCTAGCTGTTAAAACAATAATTGAATTGTTCTAACGGCAGTTACCAAATCGGGGCGAAAGCCCCGAGGCGGTAATATAATTATATCACAAAAAGAAGGAGGTGTCAAGGGGTTTGAAAACAATTCTTTCACTTGCAGGAAAAATTGCCCTGCTGATAGTGTTAGCGGCAATTATAGTATTTGGTGTAATAGGACTAATCCAAGTTATAGGAGGTTAAATATATGGGTAAAACATCAGCGTCCGTAAAAAACCGCTACAACGCGAAAACGTATGACGTTCTGCGTGTTCTTGTAAAAAAAGGCGAAAAAGACCGTTACAAGGCGATAGCGGAAAAAATGGGAATGTCGCTGTCACAGCTTTTTGTAAAAGCCGCCGAGGACTACATCACCGCCCACCCCACCGACAACGCTTGACGTTCCGACTGTATTCCGAAAACATTCCAAGCCCCCGCCACAAACCCGGCGGGGGCTTTCCCTTATAAAATCCCCATTTAGGGAGTTTTCCTTATATAAAGG
>CANQCB010000043.1 GCA_947589145.1 uncultured Clostridia bacterium | reverse complement strand
CGTTCTGTAAGCGCTGCGTATGTTCGCTCTGCCCATTATAAGCGCGCCCGTCGGGAAGTCGGGAGCGGGAATGTATTTCATGAGTTCGTCAACGGTTATGTCGGGGTTGTCGATGAGCGCGCAAAGTCCGTCGATCACCTCGCCGAGGTTGTGCGGGGGTATGTTCGTCGCCATACCTACGGCGATACCGTCCGAGCCGTTTACGAGAAGGTTGGGAAATCTCGACGGCAAAACCGTCGGCTCTTCCAACGTCTCGTCGAAGTTGCCCTGCCAATCCACCGTCTCTTTGTCAATGTCTCTCAACATTTCCGCGGAGATCTTCGACAGCCTTGCCTCGGTATAACGCATTGCCGCCGCAGGGTCGCCGTCCACCGATCCGAAATTGCCTTGCCCGTCCACGAGCGGCTCTCTTATCGAGAAGTCCTGCGCAAGACGGACGAGCGCGTCGTATACCGACGAGTCGCCGTGAGGGTGATATTTACCGAGAACGTCGCCGACTATTCTCGCGCACTTTCTGTACGGCTTATCCGCCGTGATCCCCAACTCGTTCATCGCGTACAATATTCTGCGATGAACGGGCTTCAATCCGTCGCGTACGTCGGGTATGGCACGCGAAACGTTAACCGCCATAGCATACGCTATAAACGATTTCTTCATCTCATCATTCAAATTGATTTTGAGGTATTTCGTATTATCCGGAACTCTGGGCTTTTCTTCTTTATTTGCCATTGTTTCTCCTTTTTCCGACGCTCGCTGCGCTCGCGTCGAACACGGCTACGGCTATGCGCCGCGACGAAAATCATTATACGTCCAAATCCTTGGTGTCGATAAGTTTGGCATTCTCCTCGATAAACTGCCTTCTCAATTCGGGCTGGTCGCCCATAAGAGTGGAGAATATCTCGTCCGCTTCGAAAGCGTCTTCCATGGTGATCTGAATAAGGGTGCGGTGCTCGGGGCTCATGGTGGTTTCCCAAAGTTGGTCCTTGCTCATTTCTCCGAGACCTTTATAACGCTGTACGTCGCAGCCTTTTCTGCCCATTTCATCCAACTTCTTCGCGAGTTCGACGTCGGAATACGCGTATTCGACGCGCTTCGCTTTGCTTATTTTATAGAGCGGCGGCATGGCGCTGTAAACGTGTCCTTTCTCGATCAGCGGCCGCATGAAGTTGTAGAAGAAAGTGAGCAGCAGTATTCTTATGTGCGAGCCGTCCACGTCCGCGTCCGTCATACAGATTATCTTGTCATAGCGGAGTTTGCTCTCGTCGAATTCGTCGCCTATTCCGCAACCGAAAGCGGTTATCATCGCTTTGATTTCCGCATTTTCGAGAATGCGGTTGAGCCGCGCCTTTTGCACGTTCAGGATCTTGCCGCGGAGCGGGAGAATTGCCTGAAAACGCCTGTCTCTTCCCTGCTTCGCCGTGCCGCCTGCGGAGTCTCCCTCGACGATGTATATCTCGGTATTTTCGGGATTTTTGTCCGAGCAGTCCGCAAGTTTGCCGGGGAGCGCCGAGCCTTCGAACACGCCCTTGCGACGGGTGAGTTCGCGAGCGTTGCGCGCCGCGTCGCGGGCGCGTTGAGCCGTTATCGTTTTAAGCACCAATTCTTTGGCTATCGCCGGATTTTCTTCGAGATAAGTCCCCAACCCGTCCGTAAGCGCCTTTGCGACGATACCGCGCATTTCGCTGTTGCCGAGTTTGGTCTTGGTCTGACCTTCGAATTGAGGGTTTTTGAGCTTGACGGAAATAATGGCTATAAGCCCCTCGCGCACGTCCTCGCCCGAAAGTTTCTCATCCGCTTTCATCATATTGTTCGCGTGAGCGTAATCGTTGAGAACTTTGGTTATGGCGTTTTTGAAACCTTCGAGGTGAGTGCCGCCTTCCTCGGTGTTTATATTGTTTGCATACGCGAAAATATTTTCGTTGTAGCCGTCGTTATATTGCATGGCGATTTCGATTTCGTTGTCCGTAAACTGTTTTTCGATATAAAGCGCCTGCGGGAAAATCGTTTGTTTGGAGCGGTTGAGATATTCCACGAAATCGAGAATGCCGTTCTCGAAATGGAAGGTTTCGTTGCGCTCCTGCCCCTCGCGGTTGTCCTTTAACACGACCGTGAAGCCCTTGTTGAGATACGCGACTTCGCGAAGCCGCGTCTTTATGGTGTCGTAGTTGAAGTCCACCGTCTCGAATATCTCGGAGTCGGGCATGAAGGATACCCGCGTTCCGCGTTTATCCGTCTTTCCGACAACGGCAAGGTCGCGCATGGGTACGCCGCGGTTAAAACTCTGACGGTAGATCTTCCCGTCGCGATATACTTCCACGTCCAACCACTCCGAAAGAGCGTTGACGACGGTCACGCCGACGCCGTGCAAGCCGCCCGACACGTTGTATCCTCCGCCGCCGAACTTACCGCCTGCGTGAAGATGAGTCATGACGACCTCGACTGCGGATACTTCGACCTGCTTGCCGTTTTTGACTATCTTCTTCATATCCACGGGTATTCCGCGGCCGTTGTCGGTTATCGATACGCTTCCGTCCTTGGCAATTTCCACCTCGCATTTGTCGCAATAACCGGCAAGCGCTTCGTCCACCGCGTTGTCTACGACTTCCACGATAAGGTGGTGCAATCCGCGTTCGTCCGTCGAACCGATATACATTCCCGGGCGTTTTCTGACCGGATCGAGACCTTCGAGGACCTGTATGTTTTCGGCGGTATAACTGCCTTGTACCTTTTCTTCCATATACCACTCCTTTAACAAAAATATTATAACACACCTTTCGAAAAAACGAAAGTATTTTTTCACATTTTATCGCTTGTTTTCGGGATAAAATTTCCCGTCTCTTGCCGTATAAAGTCATTAAATATGCTTTTAAGCGAAATGCGTCAAAAATTATGCAAAATCCATTTTTAATTAAAACGGCTCAGAATGCCTTTTAACGGCATAGGAAATATTACAAAAAAAGAAACGAATTCCACCCTTCGTCTCTTTTTCCGATATTTCGTTTTATTTTTTCGACTTTTAACTTCTACGGTAAATGACCGAGCAGAAGCGAACGTCGGCGCGCGCGTATCAGCGGTGCTATGTGACTTCCCATACCTAAACCAAGCAACAGGACGGCGGAGAGTTGTCAAATATAAAATAAATCTTTTTGCAAAAGCCCCATAATGAATCGATATGTGGAAGGCACAGAGTGCCGCTCAGGGGCGCGAAAATCAAGGCTTCGCGAGGGAGTTTACTTTTCCCTTGCGCGCTTTGCGCGCTACGGTATATCCGCATCTGCACGCATCTTTTCGGATATCTGTCACGGAATTTCCCTCGCCACCGTGAGGTAGGCTTCGGGGTCGTTTGCTCCGCAATACAAATTCCGTGCCACCTATCTCGAAAATCTACGCACATCTGCTGCTTTATTCGACACTTCAACTTGGTGTTTTTTCAAAGGTGTTTATTAAATAAATCTTATTATACAAGCCCCGAAATAAACCAATTCGTGGACGGCGGAGAGTGGTGCTCAGAGGCACGAGAGAGGTTATTTCGACGCAGGAGTTTACTAAAAAGGTAAATGACTGCGCCGAAATGTTCTCGGTTCGCTGCCTATCAGCGCCGCTATACGCCGTCCCCTATTATTTGCCGACGCAGAATTTGCTAAATATTTCCCCTATCACATCCTCCGTTGCGGAAGCGCCGGTGATTTCGCCGAGGAAGCGAAGCGCATTGCGAAGCCCGACCAAAATGCAATCGGCGGTCGCCGTACCGACGTCGGACAATGCAACGCGCAATTCTTCGAAGGCGCGGCAGGCAAGGTCGTAATGGCGGGCATTCGTGAGCATTGCGCCGCCCGTTACTATTTTTCCGTTCGCGGCGCGGAATATTTCCTCTTTGAGCGCGGCTATGCCCTCGCCCGTTTTGGCGGAGACGTTTATGCCCTCTCTTTTCTCGGCAATGTCGGCCTTGTTATACACGTCCAAAACCGTGGTTTTGGTATCTATCCGCACGGTTTGAGGAGCGGTCAGGTCGGTGAGGCGCAGGACTATGTGCGCGGTTTGCGCGGCTTCGGCGGAGCGCTTAACGCCCATGGCTTCGGCTTCGTCATCGGTCTCGCGAAGTCCCGCCGTGTCAACGACGGTGAAAAGCATGCCTTTATATTCGTAAGACTCCTCGATGGTGTCGCGCGTAGTGCCTGCGTTTGCGGTCACGATTGCGCGGTCGCGGCCGAGAAGGCTGTTCAAGAGGCTGCTTTTGCCCGCATTCGGCGCACCGACAATCGCCACTTTTACGCCGCCGCGCACCTTTTCGCCCTGTCCGTAGGTGTCTATCAAACGACGTAAGTCCGCCGCCGCGCCGCAAAGCCGCTCGTAAACCTCTTCCGTCGTCTGTTCCTCGATATCCTCTTCGGGATAATCTATCGCCGCCTCCAACGCTCCGACGGTGCTTAAAATCTCGCCGTAAATGCGCATGACTTCGCCGTTGACCTGCCCGACTACCGCCGAATATGCGGCGTTTATCTGGGCCTCGGAGCGCGCGTTTATGAGATCGGATACCGCCTCCGCTTCGTCGAGAGTGAGCTTTCCGTTAAGGAACGCGCGTTTTGTAAATTCGCCCGGCTCCGCCATTTCCGCGCCGAGGGATATGAAACCGCGGATTATCCTCTCGGCTATCTCGGGCGAGCCGTGGCAATGGACTTCCGCCATGTCCTCGCCCGTGTAACTTTTCGGCGCGCGGAAAATCACCGCCATAACGCGGTCGCTGATGCCGCCGACGGTCAGTTTCCCGAGCGTAAGATAATTCGGGCGCATGTGCGCGGACGACGTGAATACCTTATTCAGATATTCCGCCGATCTGCTTCCCGAAAGTCGGACTATTGATATTGCGCCGCGCCCCACGGGGGTGGAAAGCGCGACTATCGTTTTATCTCTCATATATGTTTACGGGGAATGTCAATAGGCATTCCCCGTACTCCTCATTTTCGATATTTTTTATTCCTGCACGTTACCGAATACCGCGTCGAGCATTTCAACGGTCGTCGACGTTTTTGCGCCGAATTTCAATGCGTAATACGTAGTATTTTCAAGTTCGTCCGGGTTGTCGCGGCGGAGATCGTCGTCGATAAAGACGTACGCGTCTATCAATCTCGCCCAATCGCTGTCCTCGGTGAGCGTGAATATCGCCGAGTCGTAAGTCTGAGTCGCCTCATTGCCTTTCTTGTCTTTGAGCGTAAGCGTGCGCGGCTCGGCAAATTTTATCTTTACCGTATATTGAGAGTTCGCGTTTTCCGTCATGGAGTCCGCCTGATCGCGGATCTGCTGCACCGTTCTCTCGCTCGCGTCCACGTCCTCGTCGGCAAGGCGAAGGCGGTAGTCGTAATTGAATTGGATACAAGCCGAGAAAAGCGAGAAATTCATGCTTTCGATTATATCCGCATAAGAGTATTCGGGTTCGTAATCCTCGGCATGTCCCTCTCCGACGAGCTTGCCCTCGGCGTTCGTCGCCTGATTGAGAAGTCTACCGTTGTAGTATATACCGATCTCCGCGTCCTCGTATCCGTTTAACCAATCGTAATATTCCATGGGTTTCACGGTTATGCACGCAAGCACTATTACGACTATTACGGCGGCAACTGCTATCGCGCCGATTGTGATTGCTATTATGTTTCTTATTTTTTCAGACATTTGTTTTCCTTCCGAGCGTTTTGAATCGTTTTCGCGACTTACTCTTCGCCGTTATCGTCGTTTGTTTCGTCGGACGCGGCGCCGTTTTCATTTGTTACGCTTATGTCGTCGCCCGAGATCGATTGCTCGATTACCGTCGTTTCTTTATGTTCGCTCGATTTTCCCCTGCCGTTGGAATTATAGTGGCGGTAGGTGCGCGCGTTGACCGTTTGGACGACCTCGTCCGCGCTCTTGCCTTCCATTATCATTTCGAACTCTTCGGAGTATATCGTCTCGCACTCGAACAGTACGCGCACAAGCACGTCGAGTTTGCTTCTGTTCTCTGTGAGTATGTCAAGCGCTCTCTTGTGCCCTTCCTCTATGAGTTTACGCACTTCCTCGTCGATCTTCGCCGCGGTCGATTCGCTGTAACTGTGTTTGGAACCGTAGTCCATGCCGAGGAACACTTCCTGCTCTCCGCCGTAGCATACCGGTCCGATTTCCTCGGACATACCGAGTTCGGTAACCATGACGCGCGCTATCTTCGTCGCTTGCTTGATATCCATGGAAGCGCCCTGAGTGATATTCTTGATGACGAGTTCCTCCGCCGCTCTGCCTGCCATGTCGATGGCAATGCCCGCTTTGAGCATGGTGACGGACTGGAATTGATCGTCGTTGTCCGGGCGCATGAGCGTAAAGCCGCCCGCCTCTCCTCTCGGTATGATCGTGATTTCCTGCACAGGCATACCCGATTCTTTTTCCAGAACTTTCGCAACGATCGCGTGACCGCCCTCGTGATAAGCGGTGATCCGTTTGTCGACTTCCGTGACGAGTCTCGACCGCTTTGCCGGGCCCATGGTCACTTTGTCTATCGCTTCGCAAATATCCTGCATGGAAATCGTCGTACGGTTCGCCCTCGCGCAAAGGATCGCGGATTCGTTGAGCAGGTTGGCAATGTCCGCGCCCGTAAAGCCCGCCGTCATTCTCGCAAGAACGCGGAAGTTTACGTCGCGGCCGATGGGCTTATTGCGCGCATGGACTTTGAAAATCTCCTCTCTGCCGCGAACGTCGGGGCGATTGACGGTAATTTTTCTGTCGAAACGCCCGGGGCGCATGAGCGCGGGGTCGAGAATATCCGCACGGTTTGTCGCCGCCATGACGATTATAGCCTCGTTGGCTTCGAATCCGTCCATTTGGACGAGGAGTTGGTTGAGCGTTTGCTCGCGCTCGTCGTGACCGCCGCCGAGACCTGCGCCTCTGTGACGGCCGACTGCGTCTATTTCGTCTATGAATATTATGCAGGGCTGATTTTTCTTCGCCTGCGCGAACAAGTCGCGCACGCGGCTCGCGCCCACGCCGACGTACATTTCCACGAAGTCGGAGCCCGAAATCGAGAAGAAGGGTACGTTCGCCTCGCCCGCGACGGCCTTTGCGAACAGCGTTTTACCCGTTCCGGGAGGGCCGACAAGGAGCACGCCTTTGGGGATCTTCGCGCCCACGCCCGTGAATTTCGACGGCGCTTTCAGGAAGTCCACGATCTCCGCAAGTTCTTCCTTTTCCTCTTCCGCGCCCGCTACGTCGGAGAAGCGCACTTTAAGAGAGGATTGAACGCTCGCCTTCGTCTTGCCGAAGTCGTTTATGACGTTGCCGCCGCTGCGCATACCGCGGAATATCAATACCATGAATACTATCATGATTATGAGCATGCCCACGGGATATACGTAGTCCCATATCGATACCGCGTATCTGTCGTTATAAGAATACGTGAATTCGGCGTTGTTTCTCCACGCCGCGAAATCCTCGCTTATATTCGGATAATACGGCACGCGATAGTCGTTTGCCGGATCGCGGTGCGCGTCGAGATACGCCTTCCACGCCGCGTAATTGGGTTCTACAACGGTCTCCGCGGGCTCGGTATCGCCGGTTGTGATTTCGGTTACAAGCGTTCCGTTCTCGACTATAAGGTTTTTCGCCAGCTTTACGCCGGTCGCATAGTCTTCGAGATATTGCATGCCGCCGTCACGCCAATAGAAAGAATAGGCGATCTTTTTGTTGTTATTGTCTTTGTCAGTTTGGGAATACGTCCAAGTGTCGCTTGATACGTTTACCTCGTTTATCTCATTATTATACAGACTTTCGAGAAATTGCTCGGGACTGCTATCCTTGCCGCCGGAAGTAAAAACGAATACCAAAATTACGGCTGCAAGAAGCAGGAGTATCACAAGAAATACCAATAATACTTTTTTGCCTGATTTCAACTGTCACTCTCCGTGTTATATTTCGGTTATATTCGATTATATCACAATTATATTGTAAAATTCAACTGTTTTGACTGTCTTTAATTGTCTTTTTATCGTATTGTGAGGATTTCGGATATTCGACGTTCGTCAAATATAACGCATACGGCGGCGCTATGTCGGAGACGAGCGATCTGTTACCCGTTTCCAGCGCCGTTTTTATGAACTCGCTGTCCTCGCCCCTGCCTACGCGTATTATCGCGCCCGCCATTATCCTTACCATGTTATACAAAAATCCGTTCCCCGTCACGGAGAATATCAACGAGTCGCCCTCGGCTCTCACGTGTGCGTCATACACCGTGCGAACCGTCGTTTTCGCCGACGATCCGCTCGACATGAACGCGGAAAAATCATGTTCTCCTTCAAAGAGTTTTGCCGCCTCGTCCATTTTCTCCCTGTCCGCGCTCTTTATGCAAAGTTCTCTCGTTCTGCGCAACGGGTTCTCTATGTCCGAAACGTACATTCTGTATTCGTACGTCTTTCTTTTCGCGCTCTTCCTCGCGTCAAACTCTTTGTCGACGTTCTCGCAGGAGATCACTCTTATGTCGCTCGGCAACCAATAGTTTATCGCCGCCGTATATCGCTCCGCCGCGAGCTCTTTTTCCGTTTCGAAATGCGCCGTTTGTCCCAAAGCGTGCACGCCTTCGTCCGTCCTGCCGCTCGCAACGACCGCGGTCTCTCTTCCCGTCACTTTTTCAAGCGCCGCTTCCACCGCTTCCTGCACGGTCAATGCCTCCCGCGGCTGTCTCTGCCACCCGTGATACCGACCGCCGTCGTATTGTAATATGATTTTATATTTCATTGCGAATGCGTCTCCCGTATCCTCTTTCCCGAAAAACTTAAAATATTTTCAATGCCGCCGTTAGGGAATTCGGCGCATAACTCGGTTTTTGCGCGGCGTCGCCGCTCACGCCAATGTCACCAAACCTACCCAAGGCCAGCCCCACCAATTATAGAAGAGCACCAGAATGAAAAAGAACAGTGCGATCGTAAGGAGCATTGCGAGGTAGTCTTTTAAGCGGAATTTGAGGACTTTCATTTTCGTTCTGCCCTTTGCTCCGCGATAACAACGGGAATCCATGGCGTCGGCGAGGTCGTCGGAACGCTTGAAAGACGAGACGAAAAGAGGAATGAGAACGGGCAGGAGCGCCGCCGCGCGTTTGAATATGTTGCCGTGGTCGAACGCGGCGCCGCGCGCTTTTTGCGCATTCATGATTTTTTGCGTCTCTTCCATGAGCCCGGGAATGAGGCTGAGCGCAATGGACATTATCATGGCAAACGCGTGTACGGGCACTTTTATCCATTTGAGCGGGGTGAGGAGACTCTCGATAGCGTCGGTAAGCGCAACCGGCGTGGTGGTGAAAGTAAGCATGGTCGGACCGAGCACAAGGAGCAGCAGGCGGCAAACGAGTTTTCCGCCGAGGATCAAGCCCGAACCGCAGACGGTGAATATGCCCCAATGCGCGTACCAGCCGAACCGTTCGAGCTCCGCCGCCTCGCCCTGCCCTTGATTGAACACGACGGTGAGCGTAAACGTGAACACGAGCAAAAATATGATCGCTTTTACGCTGGAAAGCACTTTGAGCGGCGGCACGCGCGATATTAGTATCACTATCAAGAGCAGTACGGCTATTATGCCGTAGACGATAAAGGAGTCAACGAAAAACAACATTACGATATACGCTATCGTAATGAGCAATTTCGCCCGCGGGTCCATTCTGTGAATGATGGAATCTACGGGATAGAGTTGTCCGAAACTTACGTCTTTCATCAAACTTGCTTCGCTTTTTTATCGATTGCTCTTTCTATTTCTTCTATCAGGTCGTTTTCGTTCAACACGTTGGGGGGAACGTCGAGTCCGCTCTCGTCAAGCTCGAGCGCCAATTCGGTTACCGTGGGGAGTTCGAGCCCCAACGACTTGATCAAGTCGCGTTTGGAAAAAAGTTCCTGCGGCGTGAACACGCCCATGATCTTCCCCTCGCCCATAACCGCGACTTTGTTACAGCACTCCGCGACTTCGTCCATATTGTGGGAAACCATGATTACGGTCGGGCAGGTGCGCTTTATGGAATGCAAAAGCGCGAGGATCTCCTTTTTGCCCTGCGGGTCGAGACCTGCGGTCGGCTCGTCGAGAATGAGGAGTTCGGGGCGCATGGCAATCACGCCCGCAATCGCCACCCTTCTCTTTTGTCCGCCCGAAAGGTCGAACGGCGAACGCTCTGCCACCTCGTTGTAATTCAAGCCCACGAGCGTTATCGCCTCTCTCACGCGCCTGTCGATTTCTTCCTGTTCGAGTTTGAGGTTTTTCGGGCCGAAAGCCACGTCGCCCTTTACCGTATCCGCAAAAAGCTGATATTCGGGATATTGGAAAACCATTCCCACTTTTTCGCGTACGCCTTTGAGGTCGGGTTTTTTGCAGGCAAGGTCTATGCCGCACACATTCAGCACGGCAGTCGGGTTCTGCTTCTTTTTCTTTTGCACGCGAGTGAGCGCGTTCAGGTGCATTATGAGCGTGGATTTACCGCTGCCCGTATGCCCTATTATGCCGAAAAAGTCGCCGTCGTCCACGGTAAGCGAGATATTGTCGAGCGCGCGTTTCTCAAAAGGCGACTTGATATTATACGTGTAGGACAAATCCTTTATTTCAACCGCCATAACGCCTCCTCGAGTTGCTTGTTCGTGACTATGTTCCCTTCCAAATTCACGCCGCGCCGTCTGAGCTCGTAAGCGACGCGCGAAGGAAGCGGGGCGTCCAGCCCGAAACGACGAAGCCTCTCCACGTCGGCAAGAGCGGTCTCCGACTTTTCGTCCATTACTATTTTCCCGTGGCTGAGCGCGATTACTCTGTCCGCGCGAGCCGCCTCTTCGGGGAAGTGGGTTATCATTATAACCGTCATGTTTTCCCGCGAACGTATACCGTCTATGACGTCCATGACTTCCTTTTTGCCGCGAGGGTCGAGCATGGAAGTCGCCTCGTCCAGCACCATAACGCGCGGATTGATAGCCAGAACGCCGGCTATCGCTATCCGTTGTTTCTGACCGCCCGAAAGACGGTGAGGCGTCCCCTTGCGATGTCCTTCCATTCCCACGCAGGAAAGCGCCCAATCCACGCGCTCGTTGATTTCCTTGGGCGGAACGCCGAGGTTTTCCGGACCGAAAGCGACGTCGTCCTCTATCACCGAAGCGACCATTTGGTTATCCGGGTTCTGGAACACCACGCCCACGGTTTTACGCACGTCGAAAATGCAATTCTTATCCGTCGTATCCATGCCGTCCACGAGCACGCTGCCGCCCGACGGCTCTTTAAGCCCGTTCAGCAACCGCGCAAGGGTGGATTTGCCGCTGCCGTTTGCGCCTATGAGCGCGATAAACTCCCCTTCTTCCACGTCGAAAGAGAGG
>CANQCB010000042.1 GCA_947589145.1 uncultured Clostridia bacterium | reverse complement strand
CGGGGTCGTTTGCTCCGCAATACAAATTCCGTGCCACCTATCTCGAAAATCTACGCACATCTGCTGCTTTGTTTATTGCTCCGACTTTGTGTTTTTTCAATAAGATAACTCTTCTTGTAAAAGTCCCTTACCGAACCAAGCAACAGGAAGGCACAGAGTGCCGCTCAGACGTGTGGGAGACGACGTTATGCGAAGGAGTTTACTTAAAACGTAAATGACTGAGCAATAACGCTCGTCGGTGCGCGCGTATCAGCGTGCTATGTGACTTCCCTGCGGGAGCGGCGCTATACGCCGTTCATTTCTTGTATATAATGCTTTTAATATTCCCCACGGCCGTCTTAATCCTCTCCGACGTCGGCATAAGACGTTCGATTTTGTCGCGGGCGTGGATTACGGTGGTGTGGTCGCGGCCGCCGCAGAGGTTGCCCACCGTTTCGAGGGGCATATTGGTAAGATCTGCCATGAGATACATGCATATCTGGCGCGGTTCGACGATCTCTTTGTTCTTCTTTTTGCCGAGAAGTTCGTCTTTGGTAAGCCCGAAATAGTGACAAACGCTGTCTATTATCACGTTGGGACTTATTTTTTCATCGGTAACGTTGCGGTAGTCTTTGAGCGTATCGCGCACGAGGTCTATCGTCGGAGGGCGGTTGGTAAGTCCCGAAAGGAATACCACTTTGTTCAGGAGACTTTCCATTTCGCGAATGTTGTTCTCTATCTTTTCCGCCATAAACGTGAGCACGTCGGTGGGAATGTTGACTTGGAGTTTTTGCGCCTTTTTATTGAGAATGGCTATTCTCGTCTCGATATCCGGGGGTTGAATATCCGTTATAAGTCCCCACTCGAAGCGACTGCGAAGTCGGTCTTCGAGGTCGGGTATTTCGGCGGGCGGACGATCCGAAGTGAACACAAGTTGTTTCCCCGCGTCGTGAAGATCGTTGAAAGTGTGGAAAAGTTCTTCCTGCGTGCGCTCTTTTCCCGATATGAATTGGATATCGTCGATCATGAGAACGTCGGCGCTGCGATATTTATCGCGGAAAGACAGTTGAGAGTCTTTGCCGCTGCTTATGGAATTGATAAAGTCGTTGAGAAATTTTTCCGAGGAAACGTAGATTATCTTCATTTCCGGGTTGGAAACGAGGAGCGAATTTCCTATCGCGTGCATTATGTGCGTTTTTCCGAGACCTACGCCGCCATAGATAAAGAGGGGGTTGAACTTCTGCCCCGGGGCGTCGCTGACCGCGTGAGCGGCGGCTACCGCGAACTCGTTGCACTTCCCGACCACGAATTCTTCGAAGTTATATTTGGGATTTATCGGCGTACCCACCGCATAATTCGCCGTGATTTTTTTCTCGGCAATATTTTCTTCGCCGTCGCCGTATAAGTTCTTTTCCCCGTTCTCGATTATTATTATGTCGCGGAGAAAGGGCGCGACCTTTTGCGCGACGAGTTTGATTATGATTTTATGGCTGGAATTGACCTTATTCTTATGTTCCTCGTTGGTGGCGACGAGTACGAGACGGTTGTCGTCGACTACATACGGTTCGAGCGTTTTGATCCACACGTCAAAACTTACGGCGCTGCACTCCGTTTCAAGATCCGACAACATGTCTCTCCATATTTCACTTGCACTTTTCATTCGATTATCCTCTCGATTTGAATTCTTTGAAGAAAAACAAGGTTATTTTTTGAATGAGTTCGGTGAACCTTTCCTCTCTCCATTCGGTATTCAGGACTTCGAGCACTCCGTCCAAATACCCGTTCGCGACCACTTTCGACAAAATCCGCTCGGAATCCGAAATTTTTCTGTCGCCGAAATTGCGGTTTACGATGATATTGTATATCCGTTCGTTCACCGCGTCTTTGAAATACTCATACTCGGTGCCCTGACATTTATGCAACAAAATGTTAAGTTCCGCTCTGCTTCGCCAAAATACCCGATACAGCTCTTTCGCGATAAAAACCGAAAACTCTTCGAGGGGCATTTCGCGTAGCGTCGCCGTGCCGGCAAGGTCGGTTATGAACTTCGGAATGAAGTCGTACGCTTCCTTTACCACGCCGTCAAGCAGGGCTTTCTTGCTCGGAAAATAACGATACAGATTGCCGATCGGCACTTTTGCCGCCTTTGCTATTCGGCTTATACTGCCATTTTTATAACCCTTTTCAAAAAACTCGTTCTTTGCCGCTTCCTTTATGCGGTATTCGATTTCCTTCTTTTTGGTCTGCATATTTTATTTTAACACACTTTCCCGTCGCCTGTCAATATTATAGTTTTTTGATTTCGGAGTATATTTCGCTTTTTGACACGCCGCGGTCGCGCGCAACCGCTTTCATGGCGTCCTTTTCCGTCATTCCGTCCGCAACGTACTTTTTATAATGCTCCTCGACCGTGAGAGCGTTCAGCGCGTTGCCCGACGCGCCCTCGACTATCAATACCATTTCCCCTTTCAGCGTCGCCGTTTCGGGAATATCGGGCAAGCGAAAATCTATTTTATCCTCGTGGAGTTTGGAAATCTCGCGCACGAGACAGGCGTTCCTCTCTCCCAACGTTTCGCCGAGGAATTCAACGTCTTTTTGTACGTCGTGCGGCGCAACGTAGAATATGAGCGTGCTTTGAAGAGAGACGAATTTTTCCATGAGGCGTTTGCGGTCGGCGTTTTTTTCGGGCAAAAATCCGACGAAGCAAAATGACGAGGGGTCGAAACCCGAAAGCACGAGCGCGCTGATCGCCGCGCAACCGCTTCCGACAACGGTGTATTCCAAACCGCGCTCTTTCAGACGCCTGACGAGCGCGTTGCCGGGGTCGGAGATCACCGGCGTACCCGCGTCGGAGATCAGCGCAATGTTCCTGCCCGCTTCGAGCATATCCGCTATTTTTTCCGCCTGTTTGCTTTCGCTGAACTTCTCGTATGAGCGCGTGGGGGTTTTTATACCGTAGTGAGAGAGGAGCACCGCGGAATGTCGCGTGTCCTCGCACAGAATGAGATCCGCGCTTTTGAGAGTCTCAACCGCGCGGTAAGTCATATCCGAAAGATTTCCTATTGGCGTTACTACTATACTCAACATTTCTTTATTCCGTAATCGTATTTCGGCGGCTATTGCGGATAGTCCAAGCCCGTGCTGCCCAAAACGTCGCGCTCGGGTAAGACTTCCAACCCCTGTTTGCCGTCCTTTACGCATTTTATCAGGAAAATATGCGGCTTTTTCGAGGACGGGCGGAGAATTTGGAGCGTCTTGGGAGCGAGGCGGCGGGCTGCGGCTTCCGCAATGACTTCGTCCAACCGCTCGGTTATGTGCACCATAAAGAGTTTGCCTCCCGTCGGAAGCAGATACGCCGCCGCGTCGAGAACGTCGGCAAGCGTCATTTCCACCTCGTGGCGGGCTATGCGTACCGCCTCGTTCGCGGTCGCTTCGCCGCTGCGCGCCTTGCGGTAAGGCGGATTGCAGGTCACTATCGTAAAACTCCCTGCCGAAAATTTTTTGCGCAGGTCTTGAACGCGCATATTGAGCACTTCTATCGGCAATCCGTTGAGTTCGGCGTTGCGCCGCGCAAGATCGGCTATGTCTTTTTGAATTTCCACCGCCGTAAACGGTATGCCCTTTTTGCCGCAAGCGAGTACGGGGACTATGCCCGTGCCCGTGCCGAGGTCTATCGCTCTGTCGCTTTTGCCGCCCGTCACGAAGTTGGCGAGTTCGACGCCGTCCGTACCGAAAGGAAAATATTTATCGTCCTGAATGAACTTCAAGCCGTGTGTTTGAAGGTCGCTGATACTTTCCATTTATCCCTCGAAAACCGCGACGCGCACGGCGTTTTTCGTACTTTCCGTTATCTTCGCTTTTTCTCCCGTGCACACGCCGACGACCGCGTAAATCTCACTGCCCGCGGCAACGTATAAAAGCGTTTCGCGTTTATATCTCGGTATTTTCTTGTCTATGAGCCAATCGGAAAGCGGTTTCGAGCCGCCGCCGAAAGGAGTGAAAATGTCGCCGTCCCTGCGCGTCCTTATCACCGCGCCGTCGGGGAGCGCGTCAACGTCGAGCACCGTGCCCGTTTTATCCGCTTCGGACTGCGTCCGCGTTATTTCCACCGTTCTGTCGCCGACAACGGTTTTGCCTATGCAAAAAGGTATTTCCGTTTCCCGACGCTCGGTTTTACGGAATACGCGTACTCCGCCGCTCTCCCTCTCCGCGCGGAATCCGTGCGGCAGATCCACGCCCGTTCCCGTCGGTTTTTCTTTGAGCGCGAGCACCGAGTCCACGTGTTTTTTGGTGTAATCCGCCGCAAGTCCGACCTTTTCCAGGGCAAAAATAACCGTTCCGCCCGAGAGGTCGCCCTCTTTTATCACCGCCGAATCGCCGTCCTTTTCCACGCATTGGGGGCTGACGGTAAGCGCGGCTATGTCCGAAAGGTTTGCTATGGCGCGGTCGAGACCGCCGTATCTCTCGCGGAGAAGCGGAAGGACTTTAAGCCTCAGAAAATTACGCGAATACGCGTCGTCCGCATTCGTGGAGTCCTCTACGTAAGGCACGTCGTTCTCGCGAATGTACGCGAGTATTTCGCTTTTGTCGCAATTTATGAGAGGGCGAATGATATATCCGTCGTGCTCGGTCATTCCCACGAGCCCTTTCAGTCCGCTGCCGCGGAATATGTGCATAAGCACGGTCTCCGTGCGGTCGTTTAAGTTATGGGCAAGCAGTATCGCGCGCACCTCGCTTTTTACGAGGCGGTCGAAAACGCTCTTGCGGAATATCCTCGCCTCGGTCTCTATGCTCCTGCCGCTTTGCTTGGCTCTGCTCGGTATGTCCGCGGACTCCCGAATAAGCCGCAGTCCGTTCCTTTCGCAATATTCCTTAACGAAAAAGGAATCGCGTAACGATTCCTCTCCGCGTATGCCGTGCTCGACGTTGATCACGACAATGCGGTCTTTGTCGATAAGCCCGTAGCGAACGACGCAATCTATCAAACTCATAGAATCGCTGCCGCCGCTTACGGCAACGCCCACCTTTCCCGACTCGGGAAGATTTCGATTCAAAATATCGGCGACTTTGTCTAACATATTTTTCGCGCCGTTACCCTTTGGGCGAATAGTTGGGGGCTTCTTTGGTTATCGATATATCGTGAGGGTGGCTCTCCACGAGAGAAGCGCTCGTTATTTTGACGAAGCGCGCGTTGCGACGAAGTCCTTCTATCGTCGACTGCCCGACATAGCCCATACCGCTGCGGAGACCGCCGATGAGCTGATAGATAATGTCGGCGAGCGCGCCGCGGAAAGGCACGCGGCCTTCCACGCCCTCGGGAACGAGTTTGGTCGTCGTCGAAACGTCGCCCTGAAAATATCTGTCCTTACTGCCGAGAGGCATTGCGCCGAGGCTGCCCATGCCGCGATATGCCTTGAAAGATCTGCCCTGATAAATTTCGAGTTCTCCCGGGCTTTCTTCCGTGCCCGCAAAAAGCGAACCGAGCATGACGGCGTTTGCGCCCGCCGCGATCGCTTTGGTTATATCGCCCGAATATTTTATGCCGCCGTCGCCTATCGTCGTCTTTCCGAACTTGTCCGCTCTCTCGCTGCAATCCATTATTGCGGTGATCTGAGGTACGCCGATACCCGCGACTATTCGGGTCGTGCATATAGAACCGGGACCCATGCCGACTTTTACAACGTCCGCGCCGCGCTTTATGAGATCCTCGGTCGCGTCCGCCGTCGCCACGTTGCCTGCGATCACGGGGATATTCGGGAAAGCGTTTTTGATCTTCTCCACGGCGTTAAGCACGTTGGAATTGTGTCCGTGCGCGGAGTCGAGCGCAAGAATGTCCACGCCCGCTTTTACAAGCGCCGAAGCGCGTTCCAGACAGTCCGCGCCCGCGCCGATAGCCGCGCCGCAAAGAAGTCTGCCCTTGGAGTCTTTTGCGCTGTTGGGATATTTGATCACCTTTTCGATGTCTTTTATCGTTATAAGCCCTTTGAGGCGGAAATTCTTGTCCACAATGGGCAGTTTCTCGATACGGTGCGCGGCAAGTATGCGTTTTGCCTCTTCGAGAGTCGTGCCCTCGGGTGCGGTTATGAGATTGTCCTTCGTCATTACTTCGTCGATGGAACGGTTGAAGTTTTCCTCGAAACGAAGATCGCGGTTGGTCAGTATGCCGACGAGTTTGCCGTCCCGATCGGTAATGGGCACGCCGGATATGCGGTACTTCTGCATGAGGTTGAGCGCGTCGATGAGTTTATGATCCCGCGAAAGAGAGAACGGGTCGTTTATTACGCCGTTTTCGCTGCGCTTTACCTTGTCGACATGTTCGACTTGCTCCTCTATCGAAAGGTTTTTGTGGATAATACCGATACCGCCCTCGCGCGCCATGGCTATGGCAAGTTTGGACTCGGTTACCGTGTCCATTGCCGCGGAAACAAGCGGTATATTGAGTTTTATCTCCTTTGTCAGTTCGGTTTTGAGACTTACGTCCTTTGGTACGACGTTGCTCTTCGCGGGAATGAGCAATACGTCGTCAAACGTCAGACCTTCTTTGATGATTTTATCCATAACCGTCTCCTTACTTGAATGGTGTTTCGGTGTTATTCTTCGGTTGCGCCCCTTATGCGACGGACGCCGTGTCTATGAATCCTTTATATGCGTTGTATACGCTCGTAACGACTTTGCTCGTGAAGTGCGGGTTTGCCGCGTTTATACCTTGCTCCGCTTTTTGCATGTTATACGCAAGGTCATATAACCTACCGATACGGCTCGCTATGTCCGCCGCTTTGCGTATGTCGGGATCTCCCTTGCCGTACGCGTCCACGTCCGCCGACGCGCTTTCGCGTATTACCGTGAAATACTCCCACACGCCGTCGAGCAGTTCGTCGCTGCCGAATGCGGAATAGTCGCCGAAGTCGGTATATGCGATCAGTTCGCTTAGCAGAGCCGTATCCTCTCTCTCCGTCGTCGCTTTTTCGGTTATCTCGCGGGTCGCCGCCGCGAAGTCCCTTTCGCACAGCGCTTCCATTCTCACGCCCGACACGTAGTCGTCATATCCGTAAATCGCAGACAGAACGGTCAGTCCCGACTTCGAGAGGTCGTTGCCCTCTATGTATTTACCGTCCACAATCGCCGAATGCTTTTCGTGGCAGGGCAGCGCGAGGTACTTTTCCGCGAACAGGAGTTTTCTGTCGAAGCGCCCCTCGGTATTCTCGGCGCATGACATTGCCGTCGTGAGCAGTGCGGACAGTTCGCAAGTTCCGTCGCAATCGGCCGAATGCTCGCCCGCTCTTTCCACAGCCGCCGCCGCATAGTACGTCGCCATGCCGTTGTTACCGAAAGAATGATAAAGATTCATAAAAGCGGCGGGAAAAAGACAGCCGATCAGAGTGAAAAGTAAAGAAAAAAGAACAAGACAGACGAAAAAAGTTTTGGCGGCGATCCGCAGGATATACATAGCAGGTCCGGATTTCCCGGCTTGCATGTTATCCTCCGCCAATGTCTTTTTATCCGTATCGTTCATTATTTGAAAGATTATAGCACATTATTTTTTTTTAGTAAACCGTTTTTTGACGATTTTTATCCTTTGTAAACTATAATTTTTCCGATTTTATTGCGGATCGCTCCTTATCGCCGCTACTTCTCCGCTCTCGGCGTTTATTAGTACCGAGTCCGTCCTGTCCGCATATACGAAAGCGACGTACCAATACCAGCCGCCCGCCGCCGTCACCGTGTTTTCGGAAATACGAAGATATATTTCATATTCTCCTTTGCCGATATCTACGGAGTCAAAGGCAATCGCAAGCGCCCTATCCCCGTCTATTTCCACGATCGGAGCCGCCGCCGTCACGTTTTCTCCGTTCACCGTGAGCGTCAACTCGGCGGTATCCTCGTCCAAAGCCGTTGAGATCTCCGTCGAATAACTGTTTTTGAAGGGGTGACGGGAGAGCACGAGGTCATATTCCGTACCCTTTACGGCGGCGTGCAATGTCATATTGCTTGCGTCGAAGTCGCTCGCCGGAATGACGGTGAACACGGTATATTCCGTCTTGCCGTCCGCGCACTTACCGTCCAATTCGTAAGGCGTTTCGCGCACGCCGCTTATTATGTTCAACGTGTAACCGTCGCATGCGTAGCGCAGGGCTACGTAGCGGTAGTCGGAAATGTTTCGGTAATTTTTCTTTATGCTCGACGTATTGCAGAACAGGAAAAATATCACCGCGAGAACGGCTATCGAGCAAAAAACGGTAATTAAAATGGCAATACGTTTTTTCATATCGCCATTTTATGTTTTATTTCGCGCGAATATTCGCGTTTCGCTTACGCTTTGAAATATTTATCCTCTATCGCCGTGATTTTGTTTATTCTGCGCGTATGTCTCTCCGCGCCCGAATATTCGGTGGAAAGAAATGCGTCCACGATTTTGAGCGCAAGCCCTATGCCCGTTACGCGCGCGCCGAGGGCAAGCATGTTCGCGTCGTTGTGAAGCCTCGTCGCTTCCGCGGAAAAGCAGTCGGTCACGTGTGCGCAACGAATGCCTTTGACTTTGTTCGCGCACATGCTCATTCCTATCCCCGTGCCGCATACGAGTATGCCGAACGCGCATTCGCCGCTCGCTACCGCTTCCGCCGCGGGGAGCGCGTAGTCGGGATAGTCGGCGGTGGGCATGGGTTCGCCGAGCCCGAAGTCCGCAATTTCGTATCCTTTTGCGATAAGTTCTTTTCCTATCGCGTTTTTCAATTCTCTGCCGGCGTCGTCCGCGGCAAGCGCAATTTTCATTTTTCCTCCTTTTTTACAGCGCAATTTTATGTTCGTCCGCGAATTTTACGATCGCGTCGTAAAGCGGCTCGCACATCGCGGTCAAAATCTCCGCCGTGCGGTTATACGCTTCCATTCCGCAACCGAACGGATCGGGAACTTCCTCGCCCGTGAGTTCTTCCACCGTACCGATTATGCGAAATATTCCGTCGCTCGAAGCAAACGCGTAGGACGGCGAGGACAGGAGCGCCCTCCTGTGCCCCTCCGTCATGCATACTATTATGTCGGCGTTTTGCAAAAGGTCGACGGTGAGCGAGCGAGACTTATGCGGTCTGACCGTCAAGCCCGTATCCATCAGCGCTCGCGCCGCCTCGGGCGTCATGGACATACCGTCGTTGGCGTAAATACCGGCGCTCGAAACGTCGGCTATTCCCGAATATTTTTTGCTGCGCAGCCACTCGATGAAAATCTGCTCCGCCATCGGCGAACGGCAGGTGTTTCCGGTGCAAACGAACAGCACGTTGACTTTTTCTTTTTTTACGTCGCTCATTATATTACGTTTCCGTGTGAAAGTTTCATAAGTCTTGACAACAAAGCGGTCCCTATACCGCCCATAGGCACGCCTTCGGCTATTACGAGATCGTAATTGCACTTTTCCGCTTCGCGCAATTTTTCGAAAAGCAACCGCGCATAGTCGACGATGGTTTCACCCATTATTACCGTGCGCCTGTCGCCGTATTTGTTCGCGTTCGGTTTCAAACAGAATATTACGGGTTTTCGTCCCAACGACTTTTGTCTGTCGTAGTATGACGATATTACCGAACACATGTTGTCGTAGTACGCGGAAAAGGCAAGTTCCGCTTTGGGCACGTAGCGAGTCGGCTCTTTCAGCATACTGAGCGAGTCGGAAATTACCGTTTCTTTGCCCACCGGGCCTATTACGTTCTCGATTTGTTTGAGCTCGATCGAGCCTGCGCGGACTACGCGCGGAGGACGCGTCGTCATATCGAGCACGGTACTTTCCATGCCGAAGGGACACTTTCCGCCGTCGAGTATTACCGGTATTTTTCCGCAAAGGTCGTCGTATACGTGCATTGCCATGGTCGGCGACGGACGGGACGAGGTGTTCGCGGACGGTGCGCACACGGGCACGCCCGCCGCTTTTATGAGTTTGAGCGCCACGGGGTGATCGGGCATACGCACCGCTACGGTAGCGTTCCCCGCCGTCACTATGTCGGGCACGCAACTCTTTTTGCGAAGAACGAGGGTGAGCGGCCCCGGCATGAGCGCGTCGATGAGTTTTTTCGACATTTCGTCCACGTACGCGACCTCGTCGATCTGACTTTTGTCCGCGACGTGAATTATGAGCGGATTGGTCGCGGGTCTCCCCTTGGCTTCGAAAATCTTTTGCGCCGCTTCACCGTCGAGCGCGTTCGCGCCCAACCCGTAGACCGTTTCCGTCGGAAAGGCTACGATGTCACCGTTACGGAGCATTTCGGCACAAATCCCGACGGACTCGTCGTTTGCCTCTAAAATTTTTGTATACAATTTGTTTATCCTCCGAGGTAAAAGGTTATAATCCATGGTATGGCGCTTAAAGATGTAATCGACAGATGCGGTATGCGCGTGCTTATTCTCCTCATCTGCTGGGTGGGGCTCGGAAGTTTCGGCGCACCCGACTACGTCCACATTCTCTCTTCGGTAGGCGCGGCTTTGTGCGTCGTCGGCATGACCGAAGCCTTTTTGCCGAGCCGCGAGAAACGCTCCGCTTATAAGCCGCCCGTTTCCTTCCGACTGCGCGAGTTCGCGCGCGCCGCGCTCAGCCGAGACAACGCCCGACGTTTCATGATCGTTGCGCTAATCTTACTCGGATTTTCCTTTTTTATCCCCTTTTCCGTCTGGTACTACGTTCTCATCGGCGTTAACGTCCTCGCCACCGTCCTCTGCCTCGCTTTCGGAAACAGATGAACCGTCGTCATCACTTTCGGGGGACTTGCCCAAATCGGTGGGCGGCTGCGGGCGCATGATATACACGGGCACGCCGAACGCCGCGGTCACGCAGATAGATATGGTCGCGACGGTGCCGAATACCAAGCTGAAATTGTTATAAAAGCAGAGTATTCCGAACACGGTCGCGCAAAGCGCCGCTATCAGCGCGATGATGGCGAATATTCGTCTTATGAGAGTTTTGTTCATTTATGTAATGTTATAACAAAAATATTCGGAAAAAGCAAGTAAAAACGGCTTGACAATCGATATTGTATATGATACCATTTATGAGTAGTTTCGATGAGGAGCGTCGAGCATGAGTAATTTTCCCATGTCAGCCTTCCGCAAGGCGGGGAAAACGAAAGGGCATCGTCGCCGAGGTCGCCGTCTTTGCGGAAAAGTCGGAGGTCGGGCGCAGTGATTAAGATCTTGCGACTGTCATGCTGTGCATGGAGTGCATTGAGTACGAATGACCTTGTACCTTGTCGAAATCGACAAGGGATTTTATTTTTTCGGAGGATATATGAAAGAATACAAGGTTGCCGTCGTAGGTGCGACGGGCATGGTGGGAAGAAAAATGCTTCAAGTGCTTGCGGAAAGAAAGTTTCCCGTCGGGCAATTGTTCCCCTTCGCTTCCGCAAAGAGCGCGGGCACGGAGATAGAGTATTGCGGTAAAAAGTATACCGTACTCGAAACCAACGAAGAGAATATCAAAAAAGCGGGCGCGGAAATCGTCATCATGAGCGCGGGCGGCAAAGCGAGCGGGATATACTCCCCCATGTTCGCGGCTGCGGGCGGATTGGTCATAGATAACTCAGCTTGTTGGCGTATGGACGATCAAGTTCCC
>CANQCB010000041.1 GCA_947589145.1 uncultured Clostridia bacterium | reverse complement strand
GGTGGAGCGTACGACCCGTGCCGCCGCCGGACGCGACGGAGAAGTATTTAACGCCCTGCTCGACGCATTCTTTCTTGTAAGTGCCCGCAACGGGGTGTTGGAAACGCGTGGGGTTGGTGGAATTACCCGTAATGGAAACGCCGACCTTTTCCAACCACATGATCTTAACGCCTTCGCGCACGTCGTCCGCGCCGTAGCAACGTACTTTCGCGCGCTCACCGTTCGAATACGGCGTCTCTTTCACGATTTCCACCTTGTCGTTGAAATAATCCATCTTGGTCTGAACGTAGGTGAAGCCGTTGATTCTCGAAATGATCATTGCGGCGTCCTTGCCGAGACCGTTGAGTATAACGCGAAGAGGAGTCTTGCGGACTTTATTTGCGCTCTTTGCGATACCGATTGCGCCCTCTGCCGCCGCGAAAGACTCGTGTCCCGCGAGGAAGCAGAAGCATTCGGTTTCCTCTTCGAGGAGCATTGCCGCAAGGTTGCCGTGTCCGAGACCGACTTTGCGCTGTTCTGCGACCGAGCCGGGGATACAGAAGGCTTGAAGTCCCTCGCCTATTGCGCGAGCGGCGTCGGCGGCTTTCGAGCAGCCTTTTTTAATTGCGATCGCACAGCCGAGCGTGTAAGCCCATTTTGCGTTTTCAAAACAGATATTCTGAATGCCCTGCGTGATTTCATAAGGATTGAAGCCCTTGTCCGTGCAGATTTTGAGGGCGTCCTCGAAATTCTTTATTCCGTATTGTTTCATTATTGCGGAGGTTTTAGCCTCTCTTCTTTCGTAACCTTCAAAAGTAACAGCCATTTTGCGCCTCCTTATTCCTTGCGAGGGTCGATGAATTTGCATACGCCCTCTTCCCTGGTGAACCGTCCGTAATGTCCGGTAGCGGCTTTAAGAGCCTCGTCGGCGCCGACGCCCGCCTTGATCTTGTCGAGCATAACGCCGAGCTTAATGTATTCGTAACCGATGACCTGATTGTCCTTGTCGAGCGCAAGTTTGGTGATGTAACCTTCGGTAAGTTCGAGATAACGAACGCCCTTCGCTTCGGTGCCGTAAATCGTACCCGTCATGGAACGCTCGCCTTTGCCGAGATCTTCGAGTCCCGCGCCGATTACAAGTCCGTCCTCAGAGAACGCAGACTGCGTTCTGCCATAGACGATTTGCAAGAACAACTCGCGCATAGCCGTATTGATCGCGTCGCAAACAAGGTCGGTGTTAAGCGCTTCGAGTATGGTCTTGCCCGGGAGAATTTCGCCTGCCATTGCGGCGGAGTGCGTCATGCCCGAGCAACCGATAGTCTCTACGAGAGCCTCGCGAATGATACCGTCCTTAACGTTCAGGCTGAGTTTGCACGCGCCCTGCTGCGGTGCGCACCAACCTATACCGTGCGTATAGCCGTTGATGTCTTTGATCTCGTAAGCCTGAACCCACTTGCCCTCTTCGGGAATGGGCGCCGGTCCGTGCTTCGGACCTTTGGCAACGCAGACCATTCTTTCTACTTCCTTCGAAAACTGCATTTTTGTTCCTCCATTGAGATTTACCGAATAAATTTTAACACAGCACAGTGAAAATTTCAACTGTTTTTATATAAAATTACATTTACCGAAGGTAAAACCTTTTTTGTGTAAGCGTTTTGCAGGGGGGAATGCCTTTTTTGTAAAAAAGCCATCCCCCCTGCACCCCCTTTTCCAAAAAAACTAAAAATCTTCTCGAAACGCCTTATCGTAATCGTGAAACGGCTTTATTTACCGCGCTCTGCGCAAGACACATGCCGATTATTCCCAAAATGCTAAACCACAAAAAAATAGCATAGACCACGCCGCGAAAGATACATCTACCCCGACTTTTCCCCTTAATTTCACCGGTTTTGACGCCCAACTTGTACAACCAATAGAAGTAATAAATGCCGAAACTGATTATGATAAACAGAAATGCTACGCCGCCGCTCGCCGTTTCTGTCCATGCCAAATCGTTGGTATCATTAGTGAGATTTACAAACCAATAGATGAAATAATAACCGCGTAAAAAGGCAAGGCTAAACAGCACAAAAATTACGCTTCTTTTTCTGATATTTCCGGCGTATCCTTTCATAAATTTAATTTTCTTCCTCATCTCTCTTTGTGTAGAAATATATTTTCTATTCATTGATATTAAATAGTAATTTTTTGGAATTGTCAAGGAATTTAGTAATTTTTTTGGAATAATTTGAAAAAGGAGACAAAATTATGGTGTTAAAGATCAAGGAGTTGAGAGAGGAGAGCGGAATGACGCAAAAAGAGCTTGCGAGCAGGATAGGCAACCTGCAACGCAATGTCAGTAATTGGGAGAACGGGATAAGCGAACCCGACTGCAAGACGCTGATCGATATAGCGGATACATTCGACGTAACGTTGGACGAATTGCTCGGGCGCGAAAAAAACTACGGCAAAAACTTCATCAAAGACGACGACAGAGAAATATCAATAAAAATGCGCAAGCTCACGCCCGCGCAAAAAAATGCCGTTCTTCGATTGATCGACGCAATTATTCAATAAGAAAAATACAAATTTTTACATATTAAAAGCCATAAGTCTGCGCATACTACGAGTACAAAGGAGGAAAGCATTTATGGCAACCACAAAGCCTAACAAGACGTCCTCGGGCAGATGCTGTTCCAAAGCGCAGGCTAAGACGCAAGCAAAGACTACGAGCAAAACCAAGTCCGCTTCGTCAAAAAGCAAGCCCAAGACTCAGGCTAAGTCAAAGACCACGAATTGCGACTAAGCAACAACGGCGTAAAGACGGCGATAATCATATCGCCGTCTTTACGTTCAGAACGGCGAAAAGCGAGCCAACCCCGACGAGCGCCGTTGTACCCCGCCCCGCGGCGACGCCCCCTGCCGCGTTGACACCGCCGCCGAACGAAAAAAGAACTTCGGTTTACCGAAGTTCTTTTTTTCATTGAGATAACAACTTATTTCATCTCTGCGGTAGCGCCGACTTCCTTGAACTTTGCGATAAGTTCGTTTGCGGCGTCCTTGGAAATGCCTTCCTTGATTTGGGAAGGTACTTTGTCGACGAGCGCCTTTGCTTCGCCGAGTCCGAGACCGGTGATTTCACGAACGACCTTGATGCAAGGGATCTTGTTGGGGCCTGCGTCTTTGAGGATGATGTCGAATTCCGTCTTCTCTTCCGCTGCGGGTGCGGCAGCGGCGCCGCCTGCTGCGGGTGCGGCGACAGCCATAGCGGCTGCGGATACGCCGAACTTCTCTTCGATAGCCTTTACCAACTCGTTGAGTTCGGTAACGCTCATGCTTTCAACTTCTTCTACGATTTTAGCTATATCAGCCATTTTTTTATTCTCCTTGATTATTTTTATTTTTTACGCGCACTTATGCGCAAATGATTTTGCCGACGTTATGCCGACTTTTGTTTTGCGATCTCGCTGAGGACGACCGCAAGATTGCGCATGGGCGCGGTAAGAAGTCCGAGGAGCTGAGAAAGCAGAACGGGCTTCGGAGGAATACTCGCAAGAACCTTTACTTCGTCGACGCTCGCGACTTTGCCGTTTATGACGCCGCCTTTGAGTTCGAGCATTTTGGTCTTAGTCCCGTTATCCACGGCGACTTTCGCGCCTGCGACTTCGTCGTCGTAGGAGAACGCAACCGCCGTAGGACCTTCGAATATGCCTGCCATTTCGCCGAGGCCTGCTTTTTCGAACGCGCGCACGAGAATCTTGTTCTTGATTACCTTATACTCGACGTTGGACTTTCTCATGTCAACGCGGAGTGCGGTATCCTGTTCAACGGTAAGGCCGCAATGATTAACGAGGACGACGCTTTTCGCTTTTTGAATTTTCTCGGCGACTTCGTTTACCTGCGCTTCCTTTGCCGCAATGATTTCCTTATTTGCCATATATCCGTTAACCTCCTTCTGCACCGATGGTTCGGCGCAAGATTGGTTCGAAATAAATCAAAGCCCCGACGCGCTTGGTCGAGGCTTAGCATAGTTATAAACGGACAAAAGCCGTTTGTGCCGATGTTAAGTTCTGCCTCGACTAGCTCCTTTTCGGATTTAAGGCCTTTCGGCCGCTCGTTTCTTCGACATTTGTCGCTTTCGCGACTTATAATTTGATTATAGCGACTTCCCGAAGGAATGTCAACCGTTTTTTACACTCTCGCGACTACTTTGATTCCCGGGCCCATGGTGGAAGCAAGGGTAACGCTCTTGATATAAACGCCCTTTGCCGCGGCAGGCTTAGCCTTGACGATAGCGTCCATAAGCGTTTGGTAGTTTTCGAGAAGTTTTTCCTTGCCGAACGACTTCTTGCCGATCGGGCAGTGGATGATCGCGGTCTTGTCGAGACGGTACTCGACTTTACCTGCTTTCGCGTCCCTGACCGCCTTTGCGACGTCCATGGTAACCGTGCCGGACTTGGGCGAAGGCATGAGACCTTTAGGTCCGAGGATACGCGCCACGCGGCCCATTTGTCCCATCATGTCGGGAGAGGTTATGCACACGTCGAAGTCGAGGAAGTTTTCCGAAAGAATTTTCTGGATAATTTCTTCCGCACCGACGATATCCGCGCCCGCCGCCTGTGCCGCGTCCGCCTTGTCGCCTTTCGCGATAACGAGGACTTTTACATTTTTACCCGTTCCGTTGGGAAGGACGACGGTGCCGCGCACCTGCTGATCCGCCTGACGGGGATCGACGCCCAAACGAACGTGAAGTTCGATAGTCTCGTCAAATTTCGCCTTGGCGGTTGCGATAGCGTTTTCGATCGCCGCGTCCGCTTCGTAAGCTTTCTTAACGTCTACCTCGGTGAGGGAAGTCTTGTACTTTTTGCCGTATTTCATAGCGCCCTCCCTTAGTCTGCGACTTCGACGCCCATCGAGCGCGCCGTGCCTTTTATCATGCTGATTGCCGCTTCCAAACTGCCTGCGTTGAGGTCGGGAAGTTTGAGTTTGGCGATCTCTTCCACCTGCGCCATAGTGATTTTGCCGACCTTGTCCTTGTTGGGCTTAGCCGAACCCGACTCGATCCCGATCGCCTTCTTGATAAGAACGGGCGCGGGCGGGGTTTTCATCACGAAGGTGAAACTTCTGTCCGAATAGATGCTGATCACCACGGGGATGATCATGCCGTCTTGGTTCTTCGTTTTCTCGTTGAATTCCTTGGTAAACGCGGGTATATTGATACCGTGCGGGCCGAGGGACGAACCGACAGGCGGTCCCGGGGTTGCTTTACCGGCAGGAAGTTGCAGTTTTACAACCGCTTGTAATTTCTTTGCCATTTGCAAATCTCCTTATATAATTCTCTTATATAATCGCGGTACAAACGAACTTTCGTTCTCCCGTAATATATCGTTGAGTATGTTTGCTATGCCGCGGCTTTTCGCGGTCTGTCGCCTTTTCCCGCGAAAGGTTTACTCTTCCTCAACGGGCTCGATCTGATAGAACTCCAATTCCACGGGCGTCAACCTGCCGAACATGGAGACGGAAACGCGACATTTTTGGTTGGCGGCGTCGATCGTCTCGATCTTTCCGACGAAATCGGTAAGCGCTCCGTCAATGATCTTAACGGAATCCCCTACGTTGTAATCCGCCTTTACCGCCTGCCCCGGGTCCTTGATACCCATTCGGCGAATTTCGTCCTGAGTGAGCGGCAGGGGGCGACCCTGAGGTCCGACGAAACCGGTTACGCCGCGCGTTTGAGTGATGATATGCCACATGCTGTTGTCATAATCCATCTTGATAAGGACGTAGCAAGGGAACATCTTCCTCTTGACGAGTTTTTTCTTACCATTCTTTTCTTCGAGGACGTCTTCCATGGGAATGGTGATTTCAAAAAGCCTGTCCGTGAGGTTATTCTTTTCAAATACCATTTTGAGGTTCATTTCCACTTGATTCTCATAACCGGAGTATGTGTGGAGAACGTACCATTTAGCGTTTTCTATTCCCATGATTATTTCCTTTTATTATTCTTTCTCTTGATGATCTGATAGGCAATTACGCACGCTATTGCGCCGACGATGAGTATTCCGCCGACGATGAGCGCGGCAATGTTACCCGCGTCGAGCAGTTGACGGTTCTGATCGTCTCTCGCAAGCACCAAGCTGTACCCGGTCACGAAAGCAAGTAATTGATCGATACCGAAAAGCACGATAAGGAATATGCCCGTTACGACAAGCACGGCGCCGAGGCCTTTCATGGTTTTCCCGAAAGACGGCCAACTAACCTGTTTAAGCTCGGCAAAAGTGGCAACTATGGGGTTGACTTTCGTCGGCTTTTGTCGGCTTTGTTTTTTATTGTCATTAGCCATTTTTATTTTCCTCTTCTCGAATCACGCCGAAGGCAACGCCCCCGACGGACGTTACTTATTTTGTTTCTTTGTGAACGGTGTGAGTTTTGCAGAATTTGCAATACTTTTTGAGTTCGATACGATCGGGGTCGTTCTTTTTGTTCTTGTAAGAATCGTAATTTCTCTGTTTGCAAACCGTGCAAGCAAGAGTAATTCTGTTCCTGTTCGTGTTAGCCATAATAGCCTCCGTCTGTAAAATCGGCACATTAAAAATAGCACCCTGCCACGAGGTGCTCTGTTATAGTAACAAATCACGCGCGGTATGTCAAGCGTTTTCGAAAAATTTTATCAAAAAATTTCTTTAACGTCCGCCGCGCATGAATTTTCTTTTTGTCGCTTCCCCGCCCCGTATATGCCGCTCGGCGAGGTTGCGGTCGAGCACGCCGCGCACCGCCGCCGCAAGCGCGGGATTGACGGATCTCAGCCGTTCGGTAACCTCTTTGTGAACGGTGGATTTCGCCATTCCGAATTTAACCGCGGCGTCGCGCACCGTCGCGCCGTTTTCCGCGATATACCTGCCTAGGGCAATCGCCCTGTCGCCGTAAAAATCACTCATGCTTTTATATATGAAGCGACTTGCCTTAAAATGCCACTCGCCCCAAAGTCGCATGCTTTCGTAGCGCAAGCAAAAGAACCTCATGTTGCCGCACGTAAAGTTTTCGGTCCGAGGCGCGGACGTTTCGGAGAACCTTATCGGACAAACGCCGTTTACCGAACGAAAGCGCAAATCTCGGATCTCGGCGCACACAAGCCGACCAACCGCAATCGTCACGCGGTCAAGCCGACTAAACCTCAATCGCGGCGCGGGCATATTATCTGTACGGCGCGGCGCGGGCAATGAAAAAGGAGCGTCGCCGCTCCCTTTTTACCCGCTACATTCGTAATTAAAAGTCGAGGTCTATTCTGCTGCCTCCGTCGAACACGATACCTATCGTGCCGGAGTTAATGTGCGAACCGATGACGGGACCGATCCAGCCGATCTGCACGGTGGAGCCGAAACGCTTCTCGATCGCGGCTTTTGCCTCCTCCGCCTTTTCCTTCGCGTCCGCCTGCGCGATCCAGATCTTGCCTTTGCCCGACTCGGCGCAATACTGCTCTATGTGGTCGAGGACGATTTTGAGCGCCTTTTTCCAACCGAGAGGTTTTTTGTAAACGCAAAGCTGACCTTTGTCGTTGAAAATGATTATCGGTTTAATGCCGAGCGCGGTGCCGATAAACGCGGCTGCGGCGCCGATACGACCGCCGCGTTTGAGGTGGAAGAGGTTATCCACGATTATGTACGCATGGATCCTGTGCGCATAATTGCGGAGTTCTTCCGCCGCGTCGGCTGCGTTCGCGCCCGAATCGCGGAGAGCGATAGCCTTTTCGAGAATGGGCGTCTCCGCCTGCGTCGCGCCCAACGAATCGACGACATAGACGTGCACGTCTAGGTGTTTGGTCATAAACTCGTCGGCCGCCTGACATGCGGAGTCGTAGGTCTTGGATAACCCGCTCGAAAGGGTGAGGTGCACAATGTCGTGCGCTCCCCTCTTCGCGTACACCTTTTCCCAAAATTCGCAATGCGTGAAGGGGTTGATTTGACTCGTTACGGGCAAAGACCCGCCTTTAAGCCCGTCATAGAATTTCTTGAATTCGCTTTCGTCCTCGGCAAAGTCCTCGACGGTAACGTCGCCTATCGTGTAGGTGAGCGGAACTATCTCAACGTCGAGTTTTTCGGCGTCGGGTCGAAACAAGTCTACCGCACTGTCACTTGTCAATATAAACATGGTTTTCGTCCTCTGTGTATTTTTAGTCCGAACGAGCTTCACCCGTTCGTCATAATCATAACATAAACTTCACATAAATTCAAGTGATTTTATACGGAAATTTTTCACACGCAATACTCCCGCCCGCAGCCGACTTTATATTGTTGCTCCACATAGCAATCAATAATTTTTGGCATACACTTTGAAGTTGAAGAAAACCAATCGTCGTCCCGATTGACAACCGCCGTCGGTTTTGATATAATAACAATACAGGAGCTCGTATGATCGACTTTGCCAATTTGGAAAAATATCGGGAAAATAACCGTATCGAAGCGAAGAAGGCGCTCGGCGGGTTTCCGCAGAGCGTTTGGGAGACATACTCCGCCTTTGCCAACACAATGGGCGGGATTATTTTGTTCGGCGTTGAAGAACACGCCGACAAGTCTCTTCATGTCGTCGATCTTCCCGATCCCGAAAAACTCGTAAAGGAATTCTGGGATACCGTAAACAATCGGAAAAAAGTTAACGTCAATATTCTGACGAGCCACGATGTCACCGTGGAGACGGTCGAAGGTAAACGCATTGTTGTGATCACCGTTCCCCGCGCCCGCCGCAACGATAAACCCGTCTATATAGGCGAAAATCCTTTGAGCGGCACTTACCGCAGAAACGGCGAGGGCGATTATAAATGTACCGAAGAAGAAGTGCGAACCATGTTCCGCGACGCTTCGGCGCAGTCGCAAGATTCAAAGCTTCTCGAAAAAATGCCAATGGACGTCTTTGATTTTGAGAGCGTTCATAAATACCGCAACCGCATGGCAAGCGCCCGCCCGGGGCACGTTTGGGAAGAACTCGACGATGAGAATTTCCTCTACAAACTCGGCGCCGTCGGCAGAAGCGACGACGGACTCCACCCCACGGCGGCAGGGCTTCTCATGTTCGGCTTTGAATATGAGATTGTAAAGGAATTTCCGAACTACTTCCTCGATTATCGGGAAGAACTTGATGAAACTACCCGCTGGACGGATCGTATCGTTTCAAGCTCGGGCGATTGGAGCGGGAACGTCTTTGATTTCTATTTCCGCGTCTACAACAAGCTCACGCTGAACATCAAAATTCCTTTCCAAATCGAAAACGGCGCCCGTATCGACGATACTCCCGTTCATACCGCGCTCCGCGAAGCGCTTGCCAACTGCCTCGTCAATGCCGATTATTACGGGCGGCAAGGCATTGTGATTGTAAAGACAAAAACGAATATCTCCTTCTCGAACCCGGGAAACTTTCGCCTCGATATCGAAGAGGCGAAGAGCGGCGGGGTCTCCGATCCGAGAAATTCGAGCCTCATCAAGATGTTCAACCTCATTAGCATCGGCGAACGAGCTGGGAGCGGCATCCCGAGCATCTATGCGGCATGGCATAAATTGAAACTCCCGACGCCTACGCTCACGGAACAATTTGAACCCGAGCGTTCGACATTGACGCTCTCTATCGAAAAACCGGCGATAAATAATGGCGATAAAAAAGTGGCGATAAACAGCGACGATAAAAAAGCGACGATAAAAAGCGACGATAAAAAAGCGACGATAAAAAGCGACGATAAAAAAGAGCGCGTTAAGACCTCGATCCAAAAACGGGAAATCATTCGGTATTTGACAGACCACGTTTCTGCGACGACTTCCGAACTCGCAGAACTTTTGGAGATAAAACCGACGCGGCTGAAAACCATTATCTATGAGATGATTGCGGACGGCATTGTCGTCGCGGAAGGAAGCAACCGCAACCGCCGTTATCGATTAAAGTCATAAAAAATACCATAAAAAGGCGCACCTGTGGGTGCGCCTTTTTAGTGAGTTTTTCCTATTGCGCCGAAGCGAAAATTGAGGAGTGTACTTTTTCCCCCCCCCTTTCGCGCTTTGCACGCTACGGTATATCCGCATCTGCACGCATCTTTTCGGATATCTGTCACGGAATTTCCCTCGCCACCGTGAGGTAGGCTTCGGGGTCGTTTGCTCCGCAATACAAATTCCGTGCCACCTATCTCGAAAATCTACGCACATCTGCTGCTTTGTTTATTACTTCAATTTGGTGTTTTTCTAGGGAAGTTGATATAATGTGATGATTTCAGCTTATCCGGGGAAAAGTTAATACTCGTGCCTCGGTTTAGGACAATGAAAAAGCACGGCAGATATATTACATATAAAAATATGATTTTCTCGTAATATATCCCCTCCTCTATTACGAGAAAATGAAAAAAATTGATTTTCTCGTAATGAAACTGCTATTATGTTACGAGAAAATGAAAAAATATATTGACTTGGGGCTGAGAATGTGCTATGATATATGCGAGGTGAGATATGAAACTGATAGAAAGGGACTATCTGAACAAGCTGATTGACGCGATAGGCACGCCCGACATAAAGGTAATAACGGGGGTGAGGCGCTGCGGCAAGTCGGGGCTTATGGAGCGGTTTATCGATTATGTACATGAGAGCCGCCCCGACGCCAATGTTATCCACATAAACTTCTCGCTTTTGGAGTTTGAAAAGTTGCGTGACTACCACATGTTGCACACATATATCGAATCGGCGTATTGTGACGGACGGGAGAACTTCGTGTGCATTGACGAGGTTCAGCTTTGCGATGGATTCGAGAGGGCAATAAACAGCCTGCATGCCGAGGGGCGTTACGATATATACCTGACGGGCTCCAACGCCTTTCTGTTAAGCAGCGAGATTGCCACGCTATTCACGGGGCGGTGTCTCGAAATCGCGATCTACCCCTTCTCTTTCGCGGAGTATCTTCGGTACTACGGCGGAGAAGCAATGGACGAGTTCGACAAGTATTATGAAAAGGGCGGTATGCCCGGTTCTTACGTCTACCAAAACGCCGAATTGCGCGCGGACTATATCAAAAATATCTTCACTACCATAGTCGAGCGGGATCTTATTAAGCGCAAAGGCATTAAAAACAAGTCGCTGCTACTCCGAATCGCCTCCTTCCTTATGGATAATATAGGCAATCTCACGTCGGCGAGCGGAATAGCCGGCACTCTGACGACGCCGCGCAAAAAAACGGGGGACAAGACCGTCGGCGCGTATATAAGGGCGCTGTGCGAAGCGTTCCTGTTCTATCGCGTGAATCGCTACGATATCAGGGGCAAAAAGTACCTCTCTTCCAACGAGAAGTATTACCTGTGCGATACGTCTTTTAAGTTCGCAGTACTCGGCAGAAAGGATATGAATTACGGACGTATATACGAAAATATTGTCGCGCTCGAGTTGTTACGCCGCGGCTACGAGGTCTATGTGGGTGTGCTGTATCAAAAAGAGATCGATTTCGTCGCTATGAAACGGGACGAAAAATTGTATATTCAGGTGTCGGATAATATCACCGACGACGCCACCTTTGCGCGGGAAGCCGAACCATTACTCAAAATCAAGGACGCTTATCCCCGACTTATCATAGCTCGCACTCGACATGAGGACTTCACTTACGAGGGTATAACCGTAACCGATATCGCACACTGGCTCACTCAAAACTAAAAAATATTTTTAATTTTTTGAATGTGTTTTTAAGGGGGGAAACCTTTTTGTGTACAAAAAGGTTTCCCCCCTTAAACCCGTTTCCCAAAAAACTTAAAATTCTTTTCTTTTGAAAAACACAAAGTTGAAGTGTCGAACAAAGCAGCAGATGTGCGTAGATTTTCGAGATAGGTGGCACGGAATTTGTATTGCGAAGCAAACGACCCCGCAGC
>CANQCB010000040.1 GCA_947589145.1 uncultured Clostridia bacterium | reverse complement strand
CAATTTCCCCATACGTTTGTGCCGTCGGGAGTAACTGCGCCCGAGACCAAAGTCATTATTAAGGGCGGGATAACGGCGATGAGCAGGGAAATCGCGCACACGATCGGCGTGTATACTTTGGCAAATTTTGTTATAAACGTCTCTTGCTTCGCTTTCTTTTCGCTCGCTTCTTCGACGAGCCGAAGCATTTTGCTTGCGGTGGATTCGCCGAATTCCTTTGTCGTGCGCACCTTTATCAGCCCGTCAACGGCGATACAGCCGCTTTTGACCGCGTCGCCGGGCGCACAAAAGATCGGTTCGCTTTCTCCCGTAATAGCCGAACAGTCGACGTAACTCGAACCGCTTTCGACAATTCCGTCGATGGCGATCCTGTCACCCGGCCGTACGACGATAATTTCGCCGACCTCGACCTCGTCGGGAAAAACTTCCTCTTCTTCGCCGCGAAGAACGACGGCGGAGTCCGGGCGCATGGAGAGCAACTGTTTGATGCCTTTTCGCGATTTTCGGACCGCAAGCCCCTGAAAATATTCGCCGATTTGATAGAGGAGCATAACGAGCGCTCCGTCCATCATGATCTCTCCGCCGCCGGGCGCGCATAACACCGTCAAATAGTCCGAAAAGACAAAGGAGAGCACGAACGCGCCGACCGAAGCGATCAGCATGAGAAAGTTTTCGTCAAAGACGATTCCGTGCGTTATATTGCGAAACGCTTTGACGGCTACCGACCAAGCCGCCACGCCCCAGGACAGGACGTATAACGGCATATAAACCCAAAACCACCCCGTGATTTTGTCGAACAGAATGGCAGGGAGTATAAGAGCGGCGGAGACCGCAATGAAAACAAGTCGAGAATTTACGCGCATAAATCACCTTTTTTCCGTGATAACGACTTCGGGTTCTACGATCCTCGCAACGCGCCGCACTTCCTTCATAACCGCGCCGTACGCGTAGTCGGGAGCGGTAATGCGGAGCAGTCCCGCCGCGAACGACAGCCTGCACTCCGTTTCGGGAATTTTGTTGATGAGATCTTCCAATCTCTTTGCGCAATTCGCGCAGTCAAGCCCTTCGATGTCAAACGTCTTTGTCATAATACACCTCTTTTCATTAAACGATTAAACAATCGTTTAATCGTACTTATATTATATGACACTTTTCGCCGTTCGTCAAGCATATAAATAAAATTTTTTACGAATTTTATAGGTATCGGCAGTCATATATTTAATCGTGAAAACAGAAAAAGGAGAGGCGAACATGAAAAAGACGATAACGACGGTCATTATGGCGGCGATACTGATAACGGCGGCTGTAATGCTGCTTACGGGTTGCGGCAAAGAAAGGGATCTCAATATATATGACATAAAGGTAACGCTTAATACCCAAGACATGACGGCGGAATGCGAAGAGACCGCGACGTATATAAATAAGAGCGATTCGGAATTGGACGGAGTATATTTTCACCTCTATCCGACGGCGTTTCGGAAGGAAGCGCGTTATTTTTCCACCGACAACGCGAATCTGTCCGCGGCTTATCCCAAAGGTGTTGACTACGGCGGCATAGAAATCGAGAGCGTGACCGCGAACGGGGAAGAGGCGGATTGGTCGATAGGCGGCGAAGACGACGATATACTCATTGTGAAAACGTCCCTGCTTCCGGGCGAGAGCGCGGAATTTTTCATAAAGTTCGCTTTGGATATACCCGAGGCGCGACACAGGTTCGGCTACTCCGACGGCGTTTTGAACCTCGGCAACTTCTATCCGATAGCCGCGGTATACGAAAACGGCGGTTGGCGAACCGACCCTTATTATACGAACGGCGACCCGTTTTACAGCGATATTGCCGATTATACCGTGACGTTTACCGCGCCTACGGGTTGGATCGTAGCGGGCGGCGGCAAAATAGAAACGACGGTAGACGGCGATACGACGACAACGAAGTTGACCGCTCTCGGAGTGCGCGACTTTGCGTTATCCGCCTCCGATAAATTCGACGGTATCGAAGAAACGACGGAAAGCGGCGTAACCGTGCGCTACTATTTCGCGGGCGACCCCGACGCCGAGGCTCACCTCAAAGTGGCGACGGACGCGATAAATACTTTCTCTTCGCTTTTCGGCGCTTACGATCAGAAAACGCTGACAGTGGTTCGTGCTCCTTTTCTTTACGGTGGAATGGAATATCCGCAAATGGTTCTCATATCCGATTCTTTGAACGGCAGTCTGTTTGAGGAGGCGATCATTCACGAAGTCGCTCATCAATGGTGGTATTCCGCCGTGGGGAGCGACCAGATAAACAACGCTTGGATGGACGAGGGACTTGCCGAATATTCGGTCACTCTTTTCTATGAGAACAACCCCGATTACGGCGTCGATACCGAGAAGCGCATTGCCGACGCCATGCAAGGTTACGTCCTTTTCACCGAGATGTACTCGGAAATCACGGGCGGCGACACGTCTATGAACAGAAATCTCGGCGAGTATATTTCGACCATGGATTATACCTATCACACCTATTGCAAAGGCTCGTTGCTTTTCGACTCTCTTCGCCATGCGATAGGCAACGATAAATTCATCGAGGGGCTCAGAAGTTATTACGCGGATTATTGCGGAAAGACGGCGGAGCCCGACGCGCTCATAGCGGCGTTTGAAAATGCAAGCGGTATTCGCCTCAAATCTTTCTTCGATAATTGGGTAGAAGGAAAGGTGGGGCTGTACAAATAAGGGAGCGTCAGTGAAAATAATCTCCATAAAAAAGAAAACCGTAATAGCGGTAATTGCCGTTGTGCTTGCGGCGGTGGCGATAATAATTTTTTCCGTCGCTTCGTCCTCGTCCGCGGCAGCGCCCAACGGATTGACCGTGGTGATAGACCCGGGGCACGGCGGCGCAGACGGCGGCGTCGTCGGCACGACTACGGGCGTAAAAGAGAGTGAGGTCAATCTCGGCATAGCAAAAAGTCTCAGGCACTTTCTCACGGAATCGGGCTATACGGTAATAATGACGAGGCAGTCGGATAAAGACCTGTCGGACGGGAGCGGCAGTTTCAAACAGTCGGATATGCGGGCGCGAAAAAAAATAATAGACGAAGCGCACGCCGACTTGGTAGTCAGCATACACCAAAACTCATATCCGAGAAAGGAGATAAAGGGCGCGCAGGTTTTTTACGCTCAAAACAGCGAAACGGGCAAGTCATACGCGGAAATCATGCAAAGGGTACTGAACGGAACGTTGAATTCCGACCGAACGGCAAAGAGCGGAGATTATTACATCATACAATGCTCGGACGCGCCGTCCATTCTCATCGAGTGCGGATTTCTCTCCAATCCGAGCGAGGAAAGCATGCTCGTAAGCACGACATATCAACAAAAAGTGGCATACGCAATATTGACGGGCGTGCGAACGATATTGGAATAAGAAGTTCGGCGGCGATAAGATCCGATCGAAAATTACTCTTTGACGGCATAGTCGAAGAGTAATTTTATTTCGCTCGTTCCGAGCGTGCGCAAAGGGCATATCTCGAACCGATAATACGCGATAA
Organism: uncultured Clostridia bacterium; assembly: GCA_947589145.1. GTDB lineage: Bacteria > Bacillota > Clostridia > Christensenellales > Pumilibacteraceae > Protoclostridium. The sequence continues at coordinate 8,392 of CANQCB010000040.1, read as the reverse complement.
AACCAACTTTTTATTTTGCCGACGGCTCTCTCCGCAAAAACATTTGCATTTTCGCATATTGATATGATATAATTTACATGTATGACCAAGAGGGATAAAATCGGCATAGTCGGATTGGGATTGATAGGCGGATCGATAGCGCTTGCTCTCAACAAGAAATACGAGGTGGTGGGCATGAGCCGCTCCGCTTCAACGGTCGAATATGCGCTTAAAGAGGGCATAATTTCCTCGGCGGCAGAGAAATACGACGATTTCAAGGAAGCGAAAGCGGTATTTGTCTGCGTACCTCTTACCCGCGTAAAGGACGAGGTATCCGCTTTGTACGATGCGCTCGGCGACAGCGTAATAATAACCGACGTCGGGAGCGTAAAAGGCATGCTTTCGGGGCAGCGCGGCAGAATAATAGGCGGACATCCCATGGCGGGCACCGAGCAGAGCGGTATACACGCGGCGCGGGAGAAACTGCTCGACAACGCTTACTACATTCTCGTCGACTACAACGGCAACGAAGCGGATCTTGCGTACATAAAAGAACTTGTTCGCTCGATGGGCGCACTTCCTCGGGAAATGACGGCGAGCGAACACGACGCGCTCGTCGCGAAAATTTCCCACCTCGAACACATGGCGGCGTACTCCATGGTAAACGCCGTTCTCGACGGCGACGACGAAATAGTGGGCAGCGGCTTTATGGACGTCACGCGCATAGCGTCCTCCGACCCCGAACTGTGGAACGCCGTATCCGCGCTCAACAGAGACAACATCGTAAGCGAACTCGGACGGTACATCGAAATTCTCTCGTCGCTTCGCGGAGATATCGCGGCGGGTAAAGACGTAACGCCTTTCTTTTCCGCGGCAAAGGAAAAGCGCGACAGATTGACATACAGAAAGAAATTCCTTTCGTCGTACATTTTGTACGTCGACGTATCGGACGCGAAAGGCTCGATCGTGGCAATACTTTCCAAACTTGCCGAAGCGGACATCAGCATAAACAACCTGACCGTAGTCAACTCTCGCGCAGGCGTGGGCGGCGCGCTTCGATTGGAATTCAAAGACGAAAGGGATTATATAAAAGCAAAGGAGATTTTGAGATGAAACTTCTCACCGCAGGAGAATCTCACGGTAAAAGATCCGTGTGTATCATCGAGGGTTTGCCTGCCGGCGCCATGCTCGACGAGGACATGATAAACGCCGAACTTTTCGCGCGCCAACAAGGGTACGGCAGGGGCGGTAGAATGAAGATAGAAACGGATAAAATCGAAGTTTATTCGGGAATTATCGGCGGCAAAACGATAGGCTCTCCGCTTTCCTTCGGTATAGAAAACAAGGACTATGCGAATTGGGAGAAATACATGTCCCCGTTCGACGGCGATATTTCGGGAAAAGCGCTCACTGCGGTGCGCCCGGGTCACGCCGATCTTTCGGGAATGATAAAATACGGTTTCGATAACGCCCGCCCCGTGCTCGAACGCGCAAGCGCGAGGGAAACGGCGGCGCGGGTCGCAGCAGGCGCTATATGCAAACAGATCCTGTTACAACTCGGCATAACGGTAAAAGGCGAAGTGAAAAATATCGGCGGCGAAACGGAAACGGAGAAACAACGCGCGGCAATCGACGCGGCGCGAAAAGTCGGCGATACTCTCGGCGGCGCGGCGCAGATAACGATAAAAGGAATGCCGATAGGAGTAGGCAGTTACGTACAGTTCGACAGAAAACTCGACGCCGTGCTTGCCATGCACTTAATGAGCATACAGTCGGTCAAGGCGGTGGAAGTCGGACTCGGCACGGAATTCGCAAATTTGAAGGGCAGCGAGGCGCACGACGAAATTTATATAGGCGGCAGAAAAACCAACCGCGCGGGCGGTATCGAGGGCGGAATGTCCAACGGAGAGGACATCGTTCTGACCGTGACGTTCAAGCCCATTCCCACGCTGATGAAAGGGCTGGATACCGTTGACGTAAAGACGGGAGCGGCTACGAAAGCGGCGAGCGAAAGAAGCGATTGCTGCGCGGTGGAAGCGGCGACGGTAGTGGCGATGAACGCGGCGGCTTTTGCGATATTGGACGAGATAATAAAAACTTTCGGCGGCGACAGGCTGGACGAAATAAAGGCGAGAATTGCAGACAGGAGAAAGGACAATGTGCTCGGCTGAAATAGTGAGCGACAAGGAAACGGTTGCCGTTCTCGGCGGCGATAACGTATACGTTGTGACGGATACGAACGTCAAACGGCTTTATCCGTTCGTGTTCGGCGGCGTTCGCCACTTTGCGATAAAGGCGGGCGAGGCGAGCAAAAATCTCGACACCGTGGGCGAAATCATAATGGACATGGTTGACAAGGGTTGCAACCGAAAGACCACGGTCATAGCCGTAGGCGGCGGCGTCGTCGGCGACGCGGCGGGGTTCGCGGCGTCCTGCTTTATGCGCGGCGTCGATTGGATAAATGTTCCGACGACCCTCCTTTCCATGGTAGACAGCAGTATCGGCGGCAAAACGGGCGTTGACGTAAAAGGATATAAGAACATAGCGGGTTCGTTTCATCTGCCCAAAAGGGTGCTCGTATGCATGGATTGGTTGGACACGTTGGACGACCGCGAATGGTTGTGCGGCTGCGGAGAGATGATCAAACACGCCCTCCTCAGCGCGGACATATACGAGGACACGCGTGACAATCTGCAAGATTTGATCGACGGCGACCCCGAAGTTACCGAGCGTCTGATAGAAAAATCGATCAGGTACAAGGAAAGCGTAGTCAACGCCGATTTCAAGGAGAGCGGACTCAGAAAGCGTTTGAACGTAGGGCATACCGTAGGACATGCCGTCGAAAAACTCGACGGATTCGCGCTTTCTCACGGAGAGTACGTCGCTCTGGGAATAATTGCGGAAATGACAATGCTTAAAGAGCGCGTTCCCGAAAAATTTTATAACGAAGCGATCAAAATGGCGAAAAGCGTTTGCAATCATTCCTTTCCGCGCATATCCGCGAAAGAGATTGCCGCCGTTGCGCGCGCCGATAAGAAGAATACCGACGAGAGGATCGTCATAATGTTGCCGACAGGCGGCGGCGAGGTGGAGGAAATTCCGCTTTCGCCCGAAGAATTTACGGAGAGATTGGAAAAGTGTTTGTCAAACCTTTAACCTCTTTCGACCGCACGTTGGAAACGGCGGCGGATAAGAGCATAACTCATCGCGCAATAATGTTCAATTCTTTTGCGCGCGGATCGGCGACGGTGACAAACGCGCTTCTCGGCGGCGATTGCCGTTCGACGATAGCCTGTATGACCGCGCTCGGCGCAAAAATCGAAGTGAACGGCTCGATGGTAAAAGTCACGGGCACGCCGATTTTTCGCAATGCGGCGCTCGACGCAGGTAATTCGGGAACGACTACCCGCCTTCTCACGGGACTGCTTGCGGGAATGAACGTCACTGCGAGCATAGACGGCGACGACAGCCTCAAAACGCGCCCCATGCGCCGCGTGACAGAACCTCTCGCGATGATGGGCGCGAACGTAAGCACGACGGACGGCAAAGCGCCGCTTTACATAAAACCCTCGAAATTGAGAGGGATAGATTATCGCCTGCCGGTGGCAAGCGCACAGGTAAAGAGCGCGTTGCTCCTCGCGGGTTTGCACGCGGACGGCGAAACGCGCCTGACCGAACCCATACTTTCGCGAAACCATACCGAACTCATGCTTAAAGCCATGGGCGCGGACATAGAGTTAAACGGCAGGGAGACGGTCATACGCCAAAGCGAACTTCGACCCGTGGACGTAGACGTTCCCGGCGACATATCTTCGGCGGCGTTCCTGCTCGGCGCGGCGACGGTGGTAAACGGCGGCAGAGTGACGGTCAAACGCGTCGGACTCAACCCGACCCGCACGGGCATAATCGAAGTTCTGAAAAGCATGGGCGCGGATATCGAAATAACGAAGGCGGACGGGATTGAGCCGTGCGGCGACGTAACTCTGGTGCAAACGCCGCTCAAACCTTTCGATATCACCGAAGAGATCGTACCCTCGCTTATCGACGAAATACCTCTTCTGGCGGCGGTTGCCTGCTATGCCGAGGGCACGAGCACGATAAGCGGCGCGGCGGAACTCAAAGTCAAGGAATCGGACAGAATACAAACGACCGTCGACGCGCTCAAAGCGCTCGGCGCCGATATCGAGGGCACGGACGACGGTATGATAATTCACGGCAAAGGCGGGCTGAAAGGCGGCGGCAGAGTAGACGCTCACGGCGATCACAGAATAGCGATGAGCGCGGCGGTAGCGGCGCTCGGAAGCAAAGAGGGCGCCGAGATAGACGGCGCGGAGACCGCGGCAATAAGTTATCCGGGCTTTTGGGAGATAATATGTTAAAGTTCTGCGTACTCGGGAGCGGCATATCGTATACGCTGTCTCCGATAATTCATAGGACGGTTTTTTCCGAACTCGGGATAGACGCGACTTACGGCATAGAGGACATACCGCCCGAAAAATTGGATAAAAACATACCCCGTCTCCGCGAAACTTACGACGGCTTCAACGTGACAAAGCCGCATAAAATCGCGATCGTCGCATATCTCGACGCCGCCGCGTGTCTCGGCGCGGTAAATACGGTAAAACGTTCGGACGGGTGGACGGGATTCAACACCGACGTATACGGTTTTTTTGCGGATCTGCACGCGTTGACGGGGGATATCAAAGGCAGGCGCACGCTCGTGCTCGGAGCGGGCGGCGCGGCGGAAGCGGTAGTCGCGGCGCTTACGGAAGCGGGCGCGGACGTGACCGTGCTGAACAGAACGGCGAGCAAAGCGACGGCTTTGGCGGCGCGTTTCGGCGTAAAAGCGACCGACAACCCGAGAAATCAAAAACCCGAACTGATAGTGAATTGCACAAGCTTAAATAGCGGCAGCCCCATTCCGTCGGGTTTGGATATGTCGGAGCTGGCGTTCGGCTATGACCTCGTATATTCTCCCTTGCACACGGAGTTCATGCGCGATTGCGAGAAATGCGGCGCCGCGACTTCGAACGGTCTGGGAATGCTCGTTCGTCAGGCGATATGCGCCGACGAAATATTTTTGGGCAAATATTTCGACGAACCGGAATTGTATAACGCGGTTATGAGAGAACTTGGAAAGAGACAATAAGATTGCGACGGAAAGCGCAAAAGGAGCGAAGATGAAGATATTGATTATCAACGGACCCAATCTCAATATGTTAGGCGAGAGAGAAGAGGCAATATACGGCAAACAGACTTTGGATACGATAAATGCGGAGATAAAAGCGTTCGCGCAAAAGAACGGTATCGAAACGGTATTCTTCCAATCCAATATCGAAGGGGAGATATGCGAAGCGGTGCAGCAGGTCAAAACCGTTTACAAAGCGGACGGTATCGTGCTTAACGCCGGCGCATACACGCACTATTCCCACGCGATAGGCGACGCTCTTGCCTGCGTGAACGTACCGAAAGTCGAGGTGCATATTTCCAACGTGCACGCGCGCGAAGATTTCAGACACCTCTCGGTGCTTGCGGATAATTGCAACGGCGTTATATGCGGCTTCGGCGCGGACAGTTACAAACTTGCCTGCCTCGCCATAAAAGGAATTTCGGAAAGGTGAATATCGCGCTCATAGGAATGATGGGGACGATGAAAACTTCGGTGGGCAAAGTCCTCGCGAAAAAGACGAATATGCGCTTTTTGGATACGGACGCGGAGTACGTAAAGCGCAGCCGCATGTCGATAAACGAAACTTTCGAGCGGAAGGGCGAGGCGTTCTTTCGCGAGGAAGAACGGAAAATCGTCAAAGACGCGGCGACGGAGAGCAAAGCGGTAATTGCCTGCGGAGGCGGTGTTCCGCTTGACGAAAGAAACATATCGGCGCTCAAAGCCTCTTCGAAAATCGTTCTTCTTACTGCAACGGCGGAACGCATATACGAGCGGACGGCGAACAACACGTCGCGGCCGCTTTTGAAGAACGGCGGTTTGGAACGTATAAAAACGCTGATGGCAGAGCGCAAGAACGCATACGAAAGCGCGGCGGACATAACGGTGGATACCACCGACATGCTTCCGGAGGCGGTTGCCGACAGAATAATCGGCATTTTGAGCGACAAGTCTTGACAGAAAACGCGCTTTGTGATAGACTAAACGGGTTAGTCAAAAGGACAAAATTTTCAGATACATCGAAAAACAGGGTAAAAAAATGAACAAGAACACAATGCAGGCAGTAATCGATTCGATAAGAGTACTTTCGGCGGAAGCCATCGAAAAAGCAAAGAGCGGACACCCGGGCACTCCTTTGGGAGCGGCGCCCATAGCGGCTGCGCTTTTTGCCGAAATGAAGCACAATCCCTCAAATCCCGACTTTTTCGACAGAGACAGGTTCATTCTTTCGGCGGGACATGCCTCCGCCATGCTCTACTCGGTAATGCATCTTTGCGGCTATGACATAACCAAGGAGGATCTTGCGGATTTCCGCCAACTCGGAAGCAAACTTCCCGGGCACCCGGAATACCGGATCACCCCGGGCGTGGAAACTTCGACCGGTCCGCTCGGACAGGGAATAGCGAACGCCGTAGGTTTTGCACTTGCCGAGAAAATTCTTGCGAGCAAGTTCAATAAGCCCGATTTTCCCATAGTAGACCACAATACCTTTGCGTTTTGCGGCGACGGTTGTCTCATGGAAGGCATTTCATACGAGGCGGCTTCGCTTGCGGGCGTGTGGAAACTCGGCAAACTCATTATCATATACGACAAAAACGACGTCACGATCGAGGGCAGTATCGACAACAACTTCAACGAGGACGTCGGCAAGCGTTTTGCCGCGCAGGGCTGGCAGGTCATAAACGTTGCGGACGGTAACGATATCGCCGCTATAAGCCGCGCGATTGCAAAGGCCAAAAAGGATACCGACCGCCCGTCGCTCATAATAGCGAGGACGGTTATCGGCTACGGCTCGTCCAAGGCGAACGACGCGTCCTGCCACGGAGCGCCTTTGGGAGCGGAATGTTTCAACGATTTCAAGGTCAGAAGCGGCTGGACGGAAGACCCGTTCACGGCGAAAAAAGAAACCGCGGCATACAAAAACGCCGTACGCCGCCGCGGCGCGAAAGCGGAAAAGGAATGGAACGCACTTTTAGACGCTTATTCGGTAAAATATCCCGAGGAATATAAGGATTTCATCGAGTGGACGAGCGGCAAACTTCCCGATCTCGCAAGCGACGAAGAGTTCTGGAAAATCGCTCCGACCGAAGACGCGGCAACGCGCAATCACTCCGGCAAAATTCTCAACTATCTTGCGGGCAAAGTGCCCAATCTCATAGGCGGCTCCGCCGACCTCGGTCCGTCGAATATGACGATAATGAAGGAGCGGGAATATTATTCTTCCGAAACGCCGACGGGCACCAACATACATTTCGGCGTGCGCGAGCAGGCTATGGGCGCGATTTGCAACGGCATATATCTCCACGGCGGTTTTGTGCCGTATTGCTCGACGTTCTTCGTATTCTCGGATTATATGAAGAGTTCGATCCGAATGACCGCGCTCATGAATTTGTCCGTGATGTATATTCTTTCGCACGACTCGATAGGCGTGGGCGAGGACGGCCCGACGCACCAACCCATAGAACACCTCGTAATGCTCCGTACCGTGCCGAATATCCGCGTATGGCGACCCTGCGACGGTTTGGAAACGGCGGCGGCATACGCATACCATTTCAAAGGCGAGCATCCGACCGCGCTCATAACCAGCCGTCAGAAACTCGTCTCTCCGAAAGGGACGAACAGGGAAGGCGCGATGAAGGGCGGTTATGTAATAGCCGACAGCGAAAAAGCGACCCCCGACGTCGTACTCATGGCAACGGGAAGCGAAGTCGGCTTGATCGTGGACGCGCAACCCATATTGAAAGCGAAGGGAATAGACGCGAGAGTGGTTTCCATGCCCTGTCTCGAAGAGTTCGACGCGCAGAGCGAGGAATATAAAGAATCCGTATTGCCCAATTCCGTCCGCGCGAGAGTCGCGGTGGAAGCGGGATCGAGTTACAGTTGGAATAAATACGTCGGTTTGGACGGCGTGACGGTGTGCAAAGATACGTTCGGAGCGTCCGCGCCCGCAAGCGTGCTTTTCAAAGTCAATCACTTCACGGTTGATGACGTCGTGGCGGCGGCGGAAAAGGCGGTTCGCGGATGAGCGTATTTTACGCATTTCTTTCGCGTATGCGATACATAACGCGTTGGGGACTCATGCGCAACACCCGCGAGGAGAACGTTATGGAACACTCCGCCATGGTGGCAATGTTCGCCCACGCACTCGCCCTGCTGCATAATAAAAACGGCGGCTCGGTCAACGCCGACAGAGTGGGTATGATCGCGCTGTTTCACGAGACGGGCGAGGTCATAACCGGCGATATG
>CANQCB010000039.1 GCA_947589145.1 uncultured Clostridia bacterium | reverse complement strand
CAAGCGCGTCCTCGATGCGGAGTTTCTTTTCCTTCATTTCCACTTCGGTAGCCGCGCCCACGCCGATAACCGCAACGCCGCCTGCGAGTTTCGCAAGTCTTTCGGCGAGTTTTTCACGGTCGTAATCGCTCGTCGTGGTTTCCATTTGCGCCTTGATCATGTTGATACGGTTGAGAATTTCCTGACTGTCGCCCATACCTTCGACGATAGTAGTGTTTTCTTTGTCCACTTTGATCTGCTTTGCGCGGCCGAGCATTTCGATCTTGGTATCTTTGAGTTCGAGACCGGTTTCTTCGCTGATGACGGTGCCGCCGGTAAGAACGGCGATATCGCGGAGCATTTCCTTTCTTCTGTCGCCGAAGCCGGGCGCTTTAACGGCAACGCAGTTGAAAGTGCCGCGGAGTTTATTGACGACAAGGGTAGCGAGGGGTTCGCTTTCGATATCCTCGGCGATGATCATGAGTTTGAGATTGGACTGAATGACTTGTTCTAGGATAGGGAGGATCTCCTGAATATTCGTGATCTTCTTATCCGTAATGAGAATAGCGGGGTTGTCGAAAACGCATTCCATCTTGTCGGTGTCGGTAACCATATAACTCGACGCATAACCTCTGTCGAATTGCATACCTTCGACGACGTTGAGCACGGTGTTCATGGTCTTGGACTCTTCGACGGTTATAACGCCGTCCTTACCGACTTTTTCGAAAGCCTGCGCGATGAGTTCACCCACGGTATCGTCGCTTGCGGAAATGCTTGCGACCTGCTTGATAGCTTCCGCGGAATCCACTTCTTTGGAAATGCCTTTGAGATAATCGACGGTAGCGGCAGTAGCGGCGGCAATACCTTTCTTGACGATCATGGGGTTTGCTCCTGCCGCAACGTTTTTAAGCCCCTCGCGAACGATAGCCTGCGCAAGCACGCAAGCGGTAGTAGTACCGTCGCCTGCGACGTCGTTGGTTTTCGTGGAAACTTCCTTGACGAGTTGAGCGCCGAGATTTTCGAACGGATCTTCGAGTTCGATTTCTTTCGCGATGGTAACGCCGTCGTTGGTGATAAGGGGAGCGCCGTACTTTTTGTCGAGAACGACGTTTCTGCCCTTGGGTCCGAGTGTGATTTTAACCGTATTGGCGAGGATATTTACGCCCGTTTCGAGCGCTTTTCTCGCTTCTTCTCCGTGTTTGAGTTGTTTTGCCATAATGAACCTCCGATTTATTCGACGATAGCGAGGATATCGCTTTGACGAAGAATAGTAACTTCTTTGCCCTCGATTTTGAATTCGCTGCCCGCATACTTGGAGCAGAGAACCTTGTCTCCGACTTTAACGGTCATTTTGACCTCTTTGCCGTCGACGATTCCGCCCGGACCGACGGCGATAACGACCGCCATCTGGGGCTTTTCCTGATCTTTGGCGAGCAGAACGATGCCGCTTTTGGTAGTTTCTTCGGTATCGATTTGCTCGACGACCACTCTGTCAAACAAAGGTTTGATTGCCATTTTGTTCCTCCTGAAATGCTTTAACACATTTTAATATTACATAATTTTTTTGTCAAGTGATATTGCCGCAAACTCGCAACTTTGCCGATTTCGCCAAAATTCGATTTTTGACTTTCTTTGACCTTTGACAGTACCTATTATAATACCGCATTTCGGCATTGTCAAGAGATTTGCATAAAATGTGGAAAAATTTTTTGGGGTCTTGCGGCGCAAAATCAAGTTTTAAGTTTCTGTCGGCGGGGAAGAATAAACGGCGTCGTACTGTCCGAGAATGGGATTGACTGTAACGGCAAAATGCTGTAAAATAAAGATATAATAAAATGTTTCCGAAGAACTTACCTAGCGAAAACATTTGAAACACGAGGAGGCGTGGAAATATGGCGATAGACGAAAACGATCCGTACAGAAAGGCACTTATCTCATTGATAAACTCGATAAATCGAGAAATTCCTCTCGAAGAGAAAAACCAAGTCTTGATCGTTTACAAACTCAACACGCCTGAAAAGATAGTGAAGTTCAACGAGTGGATCATGAGCCGCCTCGAAGATGGCAAATTAAACGCAACGGAGACGGAGATAGTCAGAGCCGCCGTTCAAGCAAGCAAGGATTAAAGAAGTCTTTGCCCCGATCAAGCCTTATAATATCCAAACAATATCAAGAGTACGCGGAGGAAAAAATGTTGCCGAGAGACAATCCATACAAAATAGCGTTAGTGAAACTACTGCGATCGATAGAAGAGCAAGTTCCGCTGACGGAGGGGTCGTATCTGACAATTCGCTGTCATCTCGAAACGGAGAAGGCGATAGTTAAGTTCAACGAGTGGATCATGAGCCGCCTCGAAGATGGCAAACTAAACGCGACGGAGACGGAGATAGTCAGAGCCGCCGTTCAAGCAAGCAAGGACTAAATACTCTCCCAAAGCCGATAAAGCCTTATAATATCCATAAAAATTGACAAAATAGCAAAAAATTTTGCGCATAGACTTGAAAGAGCGCGCGCGGTCTGTTATAATCAACAGAGAATATCAAGACAGGGGAAAGAGAAACATGACGTTCGATAAGTGGGATAAACGTTTTATGGAACTTGCCGAGACGGTGGGGAGTTGGAGCAGTTGCTATCAGGACAACAGGCACATCGGAGCGGTAATAGTAAAGGATAAGCGCATAATGACGACGGGATACAACGGCGCGCCGAGCGGGATCGAAAGTTGCCGCGACAGGAAAACCTGCCTGAGGCGTGAGCTGAATATCCCTAGCGGCACGAGGCACGAACTCTGTTATGCGGTTCATGCCGAGCAGAATGCGATCGCGCAGGCGGCGAGAATGGGCATAGACATATCCGACGCGACTCTTTATTGCACTCATCAGCCCTGCATTATATGCACGAAAATAATAATAAACGCGGGAATAACGCGCGTGGTTTATAAGTACGGCTATCCCGACGAATTCTCATTGAAATTACTCGACGAAGCGAAGATCCAAATCGATAAAATGCCGGAATAAAACGCAGCCGACGTTCGCCCCCGACAAAAAACCCGCTGCGAGAGCGGCGCAACGCTCCCGGTCCGTTCCGTCGGCAGCCTAAGCGCAGGCGAGAGATCTTATTCCTTAATAAATAATATAGGTTACGAATAAAATAAAGGTGGTATACTTCGAAAAGCCGCCTTTATTTTTTTAGGAAAAAAACGAAAATTTCTTGAAAAATTTTGCAATAAACCCTTGACAAAGGCAAATCTCGGTGCTACAATAATGTCAAAGGTCAAAGAAAGTCAAACTTCAAAACCAAACTTCAAAAAACCAAACAAAACCAAACTTTGAAATTCAAAAGACATACGTCGAAAGGAGGGACAAATGGCAAACATAAGCGATTTGATAGAAAACTTTCTGATACAGATGCTTGCGGACGGGAACATAATAAGCATAAGCCGAAACGAGCTTGCGACATATTTTTCCTGTGCGCCGAGCCAGATCAACTACGTTCTCACGACGCGCTTCACTCCCGACCGCGGCTATATTATCGAGTCGCACAGGGGAGGCGGCGGATATATCAATCTTGTGAGATTGGATGAAAATCGCGACGAACTTCTGGACGAATTGATGAATCTTCCGATAAATCAAGGGTTAACGTTCACGAGGGCGTTGCAGATTTTGGACAGACTGACAGCGGACGAAATATTGACCAAAAAGGAAGCAGGGCTGATCGCCGCAACGATGTCGGATAAAGCGCTGATCGCTCCCGCGGTGGCGAAAGACGGCCTGCGCGCGGGAATAATGCGGTCGGTTGCGGCGGCGCTGCTTCGCGACAAGGGCGAGCGGCGCGAAAAAAAGGAGGAATGAAAATGTTCGAAGCAAGTAATTTAGGCAAAAGACTTTGCGACGAGTGCGGTAAAAATCCCGCGACGTATTACACGCAAACCATAAAGAACGGAATATCGAGCGAACGGTATCTTTGCGAGGAGTGCAAAAACAAGCATGGCTTCATAAAGACGATCCCCGATTTGGGCTCGCTTTTCGCGGCATTCGGCAATCCCTTGCCGGATATAACCGAGACTCCGACCACAAAGGTATGTCCCACCTGCGGTTACACATCGACCGAGTATCGCAAAACGGGCTTCCTCGGCTGCCCGGACTGTTACAAGGCGTTTGAGGGCACGGTGAACTCGTCTTTGCTCAAATTCCAGAAGGACGTCAAACACACGGGCAAGTCGCCGAAAGAGTTTTACTCGCCCGAAGAAGCGAAATACAACGAACTGCTTCGTCGGCGCGAGGAAGCGGTGGCGAGAGAGGACTTCAACCTTGCGGGAGAGATCAACGAGGAGATGAAAAAGCTCAAAGGAGGCGCAAAATGAACGGAATAGTAGTATCGAGCCGCGTTCGGTTGGCGAGAAACATTGCGGGATATCCGTTTCCGCCCCGTCTGGACAGCGAACGTTCCCTCGAAGTAACGCAAAAAGTATACGCGGCGCTCGGCAAGGCTGCGGAAAAGTACACCATAATGCGCATATCCGATATGGGCGAATTGCAGGGAGAGGCGCTTAAAGAACTTCACATAATAAGCGACGATTTGCTTCACGGCAACAAATACGCCGCGGCGATCGTAAACCCGACCAACGAAATAAGCGTAATGGTGAACGAAGAGGACCATATCAGAGAGCAGTGCATACTCCGCGGCAACCGCCTTGACGAAGCGTATGAAAAAATAAACGACGTGGACGATATGATTTCGTCCGAAGTCAAACTTGCATACGACTCCAAACTCGGCTATCTCACGGCATGTCCGACCAACGTCGGGACGGGAATGCGGGCTTCGGCAATGATGTTCCTGCCCGGGCTCAGCCTTACGCGCTCCCTCGGCGCCTGCGTAAACGCCGTATCGCATTTCGATATGACGGTGCGCGGAGAGTACGGAGAGGGAAGCGAAAGCAAAGGATTTCTTTATCAGGTATCCAATCAAAAAACTTTGGGCATATCCGAAGAGGAAATTCTCGGCAGCGTAAAGGCGTCGGTAGAGAGGATCGAGCAGAACGAGATCGCCGCGAGGAAGGCGCTTCTGGCAAACGAAACGGAGATCCGCGACAGGATAATGCGCGCATACGGCGTGCTGACCAACGCGTATACCGTTTCGGGCGAGGAATTTGCCGAAAAGACGGCGTACGTCAAACTCGGCGTATACTACGGAATGTTGCAATGCGACGACGTTGCGAGGTTGGACGCATTGATAGGCGAATGCCGTTCGGCGAACCTGATGCTTAAAGCGGGCGAGACGATGTCGCCCGAAGAGCGCGATATCCGCCGTGCGGAGATAAGCGCGAAAGAAATAGGCTCTCTTGTAAAAAGAGCGTAAAAAGGAGGTATAACTATGGATTACTACGATAATTTTCCCATATCCGAAAACGTCGCGAAAGCGATCAACGCGGCAAAACAGCTTGCCATGAGAAATCACAATAAATACGTCGAGCCCATACACCTGTTATACGCAATGTATAACATACCCTGCGTGTGCTCGGAAATTCTCCGCGCGGAACAAATGCTCCCGGGCTCGTTCCTGACCGAGATCGGCAGGCTGGAAAAGACCGACGACTTGGCGGACATAGAGGATTCCGAGGCGACAAAAACCATGTTCGCGGACGCCCGTCGCATAGCGCTGATATATAAAAGAGACTGCATATATACCGAGCACCTGCTTCTTGCGTCGATACTCTACAAAAACACTCCCACGTCCGAGTTTTTCCGCAGGAACGTCAATTTAAGGCACATGTTGGAAAACCTCAACGGCTACGTGGACATAAACGAAGTGCTCACGAACATGAACACCTCGCAGATAGACAACGCCGCGAACGCCAAAGCGAGCGTTCCGCCCGAGCTGAAAGACCTCGGCGTGGATTTCACGCTCCGCGCGAGAGAGGGCAAGATCGACCCCGTCATAGGCAGGAAGGAAGAAATCGAGCGCATAATCGAAATACTTTGCCGAAAGACCAAGAACAACCCCGTTCTGATCGGCGAGCCGGGCGTGGGCAAGAGCGCGGTAATAGAGGGGCTTGCGCGCGAAATGGTATCGGGAAACGTGCCCGAGCTTCTCAAAGACAAGATCATATTTTCGCTTGACATAGGCAGCCTTATGGCGGGCACGAAATACCGCGGCGAACTCGAACGCAAACTCAAAGACGCGATCGAGGCGGTGATAAAGCGCGGCAACATAATTTTGTTCATCGACGAATTGCACACGCTTGCGCAGGCGGGCGGAAAGGAAGGAGAAGTGTCCCCGTCGGATATGCTCAAACCGTATCTTGCGCGCGGCGAACTTCAAACGATAGGCGCGACCACCACCGACGAATACAGAAAATTCATAGAGGCGGATAAGGCGCTCGAACGTCGTTTCCAACCCATAATAGTAAATCCTCCCACCGTCGAGCAGACGATAGAAATACTCAAGGGGATACGCCCGAACTACGAAGAGTATCATAAGATCAAAATAAGCGACGAAGCGATCGAGGCGGCGGTAAAACTCTCCGATCGGTATATCACGGACAGATTCCTGCCCGACAAGGCGATCGACCTGATAGACGAAGCGTCCAGCCGCGCGAAAGTCAACAGCAACCGACTCCCGCCCGAGCTCAAAGACCTCGAAAAGAAAGCCGAAGAGTATAACCGTTACATGGACATGTGCTCCAAAAATCAGGACTACAACAAAGCGGAGGAGTACAAAAATCTCCGCGACAACGTATATCGCGAAATACAAAAGCGCAAAGCCGAATGGCAGGCGTCGTTGACTTCGACGATAGACGCCGAGGATATCGCGGAAATCGTCGCCAAATGGACGAAGATCCCCGTTACGCGGCTCAACGAGACCGAACTCGAAAGACTGAACAATCTCGAAAGCATACTTCACGAGCGCGTTGTGGGGCAGGATAAAGCGGTGGAAAGCGTATCGAAAGCCATAAGACGCGCAAGGGCGGGGCTGAAAGACCCCAAACGTCCGATAGGCTCGTTCCTGTTCCTCGGACCCACGGGCGTGGGCAAGACCGAGCTGGCTAAAGCTCTCGCCTCGCTGCTCTTCGACGACGAGAAGAACATGATAAGGATAGACATGAGCGAATACATGGAGTCGCATAGCGTAAGCAAACTCATAGGATCGCCTCCGGGCTACGTCGGGTTCGACGACGGCGGACAGCTCACCGAACAGGTGCGCAGAAAGCCGTATTCGGTCGTGCTTTTCGACGAGATAGAAAAGGCTCATCCCGACGTATACAATATCCTGCTTCAAATTCTCGACGAGGGCAGACTGACCGACTCGCAGGGCAGAACGGTCGACTTCAAAAACACCATCGTGATAATGACCTCGAACGTCGGCGTAAGCGAGCTTAAAACCCGCCGCTCGATCGGGTTTAACGACAGTCCCACGCGGCAGGAAACGGACGAGGAACAGGTGCTTTCCGACGCGCTCAAACGCCATTTCCGCCCCGAATTCCTCAACCGTATCGACGTCATCTGCTACTTCAAGCACCTCACGGAAGAGAATATCAAGCAGATAGCCGACATAATGATGCGCAAAGTGACCAAGAAACTCACCGACCGCAACATAGCCATAAGGTATACTCCGGCAATCGTGGATTACGTTATCAAAAACGGCTACGACCCCGAATACGGCGCGCGCCCGCTCCGCAGAATAATCGAGCAAACGATAGAGGACGCCCTCGCCGAGGCGCTCCTCACGGGCAAGATCAAGGATAACGGCACCGCCACCGTGGACTACGTCAACGGCAGAGTGGAAATTTACTAAACGCCGATTGCGGAATAACGCATAAGCAAAATTGACCGAAAACGACAAAAAAGCGCCGTCCGATATAACGCGACGGCGCTTTTTGTCATTCCGTTTTATATCTCTCGAACCGAAAGCAGTCGGGTTTTCCCGACTGCTTTTTCGTATGCACGGCGCGTCGCTTAGAAAGGGCAAATATGCAAGGCGGGTTGTTTCGGAAAGTCAACCTTATCGTTTCATGCGCGCCCGCCCCTCGATCCCGCGCGAAGCGCCGCCGAGGCGGGAAATACGGCATAGTATTTGCCGCGGACGTAAAGTTACGGCCGAACGATATAAAAATGCGTTATAATTCCATATTGGAATTATAAAACGCGGCGCTCGTGATATAATTCCAAAATAGAATTAAGGGTAAGGCGAAATTCCGATGAGAACTCGTAAAAAAAATTACGGAAACTCCAATATGATAGGAAGGAATGTCGAGCAACTGCGTTTACAAAAGAATATCAGCCAAAGAAATTTTATAGCGAAATTACAGACGGCGGGGCTTGACATAAATCCCACAAGCTATTCCAAATTGGAAGGGCAGATTCGTATGGCGACGGACAAAGAAGTTTTCATTATTTCGCAGGTATTGGGCGTAAGAGTCGACGTTCTTTTCGGATCGAAGTCGGATAGGGGTGAAAAATGAGGAACATAGCGGTAGTGGAAGACGAGGACATCTCGGCGGAACTGATTCAAAATTACATAAAAAAGTATTCCGCGGAGACGGGGCAGGAATTTTGCGTCGATCGATTTCACGACGCCTTGGAATTTCTCGCGAAATATACGGCTAAATACGCGGTGGTTTTCATGGATATCAACATGCCCGAGTGCGACGGAATGACCGCGGCGGTGGAACTGAGAAAGACGGACAAGGCGGTATCCCTCGTATTCATAACGAACCTGATACAATACGCGCAAAAGGGTTACGAGGTGGACGCCGTCGCCTATATCGTCAAACCGGTAAATTACTATGACTTTGCGTTGAAATTCCGCAAAGCGCTCGATATTTACGTTATGAACGAGAACAAGGACTTCACCCTGAATACGTCGGAAGGACCCTGCCGCATATCCACGGACAAGCTCATGTACGTCGAGATATCGCGGCACAGGCTTTACTATCACTTGGTTGACGGAATAATCGAAATGACGGGGGTTTTGTCCAAAGCCGAGAACGAATTGAAAGAATTCGGATTTTTGCGTTGCAATCAATGCTATCTCGTGAACCCCGCGTTTATCGTGGGCATAAGCGGAAGCACCGTTCGCGTCGGATCGGAGACGTTGGGGATCAGTCGCCCTCGGCGTAAGCCGTTTATGGCTGAACTTGCGAATTGGTACGCGGGCTTAGAGAGGAAGAAATGAGCGTTTGGCGGGTATATTCATTGATAATGGTCGAGTTTATCGCCGAGTACTCGATTTTCTGCGTGCTGTTTTTCCGCAAACTTGCGCACCGCCGACATTTTTGGGTGCGCGCGCCGCTTTTCATCGCCGCAATATTCGCTCTCGGCATACCCGTTGCGTTTTTGTATCACATACCGTTGGGGAATTACGCCGATTGTTTGGGAAACACGGTGTGGGGCAGAGTATTGATATATACCTTCCTTTTCGCCATGTTCGCGCTGTTCTCTTGGCGGTGTTACAACGAGCGGTTTACCAAAATACTGTTTATTTGCAGCATGGCTTACGCGGCGCAAAACCTCGCGTACAAGGCGTATCTCATATTCTGGACGATAGGGGATCAATGCGGTTGGTATAACGGTTGGGGCAGCATGTTCACCGTCTGGTATCGCCTCATGTACTATGCGATTTTCCTCACTCTCACCGCGGCGATATATTTCCTTTACATTCGCCGAACGATGGACAAACTCCAAGGTAACGAGTTGAACACAAAAATGCTCGTCATCGTGGTGATCATTCTTGCCGTCACCGTGCTGCTTTGTTCTCTCGAAGACGTGAACTTCGCGCGGCTCAGCGTGGAGCGCGAAAATCACTTCCTCGAACCGGTATATTACGCGTTGCGGCAGACGGGGAACGCCTTTTCCGTCATCTGCTGTCTCGTCATATTGTTGCTGTCGTCCAAGGCGATCGTGGAAAACAAACTTCTTCAAGAGCTCGAATACCTCAAATATACCGTGAGACAGGGCGAAATGCAATATCGGATTTCCAAGGACAGCATAGAGAGAATCAACATAAAGTGCCACGACATAAAGTATAAGCTCGACGCGCTTGCCGCGCAGGGCGGTATCTCGCCCGAAACGTTAAAGGATCTGCGCGACAGCATTTCCATATACGACGCAAGGTTGGAAACGGGGAACGGGCTTCTCAACGTCCTCATAACCGAAAAGAGTTTATATTGCGAACAGAACGGGATCAACCTCTCCTGCATGATAGACGGCGAAAAACTCGAATTTATGGAGACCGGCGACCTGTACTGCCTTTTCGGAAACATAATCGATAACGCCCTCGAAGCGGTAAAGGAGATCTCCGACAACGAGCGCAGAGTAATAAGTCTCGTGGTGAAATCCAAGGACGACCTCATTCTCGTGCAGGAGGAAAACTATTTCAACGGCAGCCTCGATTTCGAGGACGGCTTGCCCGTCACCACCAAGAGCGACAAGGAAAATCACGGCTTCGGCATGCGCAGTCTCCGCATGATAGTCAAGAAATACGGCGGCGAACTGAACGCCTACGCCACGAACAACGTTTTCCATATAAATATAATTTTCAGTCGGCCGCGAAAAACCGCCGAAACGGCCGAACCGTAAAACGTTGGCAGCCGCCGAAACGGCCGCGCCGTAAAGCGTTCCGAACGGCTCGTTCCTTTTTCAAAAGGCCGATTATTCTTACAATTTAGGAAATAAAACGACAGAATAAGAAACGGATATTTTTTGCGCTTTCGGGTGTTATATAATTTCACAGGTCAATAAAGAAACAGTCCGTTCTGTCGCATAATGACCGTTTCCCCGAGGATCGCTTTGACAAAAAAGGGAAATTCCGAAGCGGGGGAGACGTGCGAAAATGCGATTGAAGTTACGCTTTCTCCCGACCGACGAAAAGCGACTATTTGCCAATCGGCATTAGTAATAAATCAAAAATTTATACAGGAGGAATTTGTATGAATGCAAAAAGGAAAGTTCTTCTCCCCGTCGTATTCGTAATTGCGCTTGCGTTGATTTTTTCGTTTGCCGCATTTACGTTGACCGCGTGCGGAGATAAAGATCCCACGGTTACGAGCATCGAGATATCCGAGACTTTGACCGTGGAAGCAGGCATGAGTGTGACCCCGACCGTAACGATTACATACAGCGACGGTAACACTTCCACCAGAACCGCAGACATCGACGAATGGGTTTCTTCCGCTCCCACGATCGCGTCCGTATCCGCTATCGGCAGAGTAAGGGGCGAGGCGAAGGGCACGGCGGAGATTACCGCAAAGGTCGGCGACGTAACGTCCAATGTGTGCACGGTAACCGTAACCGCGGGTCGTGAAGTCTCCATTCTCAAAGACGGTCAACCCATCACCGAACTCACTCTCGATAAAGAGAATGACGCAGCAGGCGTGACCCTCACCGCGAAGGTAACGAGAGAGGGAACCGAAGTTCCCGATCAGGAGATCGAGTGGGAATCTTCCGACGCGACGAAAGTTACCGTAGCGAACGGCTTGGTTAAACCTGTTTTGGATACCGAAGAAGGTTCGCCCGTAACCTTGACCGCAAAGATCACCGGCACCAATTTCTCGGCAAGCATACCTGTAACCGTAACTTGGGAGAACAAGGGTAACTACACCTTCGACGCTTCCACTTACGAGCAGAACAAGAGCCCTGCCGGCATTTGGAACTATTGGGGCGACCATAAATATAACTGGACCGATACCACCATCTCTACGGCTTACGTAGACGGCAATTACGAAAACGGTAAGGCTCCCGACAGCGATTACATATATATCGGTGCGCAAAAGGTTACGATACAGTACAAGGTAGATGATCCGAATGCCAACCATGCAGCCGTGCAGCTCTTCTATCGTAGCGCAGGACAGGATGGCAAACTCAAGACCAACCACAACTACGAAGTTAAACTCAAAATAGAGTCCAACGTTTCCGGAACCGTTTCGCTTAACGACTTCCGTGATGTTCCCAGCGGAGCAGCGGCAATAGGCGTCGAGGCAGGTGAGATCACCGACGGCAAGGAAGACTCCGATTATGAGAAGGATATCACTGCCAACGAAGTAAACGAGATTAGCGTTCAGTTCAGACACGGCGACTCCGGCGAGATATATGCAAACGGCGTATACGACAATATCGAGTCCGCTATCCAGCTTTGCATCGGTAAACT
>CANQCB010000038.1 GCA_947589145.1 uncultured Clostridia bacterium | reverse complement strand
TGGCGGCAACCGTAGCGGCAAGAGTGAGTGTGGAGCGGTGGAGGTCGTGCTCATGGCGCGCGGCATCCACCCATATCGCGAAAACAAACCGACGGACGGTTGGGTAGTATCGCTCACGAGGGAAGTTCAGCGCGACGTGGCGCAGGCAAAAATCCTTTCTTACCTCAAACGGGAGTGGATCGAGGACGTGGTAATGGTGACGGGCAAGTCAAGCAACCCCTCGGGCGGAGTGATCGACTATATAACGGTGAGGAACGTATTCGGCACTCTGTCGCGAATAGGTTTTAAGTCGTGCGAGAGCGGCAGGGAAAAATTTCAGGGAACAAGCCTCGATTACGTGTGGTTCGACGAAGAGCCGCCCGAAGACATATACGACGAGTGCCGTATGCGCGTGTTCGACAGAAAGGGAGATCTGTTCGGCACGATGACTCCGCTCAAAGGCATGACCTTTGTGTATGACAAGATATACCTCTCCGACGATCCCGAAGTGTGGTGCGAGTTCATGGAGTGGGCGGATAACCCGTACCTCGACAAAGACGAGGTGGAAAGCCTGACGAGCGTACTCTCCGCCGACGTCCTCGAAAGCCGCCGTTACGGCAGGTTTATCAAAAACAGCGGTCTCGTCTATCCCGAGTTCGACGAGAACGTTCATGTGATAGACCCCTTTGACGTACCGACCGAGTGGCAGGACGCGATGTCCATCGACCCCGGGTTGAACAATCCGCTGTCCTGTCATTGGTATGCCGTGGACGGCGACGGCAACGTGTTCGTGGTGGGCGAACATTACCGCGCCGGCAAGGACGTCGATTGGCATGCGGAGGAGATAGGCAAAAAGTGCCGTGAGTTGGGTTGGAAAACCGACCGTTACGGGCGATACACCGCATATATCGACCCTGCGGCGAACCAACGCACTCTTTCGGGGCTAAGGAGCGTCAGCGAATTGTTTTCCGAACGCGGAATTGCCGTAAATCCGCACGTCAACAAGGAACTGTACAGCGGAATAAACACGGTGAAGCGATACCTGAAAGGGGACGGTACGCCGAAACTGTACATTTTCCGCTCGTGCGTCAATCTCATTCGCGAACTGAAAACATACAGTTGGGGCGAGGGCGACAACCCTATAAAAAAGGACGACCACTGCCTGGACGAATTGCGGTATTATCTCATGACCAAACCCGCTCCGAAGATAACGCCGAGCGTAAAGACGGAGATACAAAAAGATAAGGAAAAGTTGGCGAAAGCGGCGATGCGCAGGAGAAGGTATGGACGATAAAGAAGCGTTGATGGCGGCGTTGCGCCGCAAGGCATACGGTTACACGGTGAGCGAACAAACGACGGAATACGACGGCGAGGGAAACGAAATAAAGAACAAGGTGTCCGTAAAAGACGTGCCGCCCGACCTTTCGGCGATCAAACTCCTGCTCGACAGACAGGAAGACGTTTCGCTCACCGAAAAGGAGCTCGAAGAGGAAAGAGAGCGTTTGCTGAGGGAGTTGGCGGCGCTGAATAATCAAAAAAAGTGAGGTAAAAAATGGAATTAACCAAATGTAAGTACAAAATGCGCTGCGAACTCGGCGCATGCGGAAACAGAGCGGATTACACGCTTGCGCCGTCGAGGACGGGAATAAGGAGCAGTATGCACTTATGCTCGGCATGTCTCGGCGAAATTGCGGAGTTGGCAAGAAAGGCCATGCGCCCGTCGGAGGAAGAGGCATGAGTACACGGATGATTTCGCCCGAATCTGCGGCGAGCGAGGCGGAGCGCCTGACGGCGGCGGAAGTGCGTAAGGACTACGAGAGCCGCAGAGAGGAGCGGCGCACGACGGAAGCGCAATGGACGCTCAACGCCTGCTTTCTCTCGGGTCGGCAGTTCGTGGAAATCGACCCCATGCTCGAAGTAACCGAGACCGCCCCCGATTACGCTTGGCAGGAACGGCAAGTCTACAACCACGTCGCGCCCATAGTGGAGACCCGTCTTGCCAAACTTGCGGCGGTGCGCCCCGTCATGAGCGTGCGGCCCGCTTCCTCGTCCGACGACGACCTGAAAATAGCCGACGCGTCCACCAAAATTCTGTCCGCGGTCACGGCGAAATTGGAGACGGATAAGATAATTTCCCGCGCCACCATGTGGGGAGAACTGACGGGATCGGCTTTTTACAAGGTGACCTGGGAAAGCGCGCAGGGCGACGTCCGCGTTACCGCCGTTTCGCCGTACGAAATATACCCGGACAGTCTTTACGCTTCGGGAATGGACGAAGTGCGGTCGCTCATTCACGCGCGGGCTGTCCCCGTGACCGAAATAGCGGAACTTTACGGGGTGGAAGTTCCGCCCGAAGATATCGAGTTTGCCGCGCCCGAGAAAGCGGTATTCTCCGCGTTACCCGATCTCAGGCTGACGAGGAAAAAGGAGTGCGCTATGCTGATCGAGCGGTACGAGCGTCCTTCATCTTCCAAACCGAACGGCGAACTCATTATCGTCGCCGGCGAAAGGGTGTTATACCGCGGGGATCTTCCTTACGAAAACGACGCGGACGGCAGGCGTACATTCCCCTTTGTGCGCCAAAACACGTTGGAGACGGCAGGTTCGTTTTTCGGGACGAGCATGATAGAGCGCGTCATTCCCATTCAGCGCGCATACAACGCGGTAAAAAACCGAAAGCACGAGTTCATAAACCGCATATGTTGCGGCGTGCTTGCCGTGGAGGACGGCGCGGTGGACACCGACGCGCTCGAAGCGGACGGGCTTCGTCCGGGTTCGGTTATCGTATACAGACAGGGCAGTCAGGCGCCGCGAATGCTCGATCAGGGCAATATCCCCGCGATCTTTACGGCGGAAGAGGCGAGATTAGAGGAAGAGTTCAATACTATCACAGGCGTGAGCGACATAATGCGCTCCTCTTTCGTTCCCACCAACGCCGACAGCGGAAAGGCAATACAGCTTCTGATCGATCAGGACGACACGAGACTCGGAATAACGTCGGATCTCATTCGCGCCGCCGTACGCGACATTGCCAAAATGGTGCTTCGGCTTTATAAGCAGTTTGCCACCGATATCCGACTGACGAAATGCGTCGGAGAGGACGGCAGCGTGGAGATCGTTAAGTGGAAGGGCTCGGACATAGGCGAGTGCGACGTCGTATACGACACCGTGGCTGAAACGGCGGCGGGCAGATCGGGGAAACAATCCCGTCTGCTCGAACTGCTCCAACTCGGACTTCTCAACGACGAGGACGGCAAACTCGGCGTGGCGACCCGTCACAAATTGCTTGCGCTCCTCGGCTACGGCAGTTGGGAGACGGCGGCGGAACTTCAAAACTTGCACGAGGAGAAGGCGGACAGGGAGAACCTTGCCGCGATGGACGGCGATATAAACGAAGCGGACGAAATCGATTCGCACGATATTCACATACGTTCCCATACGCGCTTTATGCTCGGCTGCGACTTTGAAAAAGCGGCAAAAGCCCACCCCGAATTGAAAGAGAAAATGCTCGCTCACATTCGCTCCCACCGCAAATTGGCGGCGTTTCAAACAAAGGCGGAGGTAAGTTATGCGGAGTAAACGAACGAACAGAAAGAGTCTGAAAGCCGAACTCGAACGCTTAAAAAGCGAAAACGTCGAACTCGAACGGTTAAAGAGCGAGAACGCCGAGCTCAAAGCCGCAATGGGCGCGGGTGAAACGGGCGCACGGTGCGAGCCTCCGCCGATCCTCTCGGGCGGATTCCCGGCGAAGGCTGCGGCGCGCGTGCCCAAAAGCCTCAAAGAGGCAAAAGAAATTTTAATGTCATCGGTAAATTGGTGACGAAACAGGAGAAATTATGGTAACAATCAATTCAGCTGAAAACGCGCTTAAAAGCGTATACCTCGGTGCTGTCACCGAGCTACTGAACACTAAGATCAACCCCCTCATGTCCAAAATAGAACAGACTACGACGGACGTCTGGGGTAAGGAAATCAGGAAGGCGGTATCCGTCGGGATCAACGGCGGTATCGGCGCAGGCGAAGAGAGCGGCGAGCTTCCGGGCGCGCACGGTAACAATTACCTGCAATTTGTGTCCACCCTCAAAAACCTCTACGGGCAGATCGAAATTTCCGACAAAGCCATCAGGGCGTCCGCCAACGACAGGGGCGCGTTTACCGACCTGCTCAATGCGGAGATCGACGGGCTTCTCAAAGCGAGCAAGTTCAACCTCGGCAGAATGTTGTACGGCGACGGCACGGGCTTGCTCGGCACCGTCGAATCGGTAGAGTCGAATACTCTCACGGTGGACGATACGCGCAACTTTATCGAGGGGCTTGCGGTGGATATTTATACGGACGAGGCGAGAACGATCGCAAACGCATACGTCGTTGCCGTAAATCGCGCGGACAATACCGTCACCATCGACAAAACCCCCGCGGGAGTTTCGAGCGGTGCGAAAATTTACGTTCAGAACAGTAAGGACAAGGAGATAACCGGTCTCGGCGCGATTTTCGACACGACCAAGAGTCTTTACGGTATCGACAGATCCGCGTCTCCCGTGCTGAACCCGATCGTAAAGAACGGCGTAGGCGCAATTTCCGAGACCATGATGCAGGAGATCATAGACCGACTCGACACGGAGACCGGCGCGACGGTGGACTTTATCGCCGTATCCTCTGACGTTAAATACGCGTATATGGAGTATATGTCGCAATATAAGCGCAACATCGATATCATGAACCTCGACGGCGGGTTCAAGAGTCTTTCCTTCAACGGCATACCCGTCGTTTACGACAGGTTCGTGCCGAAGGGAACGATGTATATGCTCGATACGAGCGTATTCCACCTGCACCAACTTTGCGATTGGCGCTTCCTCGAAACGGAGAACGGCAACATTTTGCGCCAGAGTCAGGGCTATCCCGTTTATACCGCAACGCTTGTCAAATATTGCGACCTCGTTTGCGACAGACCCAACGGGCAGGCGGTACTCACCGGCATAACGGAATAAGAATGGACAGGTCGTATTTGCGGCCCGTTACGGACGACGTGTTCTTCATATCGTCGCGCTTAAAAGAGATCGATCCGAGTTACTACGTGGTGTATAATCTCTTGAAATCGCGGTACGAAGTTCACAGCAAGGAGCAGAGGGGCAACACTCTCTGCTTCGTCGTTCCGTATGACAGGCTGGACGCACGCACATTGGAATATGCCGCGCGCACGCGCAACCCGTTTTTCGGCAAGCGCGGAGACAAGGCAGAGGAGGAAAAATGGTTAAAGACATTATAATATCCGCAATGCTTATGCTGAATCTTACGCCCGAAGCGCAGGAGACGGCGGCGCTTTCGCCGGGCGTTACAAGCGAGATCTCGGAGAAATTTTTGCGCCTGTATAATCTCGTCGTGAGCGAAATACACGACGAATACCGCCGCACCGAATACCCCGAAACGCCCGTCGCGTCGTCGATAGAGGACGCCGAAGCGAAGTTCTTCGGCATAAGTCCGCGCGTGCTCGCTTACGGAATAGCGGCGGAGTATTGCATAACCGAGGGGTTGGACGAGGCGGAGACCTGGGACGGACGGTATAAAAGCGGGCTGTCCGTAGCAGCCCGACCCAAAATCAAAATCAAAGCGAGAAGGATGTACTGAAATGAATAACATCAAAATGCCTCGGGGCGGGTCCCGTCACCTCATAAAAAACTTCGGCGCCAACGTCGATATGCGTTTTGACGACGCCGTTCTGCCCGAGGGCAGCGCTGCTCGGATAGCCAATTTCAACGTCAGTTCGGGCGCATTGACCGACGGTTACGGAGTCGAGCGCACCGAGCTTTTCGGGGATCGCAAGGTGCAGAGCGCGTGGCGTTTTACGCGCTACGACTATGACCGCGAAGAATATGAGGTATGCGACATGTACTGCGACGAGGATGGGCAAGTGCATTACAACTACGGCGACGGCTGGCACCTGCTCGAAGGCGCGGAGTTCACCTCTCCGCCCTCGGCAATCGAGTACAGACTATACGGCGACGACAGCGTATTGATGACTTCGCCCACCGACAAAATGTGCGTGTGGGACGGAGTGGGGAGCGTGCGCCGCATAAAAGACAGCCCTTATATAACTTCCATGTCCATGCACTACGAGAGAATGTTTGCGACGACATCGGGCGAACAGTCGGCGGTATACTTTTCCGACGACCTCGATCCGACGAATTGGAACGACTCGGCGCTTGCCGAGGGCGGTTACATTCAACTGCTCGACGAGCGCGGACGCCTCATAAAAGTAGAGGACTTTCTGAACTACGTCTACATTTTCCGCGAATACGGCATATCGAGGCTCACCGCATATTCGTCGCAGGAGGACTTTTACGTCGTCAACTTATACGTTGCCGGAGGCAGGATATACGGGGGAAGCGTGTGTCCGTGCGGCGACGTGGTAATGCTCCTCGGCTCGGACGGATTGCATTCGTTCGACGGATACAGCGTTGCAAACAGGCTGAAAGCGGTGAAATTCCTTCCGTCCCCCGGCGCGAGCGCCGTCTTTCTCGGCGGGAAATACTATCTTGCCGCCTGCACCGAAAAAGAGGGGGATAACGATACCCTCGTGGTATACGACCTCAACGCGAACACTTTCACCCTTTCCCATCTGCCTATAAAGCGGTTGTGCCGACTCGGCGACGAAGTATATGCCGTCGCGTACGACGGGCGGATAGGAAAAGTCAGGGAGTGCGCGGAGTTTTTCGGCGAACCTCTCGTCAAAGTGTGGGAAAGCGGCGATCTCGACTTTCAGATATCCGACAAAAAGACCGTTTCGGCGATAACGCTTCGAACGAGCGGCGACATAACGCTGACGGTAATTTCGGACGGAAAAGAGAAAGATTACGAGATAAACGGCGGCGGTGCCGTAAGGATAAAACCGACGACTTCGTGCAAAACGGTAGCCTTTCGCATAAAATCCGCGAAAAAAGGCGCAAATATCAGCCGTTTGGGCTACGTAATAAGGAGTTAAAATGGACTACGATAAAGAGACGTATTTCAAAATAAGCGAATTGGAGCGGCTGATCGGCAATACCCAAAGTTTGGGAGTGAGCGGCGTGCCGTATATGAACGGGTGTCCGTCGGGGAGAAAAACGACGGTCGCGACGTATACGGGCGGTTCGGCGCTCATAATCGTAAGCGCGTCGAGCACGGGGAGCGGCGGAATAGACGTATATTTTGCCGGAATGCGCGTGAGCGGACTTGCTTCGGGCGGCACGGCGACGACGGTTTTTACCGCGACGGACGGCGGCGAAATAGAATTGCTGCCTGCCGTCGGGGTAACGGTCGGCGACGTATACGTCTCGGCTTTCGGTACGAAATGCGGCTTTGACGCGAAAGCCGTTCACATTGCCGCGGACTTTTACGGTTCGAACGCTTATGCGGCGTATGCTTCGGACAAATTGGAAGTGCATTCTCTCTCTTCGGGAGCGTTCACCCCGTTATATTACGCCCTGATAGCGTCGGATTTCGACGTGGCGTGCAGCGGCGAACGAACTCTGATCGCCTTTATAAACGGCGACGGAGTGGGGATTTTGACGACGATAGACGCCGAAAGTTCCGCGACGCTCGGAAAATGCGCCAAGATCGCCGCGACGGCAACGGACGGCGGTTGGGCGGTCGCGGCGTACGACGGCACGCTTGTGACGGTTACGAGGTACGGCTTCGATCTTACGCCGCTGGAAAGCACGGTTGTTCGAAGTTCGAACAACGTTACGGGCATGTGTTTCATAAAGCACGCCGACGTGCTCAGCCTCATAATATCCGACAATAACAGGAACATACTTTGCATATCGTCGGACGAGGCGCACGCCGAAGCAAGCGCGTCGGTAACGGTGGAGATCGTTCATTGAGGAGGGATCATGTATAACACAATTATGGAATGCATGGCGGGCGGCGGCGCATATTCGGCTTATATTCGGCTGGATTTGTCGTCGGGCGACGTTGTGACGAAAGAGGCGGAAATCGTAAGTAAATATTGGGAGAAAGGCAAACTGACCGTCACAAAGCGCGTCACCGTGTCCAAAAAAGAACTTACGGGAGACATAACGCGCATAAGTTTCACGGACGGCACGGGCGGCGCGCCGCTTGTTGGCGGCAAAGCGACTATAAGCGGGTCGGACAGCGGAGAACTCTCCACAGTCGCGACTTTAACGCTTACGCTTAACGCGCCGAGCGGTTACAAGGGCAGCGATAAATTTTTCGACGTGCTGACGGGCACTGCGCCTTATGAAGATAAGTTTACGGCAAAATACGACAGCGGCGGCTCCGTCGTGATAATTCCCGCCATATCCTCAAACGGCATAACTTTGACGTTCGCGTTTGACAGCGTTCCCGCGCCGCTTTACGTATACTACGACAACGAACTTGCGTTTATCTGGAACTTGACGGACAAGAAAGACGAAACGAGTACGGTAACCGTATCGAGCAATGGCGAGTTATTCGGTACGGGTGTAAATCAGACTTCGATGGAATTGACCGACGCTTCCTCGAACGCCAAGTACGAGGGGAGTTTGTTCGTGCGGTTTCCTTTGCTGCTGAGCAATGTCGAGAACAAATTTCCGCGTCCCGTAAAGGGCGAAATGCAGGCGCACGGCGATTATATATCATTCGTCGATAACGACGTGTTCCGACTTTACGGAAAGGATATGTCACCGGTGTCCGAGCGGAAAATCGTGGGAATAAAGTCTTACGCGTTCACTCAAAGCGGATATTGCGCCATTGCGAACGAAAGCGAGATCATAGTATTCAAGGGCGGTAAAGATATTGCCGCGATATCGAAGAGCGCGGTCATAAGCGTGGCGATAAGCGACGGGAAAAGCGGACTGAGAGTATATTGCACGGACGGCAAAAGCGTGCAGTGCTACGCCATAACCGCGTCGTCGGGCACTCATCAGGTTTATTCCAAGACGATTTCCTGCCTCGGAATCGTCACGAATAACGAAAAATTGATCGTGATAACTTCGACGGGGTCGAGCGTCATAAGTGTGTCGGGAACGGTCGGCACGGGCGTAACTACCATGAGCAACGTCGATTCCATAACGGCGCGCGCGGAAGGAACGGCGCTTGTCCGAATGAAAAACGGCATTAACTGCCTCGTGCGCCTGAATTATGCAACGAACATAACGAACGGGGTTTTATCCGTTTGCGACAATATGTATCTTTTGAATATATACGGGACGTACAGGTTGATGATAATAGGCAGCGAGGTCAAAGAAATCGCCGTTCTCGACGCGGACAGCATGGCGTTTGCGCATAACAGGCTGTATTATAAGCGCGGCGACGACTTGTATTACCGCGACGCATTGACTTATAATACGGAAGTTTACGATGACAATCTCGTAGCCGGCGGCAAAGTCAAAGTCCGCGAGACGGGAGAAACGCCTTTTCGGAGCGGACAGCACGGCGCGAAAGCAACTATAAAAACAGAGGTATAATATCATGGAAATCATATCGTCGCTGATCGAAGGCGGGTGCTATTCTGCCGTTTTCGCGCTTCTCCTTTTCATAGCGCTCCGCACGGGCGCGAAACGCGAAAAATGCTATCACGGTATCATAACCGAACTTGTGTCGGGTCTGAAAAGTCTGGATATCATGAACGGCAAAATGGATAAGCTGATCGAGTTATGCGAAAAAATCGAAAAAGATAAGAAAAAAAGGAAGAAAGACGTATGCGATTCTATAATGCTAAGTACATCGGAAACGGAACCGTCGTCGGCGGATTGAAAGAGGACGACAACGCCGCATATCTGTATTCGTCCGGTACGGTAAAACGGCAGAACTTATCCGACGGCAAAACGACGATAGTCGCATACGGCGGAGCGTTTGCGCCGCTGATAGGCGGCTCGGTAATTTTAAGAGGAGATAAACTTGTCTATGAACAAAGAGAAACTGCGCAGTCTTAAAACGGACGTGCGCGAAATCGAAAAGCGGATCTACCGCGAAGGAGATCAAAATGGCGTCATATATTGACTATTTGAAACAGTTGCAGGATAACGTCGCGAAAAGCGACGCCGATTCGAGGGACAAACTCATTGAGGAACTCGAAAAGCTCGAAGGCGAATATCAAAATCGCGCGGAATCGTCATCGGGGCTTCCCGATAACCCGTCGTACGACCGACTCGAATACGACGCGCCCACCGACGAGGAAATAGCCGAGAACGCAAGAAACAGCCTTGCGGAGTATAAGAATACAACGATAGAGGATATCGAAGAGAACGCGCGCGCGGAGAGGGCGGCGAAAGAGGCGGAGCGAAAGTCCGCGCAGGAGTCTGCGGCGAAACTTTCCGCAAACATAGCGTCGCAATACGACGACGCCATGACGGCGTTTTCCGACGACGCATTGAAACGCGGACTTGCGCGTTCGAGCATAGCGGCGAATAAGTCGGCGGAACTTCAAAGCGGAAAAGCCGCGGCGCTGTCGCAAGCGGCAATGGCGGCGGAAGAAGCGGTGCAGAATATCGACAGGGAAATAAGCGAACTCGAAGTCAGCCGCGAAAAGGCGCTTAACGACTTCAATATTGCCTACGCCGCCAAGGTCACCGAAAAGATCGCCGAACTCACAAAGGAGCGCGACGATAAGATCGCAGAGGTCGTAAAGTATAACAACAGTATCGCGCAGCAGGAACAGAAAGACGCGCTCGACCGCGCCGAGACGGCAAGCAAGTTATATTCGGATAAACTCAATCAAGAGAAGTTGGAAAACGAACTCGGCAGCACCGCCGAACTCGACGCGTATAACCTTGCAAAGTATGAGGCGGTCAAGTCTTATCTGTCTACGCTGAGCAAGTCCGACGCGTCTTACGCGGTGAGAAACGATCCCGTTATCCGCGCCACGCTTTCCGACTATTACTTCTATACGTTGTACAACGAATATTGCAAATAAAAGGAGCACGGTATGAAACTGACTAAAAAAGGATTGCTTGCGATAGCGTCTTTCGTTTTGCTCGTGTTGCAGGCGTTCGGACTTAAAATCGACGTGCCGGCGGTGAACGAAATCATCGCCGCCGCGGCTTCGGTGCTCGTAATGCTCGGCATATTGACCGACAGCACCGAAAAGAAGGACGGTTCGGACGGCGAACCCTCGGACGCCCCGAGCAGCGATACCGATGCGGCAGAACCCGAGGACGAGCCCGAGACGGAAGAAGAGCAGGACGAGTCCGTCGACAGCGAACAAGATGGGGAAGAGACGGAGGAAAATGAACAGCCCAACGAAAATATAGACGAAGATATAATAGAATGACTGTCTTATTAACGTTGAATGTATAGCGCACTCTGTAATCACAGAGTGCGCCTACATTATTAAATATGCTCTTCATGGTCAAAGGATGAGCGTTGAAATTGATTTGACAAAGAACGGAAGAAATATTAGACTTATCACAGGATGGATGGTTCGCCCAAAGGCACTCATTACCTGTACAACACCGCTCGGAGGCTGAAATGAAACTGAAATATTTGGATTGCGTGGAACTCATCGTTGAAAAAGAGGAATATGCAAAGCAAGGCGTCCACAAGGGAATGTTCGGAGCGATCATGTTAGAAGAACAAATCGGGGACACTTGGGACGTTATTTTTTCCGAATTCGGTACAGGG
Organism: uncultured Clostridia bacterium; assembly: GCA_947589145.1. GTDB lineage: Bacteria > Bacillota > Clostridia > Christensenellales > Pumilibacteraceae > Protoclostridium. Next base: position 592 of record CANQCB010000038.1, on the reverse strand, counting down.
AAAGATATCGCCGAAATTTCCGTTCACGAAAAGGATTTACGGTGGCATGCGAAATTTTCACGCGACGATCCGGGAGAAGAGGTCGATTGATGTTTATCGTAGGTCATATCATTTTGTATCCATATCTCACTATGCTACAACGTAGCCTGTGAGTCCACGGGACAGTAAAAAGGAGTAGCACGCTACTCCTTTTTACTTTTCATTCAGGATTCCTTATGGGATACACCCGAAGCACTCTGTTTTTTTAACCAAACTTTACTTAAAACGTAAATGACCGAGCAGAAGCCGCGATTTCTCGTCGTCCATCAGCGCCGCTCCGCCGTCCGTAGTATAACAAAACGGGGTGCTATCAGCACCCCGTTTTGTTATAGTTTATTAAGGTTACTTATTGGCTTTGATCTTATAGGTCTCCAACCTATTCTTTGCGTCCTCTTCCGCCTGAGCGAACAAGACTTCGGCAACGTCGGGTTTGGAGGCGTTGAGGGTCTTATATCTCGTTTCGCCGAGGATGAAGTCGCGGTAGGAAGCCGTGGGATCTTTGGAGTCGAGGGTGAAGCCCTTGTCGGGGTTATAGCGGTAGAGTTGCCAATAG
>CANQCB010000037.1 GCA_947589145.1 uncultured Clostridia bacterium | reverse complement strand
CCAAGTGGTAAGGCATGGGCCTGCAAAGCCCTGACCCCCGGTTCAAATCCGGGTGGTACCTCCAATAAGCCCGAATGGCGGAATGGCAGACGCGACGGACTTAAAATCCGTTTGTGGCAACACAGTGTCGGTTCAAGTCCGACTTCGGGCACCAAGTGTGAATAGCTTGAACTTCTTTTCGTAAAAGTACGTTCGGGCTATTTTGTTTTATGGAAAAATTTGATTCTTTCGGAGCATGGAAAAATGGCGGGCAGAACTTGATTTTTCTGCCCGCCCGCCGTTTTTTAGGTTTTGATTTTCGGCGTTAACCTTTCAAAACATTTTCTACTATCAGCGTGAATTTATTCTGTTAATGTAATTTGCAACATTGTTCTGTGCTTGACATTTATGGTGAAATGATGTATGGTGAGACTTGTTTATAAATAACTTAGGAGAAAAACCAGAGATGAAAAAGATAAAATGGGTACGATCTATATACTGCTTATCTATTATTTTTATCTTACTCTTTCTTCTTTTAACAGGATGTCAAAGCACCGATAAGAGTGAGTGCTATATAGATACCTCACGTTTGCAATATGCAGAGTTTATCTATGATGCAAATATAAATCAGACGAATATAGTCTGGGTCGCAACTTTAACAAATGGCACAATATTCAATTTTGATGATTTTTCTATAACTTTCAACTTGTACAATCAATCAAATCTTGTTAAAACTGATACATATTATTACGACAAAGGAGTTAATCATGGTGACGAGTATACTGGCTCTTTTAATTTTTCTGTCGAGGGAAAAGTAGATTCGATAAAATATGTTTCCTGGACAGCGAATTATGCTTCGTTTTGGGATACATATAATATCTGGATTATTGTTACGAGTATCTTGGCGGGAGTTGCTGCACTTATTTATATTATTGTGATGATAGTCAAAGATCTTGACTTTGAAGATACATGGGACGCAATCGTAGAGTTTTTCTCGAATCATGCATGGGTAGCTATTAGTTTTTTGGTTCCGCTTGCCAGCATGATTTGGGGAATCGTCACTTCATATTGGGTACCGGTCTTGATTGTGTTGGGCGGAATAGTTGCGTTTGTAGTTTTGGCTTTGTTGGCACACCTGATTAGATTTATAATCGAGAAAGTTGGCGGTATTGTTTTCCACGGCGGTGATATTGGATATGAAGACGAGGAAAATGAGGACTTCGATTCCTCGACAGAAAATGTTGCGGATTATGTCGAAGATAAAGACGCTTTAATGCTCTTTACTGTCGGGCAGCTCAAAGAATATTGCAGAGACAATGAAATAAAGGGATATTCATCGCTGAACAAACCCGCGCTTGTAGATTTAATAGTCCATTCTAATAAGCCGAATACGGGAGCAGACGAGGACAAAAAAATCGCTCAAACATCTTCAAAAAAAATCAGTAAAGTTACATTTGATGATATTGCAGGATTGGACGAGGCAAAAAATGCATTCCGAGAAAAGATCATATACGCATTTTCTCACAAAGATTTATATGAAAAATATGGCAAAAAAATAGGTGGAGGATTACTGCTATATGGGTTACCCGGTACAGGAAAAACAATGTTTGCGGAAGCCGCTTCCAATGAAACCGAATCTCTGTTTATCCCAATCAAGTGTTCCGACATAAAATCTAAGTGGTACGGCGAATCGGAAGCAAATGTTAAAAACATTTTTTCAAAGGCAAGGAAATCAAAAAAAGCGATTATCTTCTTTGATGAGTTTGAGGCAATCGGTGCAAAAAGAAACGACAATGGTGAAAATGGAAACAATGATCTTGTACCGCAAATTTTAGCTGAGATGCAAGGAATCGGTTCAAACGATAACGATCCGAACTGCGTTATAGTGGTGATAGCGGCGACGAATAAACCGTGGGCAATTGATAGTGCTTTTTTGCGTCCCGGGCGATTTGATGAAAAAATTTATATTCCGTTGCCAGACTTGGTCGCAAGAAAAAGACTTTTCGAATTAAAATTGAAAGGAATTCCGCACGAAGAAATAGATTATGATTACCTTGCCAAAATTACAGATGGATTTAATGGCGCGGATATCGAAGGATTTTGCGATAAATTAAAAATGCTTGCAATCAATAAAAGTATTGCAACCAACAATGAATGTCCTATAACTATGGAAGATGTTAAACAATTGGAGAACAAAGTGAAATCAAGCGTTTCCGATGAAGATATAGCCAGACTTTTGGAATTCAGGGAGCAATATAGTTAATATTAAAAGAATAGAAATCGTTCCGATTGAAACTCGGAAGTTCAATCTTGCTATCATGCAGTGCATAACATAAAAAACTCCGAAGTAAACAGTAAAAGTTTGCTTCGGGTTTTTTGTTTTATGTCCTGTTTCTTTTTTGGACTGTTGCTTATTTTCGTTTTACCTTTTCCGCTTTCCCTGCCACGCGGACGGGCTACTACGCCTCGTCGTATATGTATGGGTTGACATGGACCATGCAATGTTTGACGTCGGGAAATTCCTGTTCGATTTTCTCGTGAACGGTTTCGGCTATGGAATGCGCGGATATCAGGGTGAGTTCCCCGTCCACCGAAATTTCGATCTCGACGTAGATTTTATTGCCAAACACGCGGGTGCGGATAACGTCGATCGCAATAACGCCGTCGATCGAGGTCGTTAAGTCCTTCATCTTGCGGAGCGTTTCCTCGTCGCAGGACTTATCCACCATTTTACCAACGGCGCGGCGGAAAATATTGACCGCGACGACGATTATGAGCACACAAATTACCAGCGACGCGATAGAGTCGAAAATGGCAATGCCGAGGGTCATGGCGAGAATTACACCTATAAACGCGCCTATTGAGGACAGCGCGTCCGAGCGGTGGTGCCAGGCGTCCGCTGCGAGAGCGTCCGACTTCGCCTTTTTAGCCGCCCAACGCGTGTACCAATACATGCCCTCTTTGACGGCGACGGACACGCCCGCCATTATCAGCGCGGCAAGCCCCGGCACGGCAAACGCCGACTTATCCTCCGCGCCCGACCATTTGACTATACTAACTATGCCCTCGTAGCCGAGTATTACGCCCGTACCCGCGAGCAGGACGGCGAGTACTATCGCCGCGACGCATTCGAATCTCTCATGACCGAATGGATGGCTCTTATCCGAAGCCTTCGACGCCATCTTTATCCCGATTATGACGATAACAGTGCTGAACACGTCGGAAAAGGAATGAACGGCGTCGGCAATCATGGCTTCCGAATCGGACAAAATACCCGTCAGTAACTTTCCGACGGCGAGCAATACGTTGATGATTATGGTAACGACAGCGACTTGTATAGCGACCGCTTCGTTATTTTTTTTACGCCGTTCTTTCGTCATAATTTATAAATATGCTCAGACTTTGATCTCCGTTTCCGTTTTCGATATCTCGTTGGCGAGAAGGATGGGCTGTATCTGCTCGGCAATAAACTCCTCGGTCTGCGCTTCCGCTCTGCCCGTAAAATTGGCGGGATCCATTATGCCGTCGATCTTATCCTTAATCGCCGCGAACATGGGATCCGCTTTTATCCTTTCGATAAGGTCGTTGTCGCCGCCTTCCTGCTTCACCGTTCTTGCCGCGTCCATGGAATGGCGTCGAATCGCTTCGTGGAGTTCCTGACGGCTTCCGCCTGCCTTTACGCATTCCATTAAAATTGTTTCCGTCGCCATAAACGGCAATTCCGCCATGATATGCTTGCGTATAACCTTATCGTAAACAACCATGCCGCCGCTGACGTTGATGTAAAGGTTGAGCAATCCGTCGATCGCAAGGAACGCCTGCGGAATCGTTATTCTCTTGTTCGCGCTGTCGTCGAGGGTGCGCTCGAACCACTGCGTCGAGGCGGTTATTGCCTCGTTCTCGGGCAGGGTTATAACGTACCGAGCAAGTGCGCATATTCTCTCGCTTCTCATGGGGTTGCGCTTATACGCCATAGCCGACGAACCTATCTGATTTTTTTCAAACGGCTCTTCCATTTCTTTCATGTTTTGCAAAATACGCAGGTCGTTGGCGAACTTGTATGCGCTCTGCGCTATCTGCGACAGCGCGGAAAGCACGGTGTAATCGAGTTTTCTCGTATACGTCTGTCCCGAAACGGCAAAGGCGGACTTAAAGCCCATTTTGTTTACGACCGCTTTTTCCAAAGCCTTTACTTTTTCGCCGTCGCCGTCGAAAAGAGTAAGAAAACTTGCCTGCGTGCCCGTCGTTCCCTTTACGCCGCGAAGTTTCAAGCCGTCGATTACCGCGCAAAGATTTTCGTAATCCATTTGCAGATCCTGCAACCAAAGGCAGGCGCGTTTGCCCACCGTAGTAAGCTGTGCCGGTTGAAGGTGCGTAAATCCCAGCGTCGGCATACCCTTATATTCGAGCGCAAAATCCGAAAGTTTTTTCATAACTTGCAGTAATTTGCCCTTGACTATTTCAAGCGCCTGCTTCATTACGATTACCTCGGTATTGTCGGTGACGTAACAACTCGTCGCGCCGAGATGTATTATCCCCTCCGCGGACTTTGCCTGACAGCCGAATGCGTATACGTGAGACATTACGTCATGGCGAACCTCTTTTTCGCGAGCCTCGGCAACCTCGTAGTTAATATCCGAAACATGTTCTTTCATCTCGGCGATCTGCTTGTCCGTAATATTCAATCCGAGTTCTTTTTCGCACTCGGCAAGCGCTATCCAAAGTTTGCGCCATGTCGTAAATTTATTATCATCCGAAAAAACGGACGCCATTTCTTTGGATGCGTATCGCGTTATAAGCGGATTTTCGTAGACGTCTTTCATATTACCTCCGTAAATTCAAAAATCTGTATGCGTTTTTATAAAATATTTTTTCGGTTTCCTCTTCCGTGAATCCGATTTTAATCATATCCTGTCGCAAAAAGGCAAAGTCGGCGTATTCGGACAGACCCTTCGGATAATGCGTACCGCCGTAGAAATCCGTACCTATCGCAATACTGTCCGCACCTATGACTTCCGTCAAATGAGCGACGTGCGCGAGATATGCGGTTCTGTCCGCGCTTCCGCCCAAAAAGTCGGGAATCGCGGCTATTCCGATTATTCCGCCGCGCCGCGCCACGAGTTTTGCCATTTCGTCGGTTATGCACCGCGCATGATTGCAAAGTTTGCGTGAAGCCGTATGAGATACGAGTACCCTGCCGCGGAAGTGTTTCAACGCGTCGAAAAAAGACTTATCCGAAAGGTGCGACATATCGAGCGGAATATCCAACCTTTCGAGCATTTTCAGCACATTTTTGCCGCTATCGGTGAGCGGCGTTTCCGCGCCGACGCCGCCTGCCAAAGAGTTCGCTCCGTTCCAGGTCAACGATACGTAACACGGACTTGTTTTGCGCAAGAAACTTTCGTAATCGTCGGTGCGCACGGAACCCAGATCCTCTATTGCCGAGAGCGACTTAAAAGGCACTTCGGGAGGCGAATATTTTACGAAATCTTTATCCGTCGGCTTTATTTCGGTGGTATAAACGGCAAAAACTATACCGCGCACGTTTGCATTCGCATATATTCGTAACGCTTTTTCACGTTCTTCACGCCGCGCCGCCGTCACAAAATCGTTATGTAAGTCGAATATCATATATGACAATTTACGCAGACGACGGACGTTTGGTGATTCTTGTTTCCGACTTGAATAATTATACACCAACGCTTCGGTTTTGTAAAGAGAAAAACAAAAAATGCGTTCAAAATGAAAAGACTTCGCCGCTTTTCCGACGAAGTCTTTCGAATTTTACTTTTATTATTTTTTAACTTCGATATCTTTGAGCAAATCCGCAAAAGGATTGTTGCCTGCGTTCTCACTCCATTCCGCTTCTTCCTTTTGAACGTCATTTTTCTTGGGAGCGCGAGTCTTATCCTTTCTCTCCGTTTTATGCGCTTCCTCAGGAACTTCGGGCAGGCATGCCTTTGCGCTGAGCGTTATCTTCTTCTCCGAAGAATCGACTGCAAGCACCTTAACTTCGATTTCGTCGCCTACCTTGAATATATCGTTTATATTCTTTACGTAAGTATTGGACGCTTCGGAGACATGGACAAGACCTTCCACGCCGGGTTCAACCTCGACGAACGCGCCGAAAGGCATAAGCGAAGTGATCTTGCCGACAAAAGTCGATCCTACGGGGTGATTTTCGATAGCGACGTCGAAAGGATGCTTTTGAAGTTGTTTATAACCGAGGGAAACTTTGCCCTTTTCTCTGTCCGCTTTGAGCACTGCAAACTCATATTTTTTGCCGACTTTGAGAATATCTTCGATGGACTTGAATTTCGTCCAGGAAATATCGGTTATATGCACAAGGCAATCCACGCCGTCTACGCTTACAAACGCGCCGAACTTGGAAATGCTCTTTACTTTGCCGCTTACGACTACGCCGGGAACGACGTTTGTCCAGAAGATCTCCTCTTTTTCCTTACGTTCTGCTTCGAGTATAACCTTTTGGCTTGCGACTATTCTGCGCTTGGCGTCGTCGATTTCGAGACAGGTCAGTCTGAGCGTTTTTCCTATATACGGTTTGAGATCATGAATATATCTCTCTTTTATCTGGGACGCGGGTATAAATACGGTGTACGTGCCGATTTTGCCGAGCAATCCGCCTTTGGTATCGCGGTCTACGACGAGCGCGAATTCCTCTCCGTTACGAATGGAGTCGACAACCTTGTCGCCCTCTTTAATCTTGTCCACCTGTTTCTTCGAAAAAGGATATACGCCGTCCTCCGCTTTCGCACTGAGCAAGATTACATCAAGTTCCGTACCCTGCGGATAGTCGGCGGGATTATACGATCCGTCGAGCGTCGCTTCTTCTGCCGATATGCGACCGTCGATTTTCATGCCAAAGTTTACGGTTATGCCTTTCTCGTCGGCATAAGTAACCTTGACCTTCATTCGTTTGCCTTCACGCAAAACGAGTTTACCGTTTGTTTCAACGGCGTCTACCGCTTGCAGGAACTCTTCGTTCTTCGCGTCGGTGTAGTTGCTTTCCATGTAATGAATTACCTCCGTTATCGACTCGGTCGGAGTCGACGCGCCGGCGACTATTCCGATTTTTTCGCCGACTTTAATTTGTATGTTTTTAAGATCGTTCGCACTCTTGACCAAAAACGTTTTGCAATTTCTTTCGCAAATATATTTCAGTTTCCGAGTATTGGAACTGTTTGAATCGCCGATGACGAGGATCACGTCGCACTTTTTCGACAGTTCTTCCGCTTCCGCCTGACGCTCTTTGGTAGTATAACAAATTGTGTCGAATATTTCAACTGTTTTTAATCTATCTTTTTCAATTTTATTGATTATATTTTTGAATTTTTCGGCAGAAGATGTGGTTTGAGCCACTATGCATACTTTTGACTCTTCGTAAAGCTCCTCGGGAAACGTTTCGTCGAAAACAAAGGCGGTGTAATCGCATATGGAATTTATACCCACGACTTCGGGATGATTCGCCATTCCGAATATGGCGATCTTGTATCCTTCGGCATATTTTTCGGCGACGATATTTCGAATTTTCGTTACGAAAGGACAGGTCGCGTCGACAACGTTCAATCCCCTCTCTTTCGCAAGCCCGAGAACTTCGACGGGCGCTCCGTGCGAACGAATTATAACGGTGCCGCCGTCCGCTTCGGAAATGTCGTCGATTGCCACGATTCCTTTGTTTTTCAAAGATTCGACAATTCGCGAATTGTGTATCAACTCACCGAAAGTATAGATGGGTTCGGGATAATTTTTTTCGGTAAAAGCCAAGGAGCGTTTTACTCCGAAACAAAATCCGAGATTTTTTGCGCGTATTATCATTTTGACGCCTTATTCTCGGCAAGCGCTTTTGCCGCCGCCTTTGCCGCCGCTTTGGCAATTTTTTTCGCCTCGCGCATTCGCTTCTTTTCCGCTTTCCTTTCTTTTCGGAAGGCTTTTGCATTCATGACCTCTTGCAGATGAGTTTTTGCCTCTTCTATTCCTTGTCTTATGTCGTTGGCGTATTGCTCGACCTTTTCCGCGTTTACCGGACCGCTGTATTTGCTCACGTCCACGGGTTTACCTATATAGAGATAATTTTTGTGGAATATTCTCGGCTTTTTGTACGAATAAACGGGCAATACGGGTACTTTGGACTGCAACGCGAAAAGAGCCGTGCCGTTTTTGAAACGGAGCATATCCGCGTCCTCGTCGCGGTTTCGCGTACCTTCTGGGAAAATGCCCACGACCTCGCCCTTTTTCAAGACCGCGGAAATCTTTCGCAAAGTGGACAAATCCGGCTTTTCGCGGTCTATCGCAATAACTCCGAATTTCGGAAAAAGCCAACGGAAAAAGGCGTGATTATAATATTCCTCTTTCGACACAAAATGGAAAAACCCCGGAACGGCAAGAAAACTCACCGGGATATCGAGGCTGCTTCGGTGATTAAACGCCAAAATATATCCCGAATCGGTGGGAAGATTCTCCACGCCGAGCGCACGCCCGGGAAAAAGTATTTTGAAAAACCAGCCGAAAATCGCATACAAAAAACGCCACCAAGCGCGATAGTTGACTTTTTTGTCGATATATTTTCTGTATTTCTCTTTCAGCTCGGACATAATTCCTTTCCCGTAACGTTATTCCGCTCCGTTTATTATTTTCAACATTTTATCCGCGACTTCTTCCACGGACAATTCGCTTGAATCTATAACGACGGCGTCATCCGCTTTTTTGAGCGGCGCGACCGCCCTGTTCATGTCACGATAATCTCGCGCTTCGATGTCCGCTCTCACCTTTTCCAAGTCCGCTTCTTGTCCGCGCGCTATAAGTTCGTCGTATCTCCTTTTGGCGCGGACGTCTACCGAGGCGGTGAGGAAGAATTTGAACTCTGCGTTCGGCAATACGAAAGTTCCTATATCCCTGCCGTCGAGTACGGACGAATATTCTTTGGCAATATGCCTTTGCAAATCGAGAAGCGCCGCGCGGACGGAGGGCAATGCCGAAAAACGGCTGCCGTAGCCCGACACGAAATCGCGCCGAATTTCCTCCGAAACGTTCTCTCCGTCCAGAAACACGAGCTGTTTGCCCGTTTCTTCGTCATATTTGACGGATATGCTTACCGATTTTATCAATTCCGCAACGGCGGAATCGTCCTCTTTCCAACCGTCGCGAAACGCTTTCAGTCCGACGGCGCGGTAAAGCGCGCCCGTATCGAGATACATGATTTTAAGCCGACTCGAAAGTAATTTTGCAATCGTGCTTTTTCCTGCGCCCGACGGTCCGTCAAGCGCGACGTTATAATGCTTAGTCATTGAAAAGATCCTTTCTGAGTATTTTCGCTTTGCCGAGATAAACGTGCTTTGCCGTCGCATTTTCCGAACACACGGTTACGAGCACGCGAATGCACAGCGGCAACGCGCCGTCGATACTCGGTTCTTTGCAGGAGAACACGGGCGCGGAAAGTATACCCGATTCCCTTATCGCTTTTGCCGGATATGCGGCGGTTATGTCGTCCGTGGTGGATACTATTATGCTTACCACGCTTTGAATATCCTTGTTTTTATCCGCAATTTCACGAATAAGTTGCACCGACTTTTTTTCAATTTCTTCCGTCGTGTTCGAGTCTATCGTTATCGCGCCTCTGATTGCGTATACCGTCATTTTGTTCCTCCGCTTGCCGCTATGCCGGCGGCTCTACCCGTCGCCGCGGCGCATTGTATATTAAATCCGCCCGTAAGAGCGTCTATGTCAAGCACTTCTCCTGCAAAATATAGACCCTCGCAAAGCTTGCTTTCCATTGTTTTTGGGTTGACTTCTTTCAAATCAACTCCTCCCGAAGTAATCACCGCGGTGTCTATGTCGGCAAGCCCTTTTATCGCAAACGCGAGATTTTTCACGGAAAAGCCCAAAGCGTATCTCTGCTCGCGAGTGACCGAATGTCCCTTGGTCCGCGGGTTTATTCCGCTTTGCGCAAGAACGTACGGAATAATCGCGGACGGAAGCAAATTCGTCAGAATATTCGAAAGGTCTTTGTTCGGCATTTCGCCGAAATCGGAGATCAATCGTTCGTCGAGCGTGTTCGGAGCAAGCGCCGGTTTGAAGTCGATATATATTTTTTCTCCTTTCAGCGGATATCTGTTTATATAACTGCCGAGCGTAAGTATTATCGGACCGCTTACTCCTTTGTCCGTGAACAGCATTTCTCCGAACTCGGAAAAGGTCTTTCCGCAGAGAGTTACGCTTGCGCGCACATTTCGAAGAGACAATCCTTCGAGGAGCTTTACGTCGCTTATTAAGTCGATAGCGCACAGCGCAGGAACGGGGGTGATAATTTTATGTCCGAAAACCTTCGCGAATTTATACCCGTCGCCCGTGCTACCCGTCGCCTTATAACTCACGCCGCCCGTGGCGATAATAATTTTATCGAAAATATATTCGCCGCGATCTGTCTCTACCTTGAAAACTTCGTCTCTGCTTATCGATTTAACGGTTACGTCCGTCAAAATCTCCGCTTTTTCCTTTGCCTTGTTTACCAAAGCCTTTATAATGTCGCTCGACTTGTCCGACATGGGAAATACTCGATTTCCCCTCTCCGTTTTCAATCGTACGCCGCCCGAACCGAGAAACTCCATAAACGCAGGCGGAGGAAATGCGTTGAGTGAGCTCATCATAAACTTTTCGCCGTGCACGATTTTCGGGAAAAATTCGTACAGCGCGCAATTGTTTGTTACGTTGCACCTGCCCTTTCCCGTTATATAAAGTTTTTTGCCGGCTTTTTCGTTTTTTTCCAGCAGCGTTACGTGCGCGTTTTCGCAAAATGCCGCCGCGGTCAACCCTGCGGCTCCGCCGCCGATAATTCCGACGCGTATCACCCTTCCATATTCCTTTTCATTTTTTCGAGAAACGCATAATCGTTTCTATCCAGCGTTATGGGCGAAACGGTTACGTAGCCGTTGCGCACCTGTATAACGTCGGTATCCTCTTCCATACCTACCGTCATGGGCTGTCCGCTTATGAGTAACGATTGCTCCGCGACTTCCGTATAACAGTCCGAATATGGATTTATACCCATTTTTACGAACTTAATGCCCTTGTGCGGCACAGGCGGATAGTTGATGTTAAGTGCGGAAAATCTCGGCATTCCGACGGATAAGAATTTATCCAAATTATCTTTGAGCATATTTGCGGCGAGGGTATACCCTTCCGTGAATGCGCGCGAAATATTACTAACGGCTATTGACGGAATGCCGAGGTACGCGCCCTCGAGCGCCGCGCTCACCGTTCCGCTGTATATGATATCGCTGCCGATATTCGCGCCTTCGTTGATACCCGAAATAACCAAATCGGGCAGTTCGCCTTTCATAAAGTACAGAACTGCCAGTTTGACGCAATCCGCGGGCGTACCGTCCGCTGCTATGCGTAGCGAATATTTCTCCGAAGATAAACGGGTGTACGTTATCGGAGAATACACGGAAATACCGTGTCCGCTTGCCGATTTTTGGGATAATGGCGCAATAACGTACACCTCATGGTCTTCTGTCAAAACGTCGGCAAGAGTGGTCAATCCCACCGAATTTATGCCGTCGTCGTTGGTGATCAATATCCTCATACGGGATGAACTTGATTTTTATCGTTGAACACGGACATATCCACGCCGTGTTTTTTCGCGTATCTCGCCTCGAAGAAAGGCTGTGAAACCTGAGGGAAAAGCGCATAAGTGAGGACGTCCTCTTCCTGTTCGTAGTACTTTCCGAGTTCGTCGCGCAGTTTTTCGAGTTCGGGCGGCAAATCGTGAGGGCTGTATTTAATGGGCTTTTCGTCGCCGAGTATCTTTTTAATAACCTCTTTGTTAGGCTCGACAGGAAGTTTACCGTATTCGCCTCTTGCAACGCCTTTTGTCTCTTTCGTAACCATCTTATATCTCTCGCCGCAGATGACGTTGAGCACGGCTTGCGTGCCGACAATCTGGCTGGACGGAGTTACGAGAGGCGGATATCCGAGATCGGCCCTGACTTTGGGCACTTCTTGAAGCACTTCTTCGAGTTTTTCGCTCTTTCCCTGCTCTTTGAGTTGGTTGATGAGGTTGGAAAGCATTCCGCCGGGAACTTGATAGATAAGCGCGTTGACATCAACTTTAAGGACTTTTTCACTGAGAAATCCGTCTTTTTTAAGTCTGTCTGCGACGGTGCGGAAGTAAACGGTAAGTTCATTGAGTTTTTTGAGATCGATGCCCGTGTCGTAATCCGTGCCTTGAAGGGTTGCGACAAGCGATTCCGTCGCAGGCTGGCTCGTGCCGTTTCCGAGAGGAGAAAGCGCGGTGTCCACTATGTCGCAACCTGCTTCTATCGCTTTGAGGTTGGTCATGTCGCC
>CANQCB010000036.1 GCA_947589145.1 uncultured Clostridia bacterium | reverse complement strand
AATAGAGCGCGGTGTCGTGCCGCCCACGGTAGGTTATACCGAAGAGGATAAGGCGGCAATGCGCGAAAAGGCAGGCGACTTTGACTTCGTTCCCAATAAGGGTAAGGCGAGAAAGGTCGAATATGTGCAGTCGAACAACTACGCGTTCGGCGGCAACAACGCCAGCATAATATATGCGAAAGAGGGCGCGGAGGCAAAACTTACCGACGCGACCGACGAAAGAATTTTCATAACGGGTCTCGGAATCGTCAGCCCCATGGGCAACACCGTTTCGGCATATACGGAAAACGTGAACGCGAAAGCCGCGCCGAACATTTGCGAAAAATGCGGCGACGCCGTTTCGACGGTCGGCGCGGATGACTTTGCGGGCGTAGGGATCAAATTGAATTTCTATCGCAAGTTGGACAAACTCAGTCAAATGACCTGCATTTCGGGCAAACTCGCCCTTGCGGACGCAGGAATAGAAGTGACGGAGGAGAACGCTACGAAGATAGGCATAATCGACGGAACGTCGGACGGACCTCAAACCGACATTGCCAACTTTCAGAAGGGCATAATCGCCAACGGTACGCAATCGGGCAGCGCGTTTCTTTTCCCCAACACCGTGTATAACGCCGCTCCGGGATATCTTTCCATTTCCGCGGGAGTAAAGGGTTATAACGTAACGTATTCCAACGGCGCGGCAAGCGGACTTGCTGCGGTTGCATATTCGCCGAGAGTGCTTCGCACCACGCAAAACGACGTAATACTCGCGATTGGCGCGGATGAAGATTCGGAAACCGTGCATTTGCTTTACGAAAAAATCGGTGCGACGCAGTCGGGAATGAAACTCGGCGACGGCGCGATCACCGTGGTACTCGAAAAGGAAAGCAGCGCGAATAAACGCGGCGCGAAAAAATACGCCGAAGTTCTCGGCAGCGGCTTTGCGCGTTCGGACGTGGAGTTTGGCAAATACGGCGACTGCACCGCCCTCAGATCCGCGATAGATCTTGCGCTTGCGGAGTCGGGCATAACGGCGGCGAATATCGGTCTCGTTATGACCTGCTCGAACGGTATAAAGTCTCTGGCAAAGACGGAGAGCGAGGCGCTGATAGGGTTTGAAAAAGCCGAAAAAGTCAACGTAAAAGACATTTGCGGCGAGGGCAGAGCGGCTTCGAGCGCACTCGAAGTTGCGCATGCGGCGCTTATGCTCAGCGGCGAGATCGGCAATACGTCGGCGGCTTACGCGCTTGCCGTTTCCGCGTCATCGGGCGGTAGCTTCAATGCCGTCGTAATAAAGAAAATATAAAATCCGAAAGGAGCAGATATGGAAAATAAAGTTGCGCTTGTCACGGGCGCGTCAAGAGGAATAGGCAGAGGTTGCGCCATTAAACTCGGAAGTCTCGGTTATGACGTAGCCGTAAACTACAATTCCAACGAAGAGGAAGCAAACAAAGTCGTAGCCGAAATAAAGAAATTCGGCGTAAACGCCATAGCGATAAAAGCGAACGTAGGCGACAGAAATGACGTGAACGCCATGTTCAGAACGGTGGTCAAAGAACTCGGCAAAATAGATGTGCTCGTAAATAACGCGGGCGTTGTGGACGACGCGTTCCTGCTCATGCTCAACCCCGATTCGTTGGATAGAAGCCTTAATATCAACGTCAAAGGCTACTTCTATTGCGCGCAGGCGGCAACGCTCAAAATGTTCAAAGCAAAGAAAGGCGCAATCGTCAATGTCTCCTCGGTCAGTTCGAAAATGGCTCTTCCGGGTCAGTCGGTATACGCCGCGACAAAGGGCGCGATCAACTCCATGACCGCAACGCTTGCGACCGAACTCGCCCCTTACGGTATTCGCGTAAACGCAATAGCCCCCGGCTTTATCGCAACTGATATGGTAGCGAAACTTCCCGAGGATAAAAAAGCGGAATATATCAAACAAATTCCTCTCGGCAGGTTAGGCAACGTAGACGAAATAGCCGACCTCGTAGCCTTCCTCGTCTCCGACGCGGCGGCGTATATTACGGGGCAGGTTGTGGTCATCGACGGCGGCCTTTCCCTGTGAGCGCCGCTCACAGGGAAAGGCACATAGCACCGTTGATGGACGACGATAAATCGCGGCTTCTGCTCGGTCATTTACGTTTTAAGTAAACTCCCTCGCGAAGCCTTGATTTTCGCGCCCCTGAACGGCATTCTGTGCCTTCCTGTTGCTCGGTTCATTATGGGGCTTATATAATAAGGATTTATTTAATAAAAACCTTTGAAAAAACACAAAGTCGGAGCAATAAACAAAGCAGCAGATGCGGATATACCGTAGCGCACGCCTGTGGCGAGCGTTAGCGGTGCGCAAGGGAAATCTCTGACCGCACGTCGCCGCTCTCATATCGGTTCGTTATGGGATTGTAAAGAATAATAAAAATTTAGTTATTTTAGAGTGTACAACTCCCATAACTAAAAACTAAAAAAGATTTTCAGTTTTTAGGGGAAGGGGGAGCGGGGGAAACCCCCTTTGTACACAAAGGGGGTTTCCCCCGCAAACACTTATACGAAAAATGAACATACTTGATATAAACAAAAGAATTAAACAAAGACCGCCGTTTCAAATGGTGGAAAAGGTGGTTGAAATCGAGCCCAACGTATCGGCGAAGGGCATTAAAAACGTATCGGTGAACGAGCCGTATTTTATGGGGCATTTCCCCGATATGCCTATAATGCCGGGCGTGCTTATTATCGAATCGCTTGCGCAACTTTGTTCGCTGGTTATCGATCCGGGCGACGGTTCGTTGACCGACCCCGACACCGTCTACGTGCTTTTGAAAGCAGACGCTTTCAAGTTCGTCAAAGCGGTAGTCCCCGGCGACACTCTCGTTCTCGAAGCGAAAGTGCTTATGGCGGCGGGCGGTCTTTACAAATTCGCCGTCAAAGCCTCGGTAGACGGGCAGTTAAGGGCGAAGGGCGAGCTGTCGTTTACGGCGGCGAAGAAAGACCAACTTTATTAAGATCGATTGAGGCGGGCATATTACCCGTGCCGTGCCCATCGCCGCAAACGCCGTCGGGTTTCGGCAAAAAATATCGAGAATACTCGATGAAAAATACGGAAGGAGGCGCGACCAACTCCTCACTCGGTAATTCCGAGCGGTGCGCAACGATAGATATGAAAACAGCGTTAATATTTCCCGGTCAGGGAGCGCAATATGTCGGCATGGCAAAGGACTTCTACGATACGTTCGAAGAATGCCGCGCGGTGATCGACGAAGCGGACAAGGTTCTTGATTTTGACCTTAAAACGATATTGTTCGAAGAAAACGAACTCATAAATCAAACGGAATATACGCAGGCGGCTATGCTTGTCGCGGAGATTTGCATACTCAAAGGCGTTGAGCGTTTGGGCGTGAATTTCGATACGGCGGCGGGGCTGTCGCTCGGCGAGTATGCCGCGCTCGTAGCGACGGGCGCGATGTCGTTTACCGACGCGGTAAAGGTCGTCCGTCAGCGCGGAATATATATGGAAAACGCCGTGCCGAAAGGCAAGGGCGGAATGTCGGCTATCATCGGACTCGACGCCGCGACGGTAGAGGGTATTTGCAAAGAGACCGAACGCGAAACGGGACTTTGCGTTGTTCCGGCAAACTATAATTGCCCGGGACAGATAGTTATCTCCGGCAATATCGAAGCGGTGGAGAAAGCGGGCGAAAAGTGCAAGGAAGCGAATGCGAAACTCGTCGCTCCGTTAAAGGTCAGCGGACCTTTTCACTCTCCGCTCCTCGCCCCGGCAGGCGACAACCTCGGAAAGGTATTGGCTGGCGTGGAAGTGAAGAAGCCGCAAAAGCCGTATTTTGCGAATGTAACGGCGGAAAAAGTCACGGAGAAAGGCGACGTAAAAATGCTGCTCACCACGCAGGTATCCTCTCCCGTGAAGTGGGAACAGTCCGTCCGTGCCATGCTTGCGGACGGCGTGGATCGGTTTTTGGAAATCGGACCGGGCAAAACGCTTGCGGGGTTCATGAAACGGATAGACCGAGCAGTGCCGGTTATAACGATAAACCAAATAACCGACCTTGACAAATTGATTGAAGGTGATGAAGATGTGGGATCAGAAAAGCATACAATCGCTTAAAGATAAACGCGCGGCGCACAACGCGGGCGGCGGCGAAGCAAGGGTGGAGAAACAACACGCGAGCGGAAAGATGACCGCACGCGAACGGTTGGATTACTTCTTCGACCGCGGCACTTTCGTCGAAGTCAACTCTCTCGTGGAGTCGAGAATAAACGACTTCGGAATGGACAAGAAAAAGGTGCTCGGCGACGGCGTTATTACGGGATACGGCAGAGTGGCAGGCAAACTCGTATTCGCGTCGGCGCAGGACTTCACGGTCGGCGGCGGCAGTCTCGGCGAAGCGCAGGCGCAAAAAATCTGCCGTATCATGGATATGGCTTACGATATGCGCGCACCGTTCGTGTCGATCAATGACAGCGGCGGCGCGAGAATAGAAGAGGGTATCGATTCGCTTTCGGGCTACGGCGGAATTTTCTACCGTCACTCCAAAATGAGCGGCGTAGTCCCTCAAATCGCGGTAATAATGGGACCCTGCGCAGGCGGAGCGTGCTACGCTCCCGCGTTATGCGACTTCATATTCATGACGCAGGAGACCAGCCAGATGTATATCACAGGCCCTGCCGTAATCAAAGCGGTAACGGGTGAGACGGTGACGACGGCGGAACTCGGCGGCGCGGCGGTTCACACGGCAAAAAGCGGCGTGGCGCATTTTTCGTATCCCGACGATAAAAGTTGTTTGAACGGAATAAGACAGCTGCTCGGGTATCTGCCTTCGTCGTTTGAGGATAAGCAGACCGAATACGACGAGAGCGCGATAACCAAAGCGACGAACTTTCAGGCGATCGTGCCTGACAATAAAAAGTCCTCTTACGACGTAAAACACGTCATAGAGGAGATCGCCGACCGCGGCACGTTTATGGAAATTCAACCCGATTTTGCGCAGAACATAGTGATCGGCTTTATAAGAATGGGTCACAAAACGGTGGGCGTGGTGGTGAATCAGCCCAAGATCCTCGCAGGATCGCTCGATTTCAACGCGGGCGACAAGGCGGCGAGATTTATCCGCTTCTGCGACTGCTTCAATATTCCCATTCTCACGCTCGTTGACGTGCCCGCATTCCTGCCCGGCAAACAGCAGGAGTATAACGGAATAATAAGACACGGCGCGAAAATGCTGTACGCATACTCCGAAGCGACCGTACCGAAAGTCAGCCTTATCATGCGCAAGGCTTACGGCGGCGCATATATCGCAATGAACTCGAAGGGTATGGGCGCGGATATGGTGTTCGCTTGGCCGATCGCCGAAATAGCGGTAATGGGCGCAGACGGCGCCGCCAACATCATCGGCAGAAAGCGCATCGAAGCGGCGGAAGATAAGGACGCGGAACGTCAAAAGATCATAAGCGAATACGAGGAAAAATTTATGAATCCCTATGTCGCGGCGGCTCGCGGCTACGTCGACGAAGTGATTTTGCCCGAGGAAACCAAGAACAAGATAGTCAGCGCGTTCATAATGCTCAAAAACAAGAACCAAAAAGCGCCTGCCAAAAAGCATGGCAACCTGCCGCTGTAAAATGAAAATAAAAACGTCAAGAACGCGTACGGGCGACATAACCGACTTATACGAAAAACTTCCCGCTTCGCGCGCATATATAGACGAAATCGCGGCAAGATCCGAAAAATCAAAACAGCAGAGCGTAGCGGGATTGCGCGCCCTGCTGTTTCTGTTGAAAGCGCACGGGACGCCTACTGCGCCGCTCATATTGAAAAGGGAAGAAAGCGGCAAACCGTATTTCGAAAACAGTCCGCTCCAATTCGGCATATCCCATTCGGGCGAGCTTGCCGTGTGCGCGCTTTCGGATAAGCCCGTCGGCATAGACGTGGAAAAAGTCCGCGAAATAAGGAATGTCGAGGCGCTTTCAGCGCGATTTTTCTCGGAAAGCGAAAGGTACTATGTCACGCAATCGTTGGACAAGTCGAGAGCGTTCCTCGAAATATGGACAAAAAAGGAAGCGTATCTCAAAGAGAGCGGCGTCGGCTTAAACACCGATCTGACGAAAGCGGACGTCTTTGCGATCCATACGAAAACGCTGTGTTTCATCGAATGCGGTGAAGAATATATAATAGGCATTTACGGCGACGACGATACGATATGCCTGTAAGGAGACATGATGCACACCGAAATATACGAACACAAAATACTTTATCGCGACTGCGATATGATGGGCGTGGTAAACAACGCCGTATACGTTCACCTCATGGAAGACGCGCGCGTATATGCGTTGAGCCGTCTCGGATTGGAATATAAGGGAATGGAAGAAAAGGGTTTTGCCGGGCCCGTGCTTTCGCTGTCCGTGGAATACAAATCGTCGGCGCGTTTCGGCGACGAAATGGAGATCGCGGTGACATTCGAGCGTTATACCGGCGCAAGGCTTTTCCTCTCATACAAAATGACCGAAAAGGGGACGTGCAGACTGTTCGCAACCGCGCAAAGTGAACATTGCTTCGTAAATCTGAAAACGGGCGCGCCCGTGTTGATCCGCGGGATATTCCCCGAATGGGACGAAAGACTGACCGGCGCTTGCCGCGAATAGAACGCGAACGGCAGTCGCACAAGCGGTAACGTTTCTATATAATATAAAGATAATATAAAGGATAACGGAAAGCGGTTTGACGTATTGTCAAACCGCTTTGAATTTTTCCGTAATTGCCGCGAATACAGCGCTTTTTTAATTTTCCGCGCTTTTGTCGGTTGCAGAGGCGTTGGTTTTGTTCTGCGCCATGAGCAAGTCGCGGATCTGCGTGAGCAATTCTTCCGTCGTAGGTGCGGGAACGCCTTCCTCGGGTTCTTCGGGGAGAGGAGGGAGTTTGCCCTCTGCGCGCAACTTATCCTCATGCGCTTTCTTGATCCTCTCGCGTCTTTCGGCAGCCTTTTTCTGAGAAGTGGAAATGGCCTTGACGATAATGAAGAGCAGGAGCGCGGTGAGCAGGAATGTAATGATTGCTGTGATAACGCTACCGAAGTCGAGTATTACCGCTTCTTGTATAACCTGACCTTGCTCGTTGACAACGGGTTCTCTGAGAAGCAATTGCAACGCGCTTGTGTCTCCCGTGCCGGGGATCATTGCAATGAGCGGATTGAGAATTCCGTTGACGACTGCGGTGACGATGGCGGTGAACGCCGCGCCTATGATCATGCCGACGGCAAGATCGATGACATTACCTTTGGAGATAAACGCCTTAAATTCGCCGAATAATTTTTTCATAAGTTCCTCCGTTTGAATTTATCCCAATAAGTGTAACATATCGCAATAAAAAATACAAGAGGTTATCGAAAATTTTTCGGCAATATACGACTTTTTGCGAATTTTCCGAGGAGCATAACAACGAAAACAGGTCTTTCGCCGAGCGAAAGACCTGTCTGGAAATTGAAATCGATTTTAACGATTAGTACGCGATACCCTGCCACTTCATAGCGTCTGCGACTTTGAGGAAGCCCGCGATATTCGCGCCCGCAACGAGGTTGCCGGGGCAGCCGTACTCGACGGAAGCGTCATAAGCGGCTTTATAAATGCTCTTCATAATATTGTGAAGTTTGGAATCGACTTCTTCGAACGTCCAGGAGAGACGCGCGGAGTTCTGGCACATTTCGAGACCCGACGTAGCGACGCCGCCTGCGTTAGCGGCTTTTGCGGGTCCGAAGAGAACGCCGTTCTTCTGGAACTCTTCGACCGCTTCGGGGGTGGAAGGCATATTCGCGCCCTCGGCAACCGCCTTAACGCCGTTCTTGATAAGCGTCTTTGCGCCGTTGAGGTCGAGTTCGTTTTGCGTAGCGCAGGGAAGAGCGATATCGCAGGGAACGGTCCAGATATTTCTGCAACCCTCGAAGTACTTCGCGCCCTTAACGCGCTTGACGTATTCGCTGATTCTTCCTCTCTCGACTTCCTTGATCTGCTTGATGACCGCGAGGTCTACGCCGTTCTCGTCGACTATGTAACCGTTGGAGTCGGACATAGCGACGACCTTAGCGCCGAGTTCGGTCGCTTTTTGGTTGGCGTAAATAGCGACGTTGCCCGAGCCGGAGATGACGACTTTCTTACCCTTGAAAGAAAGACCGTTGGCTTTGAGCATTTCGTCGGTGAAGTAGCAAAGTCCGAAGCCCGTAGCTTCCGTACGCGCAAGCGAACCGCCGTAAGAAAGACCCTTGCCGGTAAGCACGCCGGTAAACTCGTTACGGAGACGCTTATATTGACCGAACATATAGCCGATTTCGCGGCCGCCCACGCCGATATCGCCTGCGGGCACGTCGGTATCCGCGCCGATATGCTTGGAGAGTTCGGTCATGAACGCTTGGCAGAAGCGCATGATTTCGTTGTCGCTCTTGCCTTTGGGGTCGAAGTCGCTGCCGCCCTTGCCGCCGCCCATGGGGAGCGTGGTAAGGCTGTTTTTGAAGATCTGTTCAAAGCCGAGGAACTTAATGACGGACGCATTGACCGAAGGGTGAAGGCGAAGACCTCCCTTGTAAGGTCCGATAGCGGAGTTGAATTGAACGCGGTAGCCGCGGTTAACTCTGACCTTGCCGCTGTCGTCCACCCAGCTCACTCTGAACTGAATGAATCTCTCGGGCTCGACGATTCTTTCGAAAACGCCTGCTTCGACGAGGTCGGGGCGCTTAGCCGCAACGGGTTCGAGCGATTCGAGGACCTCTTTTACCGCCTGCAAAAATTCAGGCTCGTTTGGATTTCTTTTGCAAACCGTATCGTAAACGGAAGCAATGTAATCGTTATGAAACATAAAGTTCCCTCCGTAAAAATTATATTAGCGTAAATTGCCAACGCCCTCATTATATCACATAATTTTTCGCATTTCAATAATATCATTTTCGTTTGCGAAAAAAAATCAAAAAATTTTTCCGAAAAATTTCAAAAAAATAATCTTAAATGATTGACAAAACAACGACAAAATTGCGTTACCTACTTGACAACGCGTTAAAAAGTGATACACTATAAATACAATGTTACGACGCATTCGGTAACATAACGTCATATAAGGGAAAGAGCCTGCAATGGGAATACGGTAAACGCCTTATCGGGTATGACAATACCGAGTTCACATACGACGGATACGGAAGAAGGATAAGCAATGGTAATACCGCTTATACCTATGACGGCAACGGAAAGCTCATAAAGCAGACGGACGGAACAAGGGAGCTTGACTTCATATACGATAACGTCGGGCTTGTCGGGTTCACGTATAACGGAGCGATATATATCTACCGAAAGAACATATTCGGAGATATAACGGGCATAGTTAATAACGGGAAGGTCATAGCGGAATACGCATATGACGCCTGGGGAAAATGCGAGATAACGAAGGATTCCGACGGAATTGCGGAGTTGAACCCCTATCGTTACCGCGGGTATTACTATGATACCGAAACGAACCTTTACTATCTCATAAACAGGTACTACTCGCCCGAGCTTTGCAGATTCATATCCGCGGACGACGTAACCTATCTGGATCCCGAGCGTATAAACGGCCTGAACTTATATGCGTATTGCTTCAATGACCCCATTTCATACGTTGATATAGTGGGAAGGATGCCTTTCGTGGGCTATATATCCTCTGTAAAACAAAAAGAAGCTATATTTTCCTTTATTTCCGATCCTCTTTGGGGAGATATGTTTGCAAACATTGTTGTTTCAGTCTCAAATACGAGGAAGATTACTGGGGAAAAGGGCTTTCTCTACACGTTTTATGAAATCGATGACAAAGGCGAAGAAACTGCCGGGATTGGCATTAATTTTTGGGATTGGTTTGGAGTAGATCTCAGCGTTACTGTTGGGAAACGAATCTCGCTTGGAATTCAAATATCGCCCTATTTTCATATTGGCATTGGAATTGGGGTGGATGGCATTAGCTTGTCTATGACATTTTCCTATGAAGGGTGTTCATTGGAAATAGATGCAAATCTTGGGTTACTTGGTATTATAACAGTTGTTGTCTTTGCCATTCTATTTGTATTGACAGGTGGTCTCATTGCCGTAGCGTTTGCATAATTAATCATAGGTAAACGTGGCATGTGCCAATGTTCATCGGAGATTGTTACGATAGCGAGGAGGGTTATCTAAATGAATGGACCATATAAAGTAAAGCATAGGGGATTGCTGATAACGTTTGCGGTTATATCCTTTGTTGTTGCTTTTGGTTTGATTTTATCTTCCGTTTTATCACATGCAATTGCTTCGCCCAAACCGCTGACGGCTGAATATACCGAGACAGCCGATACGGTTATAACGGAAGTAACACATTCACCATCCGGGTCGGTAAGAATCTTTGTTTACGACGAAGTGGAATTGCAGTGCGATGATAACGCAATCATTGACTTTGAGGCATATAACGCTGCGAAAGTAGGCGACAGTGTTAATATTGTTGCCGACGGTTTGTTCCGTTGGGACAGAATAAAGTCGAAATACTATTCCGTAGTGGCATTACAAATAGAAGGCAAAGACGTCATCACATTGGAAAGCACAATTGCAGCCGAAAAGAAAAGTGCGACAGAAGGTATGATTACTTCGATTGTGGGCGGGATTTTTTTCGCAGCGCTTGGCGCAATGTTTGTAGTTTTGGTATGCGTGCGGTCGTCAAAGGTGAAGAAATTAAATGCCGCCGCTGCCGCCGAGCGGCAAAACAAGGCGCAATCCGATAAATAAAATCTGATTCATCGTCCAAATAACTTGCATGTATTTACACAACAGCCCACGAGCGGCGGAGATACATTTTCCGCCGCTCTTTTGTTTTGCGTTCCTTTGTTTTATGCAACAAAATTGCGTTACCTACTTGACAACGCGTTAAAAAGTGATACACTATAAGTACAATGTTACGACAAATCGGGTAACATATACGTTCATCCATTTTTTGCGTAATACTATCGACTGTTGAGTATGAAAAAACCTAAATATATCGATCCATTCGAAGAAAAAATTGAGATTAGCGACGAAGAGCTTGCAAAGATAAAGAAAAAGCGTCGAATAGTGATTGCAATATTGACGGTATCGCTCATACTCAGTCTTGCTACAATAATTTTAGGCGCTGTATTAAACGGTGCTCTGAAAATTTATATTCCGGGTGTTATTGTTGCTATCAGCGGCTGTGTGGTTAGTGCATGCCTTTGCATCGCGCTGGCTGCGTATTTAGGTGCTCGTTCGTGGACAAATATTGCAGGGACAAAATCTTACACCGATGAAGATCTCAAAAGGATGGAAATTCGCAAGCGTCGTAAGAAATTGAGAAAACAGCGTGAGAAAGAAGCAAAACTCGAGACAAAGCAGCAGGAACAACAAGACAAAATCTTATCCGATCTTGACAGTGATACTTTCTCTTCCCGTCGTAAGCGATAAAACAACGTTAACTTCTTGATCCCATGAGCGGCGGAGATAAAATTTCCGCCGCTCTCTTTATATCCGGATAAATTATGCGATAAAACAATTGACAAATATACGGCAAGGTAGCAATGGCAAAAAGAAATAGCATAAAAGTATATAACAACAACATTTATAGCACAGTTATAACGTTTGGCTTATTTGCGGTAATGCTTACTATAAGTGTATTATTTTATACTGTAATATTGATTTTTTATGATGTTATAGGTGGAATTATAGTCGGTTCTATATGTGCCGTCCTTTCGTTTATTTTTTTTGAAGTTTTTTTGCACTTGGCTTGGAGACCTCATTGCGTTGAATTTAGAAAAACACAAATTTTAGAGAGAGCATTTTTTAATAGGGTATTAAGAATAATTTCATACAGTGACTTGAAAAACGTGCGAATACGAACTATTACCACATATAGAATTTCAAGCGGTAAAGGTTGGAGCAACTATATTGATGCGCCCTCATCGGAAGAATTACAAAAGCATAAGAACCAATATCGTGTCGAGCGCAAGGACTGTATAATTTTGGACATGGCGGGAGACGTAGGCAACGATGTAGATACGTCGGACTGTTCAGGCTCAACTATCGCAAATAGATCTTATACTTGGTTTTTCAATTCGGACAATTACATTATTCTGGACTATTCGGAAAAGAGTGAAATGGCAGTTCGTGCCTTCGTTAACCTTCCCATAACGGATGTTCGTGACCGAGAAGTTCAAAAGATCAAGAAGAAACGGAAAACGATCAGATTGATATTAGCCGTGACGATGGCGATCTGTTTCGCTACGCTTTTTTCGGGAGTTATCCTGAACTATATTTTACCGCAAACCGTTCTCGGCAATAGCCTTGCGATAGCAGGCGGTATAATGGGTAGTTGTTTGCTCATTGCGTTTGAAATATATCCGAGCGGCGTTCCGCAGAAGAAAAATTCAGATAAAAAATCTTCGACTGATAATAAGTCTTATGAGTCGGAGATTACTACGGGGGAAGTGGCAAAGTCGCAAGAAAAAACATTGTCGGATTTAGACGACCCTTTTTCCAAACGCCGCAAGCGATAAAACAACATAAACTTCTAAAATCCCACGAGCGGCGGAGATACATTCTCCGCCGCTCTTTTCCCCCAAAATGCAAAATCTTTTATATATCCCGAGAAACAATTTACGCTCGTATGTTTGCCGTCACACACGCATACGTTCGCAAAATTCAACCCCGCAAAAACTGTGGGATAGAAAAGCGTAAACGTGTGGTACAATGTGTAAAAGGAAGTTCGAAGGAGGACGGTATAATGAAAGAAAGCAAGGACATTGGCAAAGTATTGACCTACGTTGAAAACAGGTGGGTTGAGGTGGACGGGGCGG
>CANQCB010000035.1 GCA_947589145.1 uncultured Clostridia bacterium | reverse complement strand
GATGTTAAGCCGCGCACCGAACGGGAGACCTTTCTCCGCAAGTAGACTGCGACGTCATTCCCGCGTCAGTGGAAAGGGATATGTCAGTATCCCGCAGAGCGCCGATTTTTTCGGAATAAGAGTGGTACCGCGGATTTTTATTCGTCTCTTAGCCTTTACGCTATGAGGCGATTTCTTTTTATTCGTTAACTTTTCAACCGTTATTATAAAATCATACTTTGGAGGGATAAAGCATGAAAAATTACCAGAAATATACGAAGGGCTATTATATGCCGCCCGAGCGTTGCACGGATTGGTGCGCGCAGGACATTATCAAAAAACCGCCTATTTGGTGCAGCGTCGACTTACGCGACGGCAATCAGGCGCTCGTAACTCCGATGAGCCTCGACGAAAAAATGGAATTTTTCAAACTCCTCGTCAAAGTCGGCTTTAAGGAAATCGAAGTCGGATTCCCCGCCGCGTCCGAGACGGAGTTTACCTTTCTTCGCACTCTCATAGAAAGCAACCTTATCCCGGACGACGTTACCGTTCAGGTGCTTACGCAAAGCCGCGAGCATATTATCAAGCGCACTTTCGAGGCGCTCAAAGGGTGCAAGAATGCCATCGTGCACCTGTATAACTCCACTTCCGTCGCTCAACGCGAACAGGTTTTCGGCAAGAGCAAAGATGAGATCATCAAAATCGCTACCGACGGCGCGAAGCTCGTCAAACAGCTTGCCGAAGAGGACGGCGGCAACTACCGTTTCGAATACTCGCCCGAATCCTTTACCGGTACCGAGCCCGAATTTGCTTTGGAAATATGCAACGAAGTCATTAAGGTTTTCGAGCCGACGAAAGACAAACCGCTTATTATCAACCTGCCGTCCACCGTCGAAATGAGTATGCCGCACGTTTACGCCTGCCAGATCGAGTTTATGCACAAGCACCTGCTTCGCCGCGACTGCGTGCAGATCTCTCTCCACCCGCACAACGACCGCGGCTGCGGCGTTTCGGACGCCGAAATGGGCATGCTCGCCGGTGCGGACAGAGTGGAAGGCACGCTGTTCGGCAACGGCGAACGAACGGGCAACGTGGATATAGTCACCCTCGCCATGAATATGTTCATGCAAGGCGTGGATCCGGGGCTGGACTTCTCCAATCTGCCCGAAATTAAAAGTACTTATGAGAGGCTGACGAATATGCCCGTATCCCCCCGTCAACCCTATGCCGGGCAACTCGTCTTTACCGCGTTCTCGGGAAGTCACCAAGACGCTATCGCAAAAGGTCTTGCGTTCCGCAAGGATCACGATAAGAAGTATTGGGACGTCCCCTACCTGCCCATAGACCCCGCCGACGTCGGGCGGAGCTACGAAAGCGACGTTATCCGAATCAACAGCCAATCGGGCAAAGGCGGAGTCAATTATATGCTCGAACAGTCATTCGGCTATCATATCCCCAAAAATATGCGCGAGTCCGTCGGTTACGCCGTCAAAAACGCCTCCGACCGCGCGCACAAGGAGTTGCTGCCCGATGAGGTCATGAAGGTCTTTTCCGACTGCTTTATCAATATCGACACGCCCGTCACGTTCATGCACTACGACACCACCAACGTCAACGAGGGCGTGAGAGCGTGCGTTACCGTCAAGTATAACGGCAGAGTCATGGACTACTTCGGAGTGGGCAACGGCGCGCTCGACGCTATTTCCAACGCGCTTATCACCAACCTCGGCATTACTTATTCCAACCTGCAATATTTCGAACACGCGCTCGAAGAAGGCTCGCATTCCCGCGCTGCCGCCTATGTCGGAATTACCGACGCGGTCAATCACAAAGCCTGGGCGGTCGGTATCGACAACGATATCATGCGCGCTTCGGTCAAAGCGCTCGTGGGCGCGATCAACAAACTGCTCACCAAGGGCGAAAAGGAATTCGGGGAATAATACCCCCCCCCACAAACGCAAAAGACGGCGATATCGCCGTCTTTTTTTATTTTTTCGGAAAATAAAAGTTTCCAAATGTTTGACATTTGTTTTCTATTTTGCTACAATCAGCATATAATAATATTGGTAATGGGGGTTGATATGGCTACAAAGAAAACGTATATCAGTATTGACGACGATACCAAGAGACAAGCGGAAGAGTTATTCGATAATCTCGGACTTTCGTTGTCTGCCGCGGTAAGCATCTTCTTGAAACGCGCATTGCTCGAACGCGGGATTCCCTTCGAGGTGAGCGAGAAACTGCCTAACGAGGAGACTGTTTCGGCAATGGACGAAGTTAAACAAATGGAAACGCACCCCGAAAACTATACGGGATACAAAGACATCGATTCGTTAAGGCGGGCTCTCGGAGTATGAAATACGAAGTTCGTTTTACCACAAAGTTCAAAAAGGACGTCAAACTCGTGCAACGGCAGGGCAAAAACCTCGATAAACTTTTCGGCGTCGTTGAGAAACTGTCAAACGACGAGGAACTTGACGCGAAGTACAGAGACCACGAGTTGTCCGGAAACTACGGCGGATTCCGTGAGTGTCACATCGAACCGGATTGGTTGCTCATATACAAGAAGAACGAACAACAGATTATTCTCTACTTGTTGAGAACCGGTTCGCATTCGGACTTGTTTTGACATACAAGAACAGCCTATTTTATGGAAAGTCCATATCATGGGCTTTTTCTTTTGCCCAAGAACAAACAATGCTCGTAGTAAGATTTTGATCCCCTATTGCACGCGCCTCTCCCGCCGTCTTTTTTCGCGCTCCATTCGACCGCTTATGCGGCTATGCTTTCGGGAAGGGGTCGCATATAAGGGGTATCAATTTTTCGTTATCCCCCGCGCCCATTATTACTATACAGTCGTAGCGCGACGCATTCGAGGTTATGAGTTCGGCGGCGCGGGAAAAGTCCGCCGCAACGCTGTCCCCCGTTCTGAGCGTTATTGCGTGAGCAAGGTCCCAAGAAGTCAGGTTGCCTGCCCTTCCGCGCGCGTGGAAAACGGGGAGAATTATGCTGTTTACGCCGAGAAGCGCATAGATAGAGTCGCGCATAAGCGATTCGAGCCGCTCGTAGGTGTGCGGTTGGAATACTACCAGAGGGCGGCTGTAACCCGAAAGACGGAGAGCATCGAGACTTGCGCGGATCTCGGTCGGATGGTGAGCGTAATCGGAAATCACGGGAACGCCTTTGATTTTGCCCACCGTTTGCAGTCGTCTGTCCACCCCCTCGAACGAGGCGAGACCTTCTCTTATTTCATCTTCCTGTGCGCCGTATTCCATCGCCGCGGCGACTGCGTATACGGCGTTTTGCGCGTTATGCTTGCCGATTACGTTCAGGCGAGCGCGGAATATGCAACTCGGGGTTTTTATGCATATATCCGAGCCCGTCTTATCCGGCATAAAATCAATGAGGGCAAAGTCGCCGTGCGGGCCGACCGTTACTTGGCGGCCGTTGCGCTTTGCCCGAAGTATTGCGGCGAACGAGTCCGGAACTACCGCCGTTTTCGACCGAGAAGCAAAACGCGCGAACGACGAAAGCAGCGACGAATATGTCTTGTAAAAGTCGGTATGATCCAACTCGATGTTGAGTATTATCGAAATATCCGGTTCGAGATAAAGAAAATTACGACGGTATTCGCAGGCTTCGGCGATGAGGATATCCCCGTTCACCTTGCCGCATTTGCCTTTCAACGTGCCGCCGATATGGAGCGCGGGATCGTAATTTTTCAGCACCGACGAAAGCATGCCCGTTACCGTGGTTTTTCCGTGCGTGCCCGCCACCGCTATCAAAGACGTAAACTCTTTGCCGATCTTTCCCAATGCTTCGGCGCGAGAAAGAACGGGAATTCCCTTTTCTTTCGCGGCAATAAGTTCGACATTATTCTCGGATATGGCGGATGTGTATATTACGAGATCCGCGCCGTCCACATTCTCTGCGGCATGACCGCCGAGCGCCGAGTCCGAACCGCTTACCTTGTGTCCGCGATAACGGCAGTACTCGGCTATCCATTGCATACTGACCCCGTTTATTCCTATGAAATGTATGTGCATAACTTTGATTTATGCACACGGCTATCGTTATGTTACCGGCCGCCCATCGGCGCGTTTATTTAAGAAAGAAGCGCACCAATTTATCGTTCGATTTTTTATAAGGTTGATAGCGCATGGGCAGGTCGATATAATTGCGCTTGTTTACTATGCTCTTGTAATGAGAGAAGGTGTCAAAACCGAATTTGCCGTGATATCCGCCGAGCCCGCTCTCTTTGAAGCCGCCGAAAGGCATTTTGGAAGTCGCAAGATGTATTACTACGTCGTTTACGCAACCGCCGCCGAAGCCGAGCAACGTCGTGAATTTTTTTATGCGCTTTTTATTTTTCGAAAAGATATAAAGCGCAAGCGGCGCGTCGTGCGACGAAATGTATTCGAACGCCTCGTCGTCGGACTTGTACGTCATTATGGGCAAAAGCGGACCGAAAATTTCTTCCTGCATTATAGCGTCGTCCGGACTTACCGAGCCTATCACCGTCGGCGATATTTGCAATTTATCGTTATACTGTCCGCCGTAAAGCACTTTACCGTCGTCTATCAATCCGAGAAGGCGGTTGAAGTGCCTCTCGTTTACGATCTTTCCGTAGTCGGGATCGTCGAGGGGCGCGGCGGTAAATTGCTTTTCTATCTGCTTTTTCAGCTCCGAAACGAGGCGGTCGTAAATTTTTTCCGAGCAATATATGTAGTCGGGCGCGACGCAGGTCTGTCCGAGGTTGAGATATTTACCCCAAACTATGCGCTTTGCCGCAAGCGCGACGTTCGCCGTTTCGTCCACGACGCACGGGCTTTTGCCGCCGAGTTCCAACGTTACGGGCGTGAGATTTTCCGCCGCTTTTTGATAGATGAGTTTGCCCACGCGCTTACTGCCCGTGAAAAATATATAGTCGAATTTAACGGTCAAAAGTTCGTCGTTCACGTCCTTGCCGCCGTTTATTACGGCAACGTATTCGCGGTCGAACACCCGCTCGATCACCTTTTTTATCGCCTCTCCCGTCTTTGGCGAGTTTACGCTCGTTTTAAGCACTACGGTGTTCCCTGCCGCAACCGCGTCTATGAGGGGATCGAGGGAGAGCAGAAACGGATAATTCCACGGACTTATTACAAGCGCGCTGCCGTACGGCGACGGGAGACGATAACTTTTCGCCGCGAATTGCGAAATCGGAGTTCCGACGCGTTTGGGTTTTGCGAATTTTGCGGCATGTTTTATCATGAAAGACAATTCGCTGAGCGCAAGTCCCGTCTCGCACATATAACTCTCACTCTCGCTTTTTCCGAGATCCTCTTTCAGCGCCGCGTGTATGACGGGAAGGTCGGCTTTTATGCTCTTATAAAGCGCTTTCAAGTATTTCAAACGGAATTTTACGTCCAAAGTTTTACCGCTTCGGAAAAACTTTTTTTGTTCTTCCGCTATTTGCAATATTTCATTCGGCATTTGTGTCTCCTATTTTTTTGTAGAGTTCTTTGAGTTGTTTCCGCGTCCAAAGTCGGGGAACGGGATATAAGGGGTTCGCCTCTTTGTCCGCGTAACGCGCAAGTTGTTCGATATCTTCCTCATTGACCGTAAGCCGCTCGGGAATGCCGAACTTTTCGTTCAATTCCTTTATCGCGGAAATAATCGCATACGCGCCCTCGGCTTTGGGAGTTTTTTTATCCGCCATGCCGCAATACACCGCTATTTTCCACAATTTTTTGTGCGCTTTTTTGCCGTATGCTTCGAGTACTATCGGCAGTATTACGGCGTTTGCCAAACCGTGAGGAGTATCGTATTTGCCGCCGAGCGCATGCGCAAGCGCGTGAACGTACCCGACGTATGCTTTTGAAAACGCCCTGCCTGCATAATGCGCGGCAACGAGCATATTTTTTCGCGCTTCGGGAGTTTTCTCTGTATACGATTGCTCGATGTTTTCGAATATCGTTTTTATCGCCGACAATGCGTCGCGGCGAGTGGAACGGTTGCCGCTCTTGCCTATGTACGCCTCTATCGCATGAGTCAAAGCGTCCATGCCCGTGGTGGCGACAATGTGCGGCGGCAAACTCATCGTTACTTTCTCGTCGAGTACGGCGTAGCGAGGAATGAGCGGAAAGTCGTTTATCGCGTATTTGTGCCGCGTTTCGCTATCCACTATAACGCAGGCAAGCGTTGTCTCGCTGCCCGTTCCCGCCGTCGTGGGAATGGCAATCAACAGAGGTATCTTTTTGCGGATCTTCAATATTCCGCGCAGATCGCCGAGCGACTTCTTGGGGCGAGCGAGGCGTGCGCCGACGCCTTTCGCGCAGTCCATCGGAGACCCGCCGCCGAATGCTATCAGACAATCGCAACCCGACTGCTTGTATTCGTTCAAAGCCTCCGCGACGTTATCCGTCGTCGGGTTTGCCACCACTCCGTCGTAAATCGCATAGTTATAGCCGCTTTCGGTCAGGCTGTTTTCCAAACCTTTCGTAAGCCCCAATGCGCGAATCGTTTTGTCCGTCACAATGAGCGGTTTCGATTTGCCGTTTTCTTTCAAAACGTCCGCTATTCCCTCGATATGCTCTATTATTTCGGGGTCGCGGTAAGGCAGAAACGGCAAAGCGAGTTTGAGAACGATCTGAAACGTTCTGCAATAAATTCTTCTGAAAATGTTCATTGAGTCTCCTATTTTGCAAAGAATGCTACGGCTATCGCCCCGGGTCCGACGTGCGTTCCGATTGTACTTCCTATCATATAAGACGGAATAACATCGGTTTTACCCTTCCAAAGATTTTCGCTGTCCTTCAAATATTTTTGTAAAAACTCGTCGGACAGCCCGGAATATCCCAGCGTGTAGGGCATGTCGAAATCTATCCCTCCGCAGTCGTTCACAAGTTTATTCAAAAGGTTATTGCCTTTTTTCGAGCCGATTGCTTTGCCGATGACCTTTACCTCTCCTTTTATCACGGATACTACGGGTTTTATGGAAAGGAGTTCTCCGAAGAATGCGGTCGCGGCGGATATTCTTCCGCCCTTTTTCAGATATTTCAAAGTGCCGAGTACGGCAAGCAGTTGGATTTTACCCTTCTTCTTTTCGAGTTTTGCGACTATCTCCGATGACGTTTCGCCGCTTTTTATCAATCTCAGAGCGTATTCGCATAAAATTCGTTCCCCGATGCAGGCATTCAAGCTGTCAACGATATAAACTCCTTTGAATTTTTTCGCCGCGTTACAGGCATTGTTATACGTTCCCGAAAGTTTGGAAGAGAGAGTTATCGTAATTACCTCGCTGCCGTCCGCCGTGAGTTTTTCAAAATATTCCTCATAACGATACGCGCTGATCTGACTCGTTTTCGGGAGTTCGTCGCTCTCTATCAATTTCTCGAAAAATTCCCGATGGGAAAGATTTATTCCGTCGAGATATTCCGTGTCTCCGAAACGTAGCTGTATCGGCAAAAGCGATATTCCCATTTCTTCCGCTTCTTTTCCGTCGATATCCGACGCGCTGTCTACCAATAATTTAACCATTATTCCGTCTCCGTCTTATCGCCGTTCTCGGTCAACTTTTCGTAGTATTTTTTTAAGTTTTCGGTAATCAGTTCAAGGGAATCGTAAAAAGCCTTTCTCTCTTTCTCGTTAAAATCGGCGGCGACTTCGCTTACCGCGCGTTCGGCTTTATACGCAAGTTCTTCGGCGACTTTTTCGCCCGATTGCGTGAGAAAAATGGGCTCTCCGTATTTATTGGGATTGTATGCGACATACCCTTTTTCGAGCAGGAGTTTCAAAGCGCGCGAAATCGCGCCTTTGTCGTCAAGCGTAAGCCGAGCAAGTTCCCCCGCCGTCATTCCTCCGTCCGTCGATCTCAGGTAATATAAACACATTGCGTGAACGGACTTCAAACCGTATTCCTTCATCTCGTATATCTTTATCCGCTGAATGAGTTTGTTGAGCTTCAAAATGTATGCGGTAAAGTTTTCGAATACCTTTTCCATAACCACCTCTCGTTGACTTGTCAACGGTATTATATAGCGAAACCGTTGACTTGTCAACAATTTTACGCTACTTTTCAAAAAGCGTTTTTATATTTACAACAAATAAAATATCCGCCCGTTATTACGAGCGGATATTCAGCCGTCTTATTTAACTTTTACTTAAATCAGCCGTCGGATTTTTTCTTGGGCTTTTTGATCATAAGCAGTATAAGCAATACCGCCCAAGCGACGAGCGCCAGACCGACGATGACGTCGATAACGATCCACCATATCTTCCAAGCGGAGAAACTCTGCTCGTAGGTTTCGACCTTATCGGACGCGTTACCCGCTTCGGACGCGATCTTTCTCGTGTTGCAGTATGTGAAGATAACGTGTTTTGTCGCTTCTCTCGCACATGCAACGGCGGTTGCGCTCGTAGTGTCCGTGAGCCCGATAGAACTGTACCTTGCATCGTTACCGTTTTCGAGCCAGATATCGTTACCTGCTCTTATGCCCTGATCTACGGTCTTATAACTGTCGCTACCGTCGAGATAGTCGGTTACCACCGTGCCTTTGAATCCCCACTCATTGCGGAGTATTTCGGTCATAAGACCGTAACTGCCGCCCGTCCAGGTGTCGCCTATGCGGTTATACGACGACATGATTGCGCTCGCTTTGCCTTCCTTGACGCTGATCTCGAAAGGTTTCAGGTAAATTTCGCGAAGCGCCTGTTCCGAAAGCCACGTGTATAAGCCGTCTCGTCTGTTTTCGGTTTCGTTCAACGCGAAGTGCTTGATATAGCTGTATACGCCCTGCTCCGCGGTACCGCTTACTATGCTCGCTCCTATCTTGCCGGAGATAACGGGATCTTCGCTGAAATATTCATAGTTTCTTCCGTCGAAAGGAGAACGGTGGATATTCATGCCCGGAGCATACCAACCGCCGTACAGGGCTTTTGCTCCTTCCATTCCTACCGTCTGCCCGAGTAAGTTCGCGACATTGGTATTCCAAGTTCCAGCCACAACGATTGCCGAGGGGAAACCAGAGAATCCCGGAGAGCTGTGAGGGTGGTTATTGAACCCCGTGGGTCCGTCAAGGTCGACCATCTGAGGCTTGCCTATCGACCTTATTTCCCTTGTAATATATCCGCCCTTTGCAACGACTTCGAACAGTTCCGTCGTCGTGATTTGATTCAAAACGGAATCCCAAAGTTCATCGTTGTCGAAATTCTCCTCGTCTCCGAGACTGTTGATCAATTCGTTGTCGTAAGAGGCATCATCGCTGCCCATATTTTCGATAAGTCTGTAACCATTGTCTACGCCCTGAATCGGCATTTCCGTCGTATCTCGCTTATCCGAGAGCCAACCGTTTGCTTTGAACGTACCTTTTGCACGTCTTGCCGTCGAAGGCTGAGGGAACGTTCCTGCGAAGTCGGCGCGAGTCAAATATTGCAAGTCCCAACCGTTGACGTTGGAGCCATCTATGGACGTGCCGCTGTCGGCGGTATCGCCGGTAAACCTGTTTTCCACGGTATAGCCCGTTGCGCTGTCTTCCGCAATGGCAATGTCGGATCCAACGTGATAGGTAATCTCGCAACCTTCAACGGGATTTCCTTCGGCGTCACGTTTAATGTTGTGCGCGTCCGTGGACAGTCTGATTATGTAATCGCCTTGTTCGAGGACATAGCCGCCGTTCTCTCCGACTGCGCCGCTGAGGTTGTAGCAGTCATAAGACTTCATATCTTCGGCTTTGAATTTCAATCTGAGCGTCTGCACGGAATCGTCTCCGCCCTGCGCGTCGAGAAGTTCGGTCTTTGCGAAAGCGACAAGGTTCGCGGAAGATTTTTCGACGCCGCCTGCTGTGTAAGGGGGTTCATAGTAGACTTCAACCACGTCTTTACCGTCTGCGTCGCCGATATTCATTACGTTGACATCGATCGTTATTTCGGTATTCGCATTTATCGTAGAGCCGCTTGCGGGGGTAACGGATCTGACGCTCCATTCGAAGTCGGTATACGACATGCCGTATCCGAAAGGATATTGCACGACGCCGTCGTATCCTTTGCCGTATTCGTTGCTGACGTCATCCCAATAGCCTTCCGCGTCCGCGGTTTCATACCACTTGTAACCGACGTATATGCCTTCGAGGTAATCCATATACGGTTCGCCGCCGGTGGTGAAGGTCTTTTCGCCCGTAGCGCCGTTCGTAATGTTGGCGTCGGGGGAATTTGCGTAGCTTGCCGCCGTAGTCAAATCGTATGCATAAGTATCGACGAGTCTGCCCGAGGGATTGACCTGCCCTCTTAAAATCTTTGCCAGCGATTTCAATCCGCTCTGTCCCGGAGTCGCGATCGCAATAGCCGCGCCGATATTGTCGTCTTCGAGGAATCCGCATTCCAACGTTGCCGAAGTATTGAGGATCACGACGACCTTATCGAAATTGTTTTTAACGTAATCTATCAGGTGTTCTTCCGCCGCCGAAAGTTGAAGATACGTTCTGTCGTTATCGCTTGCAACCGTGCCGTTTTCGCTTGCCGGATTGCTTCCCGGCGTAAATATGCGCTGCGTCTTGGGAAGATCCAAAGATTCGCCGCCCGTTCTCGTCAGCACGACGATCGCCGTATCGCTGAACTCTTGCGCAGATTGCAAAACTTCGGCGGGATATATGTCGATATCCGGTTCGACAAGGTTGAAATATTTCGGATCGCCGTTGTAATTGAACCAACCGTCTCGGCTATCGGTGCCGCCGTTTCGGTTTACGGTGCAATAACTCTCATAAAAATCAACCAAGTCTTGGTTGACTTCGAAAGGAGCGCTTTCGAGCTTTTCCAATGCCTCTTGAAGTCCGATTATCTCCTTCTTTGTGTCGCCGTTACTCCACATTGTGAAGTCGCCCGAACCACCGCCGCACATAAGCATGCCTTCGTCGGTGGAACACCAGCCGAACAGATTGACTTTATCTACGTCCGTCAACGGCAAAATGCCGTCGTTTTTCAAAAGAACAAAGCCCTCTTCCGCCACCTTCTGCACAGCGGCGTCGCCGTTTTCGGGATTCAACGTTTCCGCCGGTCTGAAATTATCGCCCAGATATTGGTCGATAACGCCCTTGTAAAAATTGATCACAAGGTTTACCGCGATAAATACCGCGACTAACAGACCAATGATCGCAAACTGTATGATCTTACCGATCTTGCCTTTCTTCCCCATCTTCAATCTCCTTTTGTTTATTCGTTTTTCTTTCGAAAAACGTCTGCATTGAGTATTCAACCAAACGTTTATTATGCGTTCAGAATATACCGATTGTATTATAACATAAATCCGAAAATTTTGTTTTGCAATTTCACTTTATTTTATTGCAAATCTTTATATTTCTAATAAGCACAAAAAGCAAACGGTCTATAAATGTACTGTTTGCTTTTTTATGTCGTTCAAATAATATATCGGGTATTTACAGCAGTATGCAGAGCACTCCGCCCTTGCCCTCGTTTACTATTCGGCTGAGCGCGCGGCGCATCTTTTTCTGCGCCTCGGGCGGCATGGAATTCAATTTTGTGGACAGACCGTCGTTTACGAGGGAATGCAGACTTTTTCCGAACATATTCGTCTCCCATATTCCCTTCGGATCGTTTTCGAATTCGGACAAAAGGGATTTGACCAACTCCTCGCTCTGTTGTTCGGTGCCTACGATCGGACTGACTTCCGACTCTATATCCACGCGCATTATGTGAAGGCTGGGCGCGCTCGCTTTGAGTTTTACGCCGTATTGTCCGCCGCGTTTTACGATTTGCGGTTCTTCGAGCGTCATATCGTTCATGGTCGGTATTACCACGCCGTATCCCGTCTCTTCCACGTCTTTAAGCGCGCCCGCTATGCGGTCGTAACCTTTTTTCGCCGTCGCAAGGTCTTTGATCACGCTCATGAGCGCAAAATCGTCGGCAATATCCAGACCGCATTCCTCGCTGAGCGCCTTATAGAATAAATCCGACGACGCTTCTATCTCGTAAGTTATTTTGCCGTAGCCGAGAGACACCGATTTTACGCGAATCGGTTCGAAGTTTTCGTCGTCGGCGAAAATGTCGAGGAGCGATTCGTAGTCGCGCATTTTGCACATATCGCGGGCTTTGGCTTTGATTTTTTCCAAAAGACCGCATATCAGCGAGTTATCCGCAGGAAGCGCGCGAAGCCATTTTGAAAGTTCGAAATCCACGGCTTTAAGGGGAAATTCCATGAGAACGGCGCGGAAAAGCGCGATCAATTCGCTCTCGCTCAGATTAAGGACGTCCATTGCAAGCACCTGTGCGCCGTATTTTTCCGACATTGCCGCCGCCATTTTCTTCGTCTCCTCGCTGTTCGGAACGGTGGAGTTGAGCAAAATGACGAAGGGTTTACCGATCGCTTTGAGTTCGCCGACGACGCGTTCCTCCGCGGGCACGTATGCCGAGCGAGGGAGTTCCGTGGAAATCGAGCCGTCGGTAGTCACTACTATGCCGATGGTCGAGTGTTCGTTTATGACTTTTCTCGTGCCGATATCCGCCGCCTCAGTGAAAGGTATTTCCTCGTCGTTCCAAGGCGTCCGCACCATTCGCGCTTTATCGCCGTCCAGACTGCCTTCCGCGCCTTCCACCATGTACCCGACGCAATCCACGAGACGAATGCGCGCGTCGATTCCGCCTTCGAGTTCGACGTGCGCCGCCTCTCCCGGAATGAATTTGGGCTGCGTGGTCATTATCGTCCTGCCCGCCGCGCTTTGGGGAAGTTCGTCGTTTATGCGATCCTTCTCGGGCGCGTCCTTCATCTTCGGCATTACGAGTTTTTGCATAAAACTCCTTATGAATGTGGATTTCCCGGCACGAACCGGTCCGACTACGCCGAAGTATATGTCACCGTTCGTCCTCTCTCTTATGTCTTTGTATACGTCAAATTCTTCCATACGCGTCCTC
>CANQCB010000034.1 GCA_947589145.1 uncultured Clostridia bacterium | reverse complement strand
ATCGCGCCGCCGCAGGCGACGAGTATGGGGAGCTTCGCCCCGCACGAGAAGAAGGGTATTACCCTTATCGTCGCCGTCCGCTCTCTGTCGTCGGCGAGGGTGCGCGTGTTGATGGTGGCGGGAAGCGAGCAGCCGAAGCCCATAATCATGGGCATGAACGCCCTGCCCGAAAGCCCGAAACGGCGGAAAATTCTGTCGAGAATAAAGGCTACGCGCGCCATGTATCCGCTGTCTTCGAGTATCGAGAAGAGCAGGAACAGGAAGAGTATCTGAGGAAGGAAGCCGAGGATCGCAAACAAACCGCCGAGTATGCCGTCGCCGACCAGTCCGACCGCCCATTCCGCCGCGCCCGCGCTTTCCATTCCCCCGGCTATTCCGCCCTGTATCGAGCCGGTTATGCCGTTGAGCAGGTTCGCCAGAATAACTCCCGGAGAACATATTCCGTCGGACGAGCCGAACAGCCCCTCGAAATAAGTGCCTTCGAAACATACCCACTCGTTGCCGCTGTATTTGCCGAACGCGCCCATTGCGCCGAGGAACAGGAAGTCCTCGGAAAACGTCAAGTGGAAAATCGCAAACATTATAAGCGCGAAAATCGGAATACCCCATATCTTATGCGTGAGTACACGGTCAATCTTCTCCGAACGCGACAGTTTCGAGCCGACGTCCTTTCTTTTCAGCGCGGGAGAATAATTCTTCGTTATGTAATTATACCGCTCGTTGGCGACAAGCGCCTCTATGTCCTTGCCGAACACTTCGTCGTCGAAATCGGCGAGCAGTTCGTCGGCATACCCCGCGCTCTTCTTGTGCACTTCGCGCTCCACGCTGTCCCCCTCTATGAGCTTTATCGCGTGGAATACGGGGGACTCCGTTTCGTCGTTCATGCGCTCCGCCACTTGGGCAATTACGTCGGACACCGCCGTGCTCGCAAGTACGCTTATGCCCCTCCTTTTGCGCTTTGACGCCGCTATCGTGCGGTTTATCAGATCCTTCATTCCGTACCCCGTGAATGCGGATATGCGCACGACGGGGAGTCCGAGCCGTTCTTCGAGCAGTTTCGCGTCTATCTTGTCGCCGCGTTTGTCGAGTTCGTCCGTCATGTTGAGCGCAACCACGACAGGCACGTCCATTTCCATGAATTGAGTGGTCAGGTAAAGATTGCGTTCGAGGTTGGTCGAATCGACGACGTCTATAACGCAATCGGGTTTGCTGTCCAATATGAAGTTACGCGCGATGACTTCCTCGGGCGTGTACGGCGACAGAGAGTATATGCCGGGGAGATCCACGACGTTTACCGGCTCGTCGCCCTTTTTGCATGTGCCTTCGCGCTTATCCACCGTCACGCCCGGCCAGTTGCCGACGTGCGCGGTCGCGCCCGTGAGGGAGTTGAAAAGAGTGGTTTTTCCGCAGTTCGGGTTGCCTGCAAGCGCTATGTTTATCATTTCCGAGCCTCCTTTTCCTTCGCCCTCTCTTCGCGGGCTTTGCGCTTCGCCTCTTTCTTTTCTTCGCGAGCCTTGCGCTTCGCCTCTTTCTCTTCGAGCCGCTCCTTCTTTCGCGTCCCGTCAACCGACGCGACACCCGACACTTCCACGTCCACGAGTTCCGCCTCGCTCTTTCGCAAAGAGAGTTCGTATCCGCGGAGATTTACCTGAACGGGGTCGCCGAGCGGCGCGCTCTTTTTGAAAATCACCGGCGCGCTCTTGGTTACTCCCATATCGAGGAGACGCTTTCTCACCCAACCGCTGCCGTGCGTGTCCGTTATCACGCCGCTTTCGCCGGGTTTGAGTTCGCTTAGTTTTTTTACCATATATAACTCCTTAAATTTTTTTTCGAACGCCGCAAACAAGCCTTTCCCTTGCTCGCGAGACATATTATATAGCATAAATTTTTGGCTGTCAAGAAAAATTAACCGCGGTTAAGAAATTTTTCAAAAAAATTTTCCGCGGCTGTTTTCGCGGAAAATCGTGTTTATTTTGCCGTCCGATTATAGATATGAGGCGGCGCGGCGGATTATGTCTTATTCGGGATTTTAAGTCGGTTTGAGTTATCGGTCGTTTTTGCTCAGAAAATTGCATATCGCGGCGTAAGTTGACGGGCTTACGACGTGCTCGATCACGCAGGCGTCCGCCTCCGCGATCTCGCCGTCCACGCCGAGGCGAATGAGAAAGTCGCGGATCTTGCAATGTTTGTCATAAGTTTCCTCCGCCCTTTTCCGTCCGCTTTCGGTGAGGAATATATGCATGCCCTCGGTGCGAACGTAACCCGATTCTTTCATCTTGCGGATCGCCTTGTTCACGGCAGGCTGAGAAACGCCGAGACGGCGCGCGACTTCCACCTGATGCACCTCGTCGCTGCCTTGGCGTAAGATGAGAATGGTTTCGAGGTAGTCCTCTATCGACTGATCGTATTCCATGGTTTTATTTTACTACGGCTTGCGAATTTTGTCAAGACGCTCTTTTTCCGCTCCGTCCGCACATTTCGCGGAATTTGTTCATAAGCTGTTAGTGAACGCTGAAACAAAGGAGGAAGAAATATGTTTTTCGGTTTAGGTAATTGCCAAAATCATTGCAGTTGCAGATGCGGAAATCAAAACGAGAACGGCTATATCCCCGCGCCTATTCCGCCTATGCCCGTACCGCCCGGAATTCCCGGTCCTCAGGGTCCGGTAGGTCCGCAAGGCCCTATGGGTCCGCAAGGTCCGATCGGCGCAACGGGTCCCATCGGTCCGATCGGTCCCGTCGGTCCGCAAGGTCCGGTAGGCCCTCAGGGTCCGGTCGGTCCGCAAGGCCCTGCCGGCGAAACGGGTGCAACCGGTGCGACGGGAGCAACGGGTGCGACGGGTCCCCAAGGCCCTGCCGGTGCAACGGGTCCGCAAGGCCCTGCCGGTCCGCAAGGTCCTGCCGGTCCCGCAGGTACGGTTACGCCCGCGGCTGCCGTGACGGACGCGTCCGCGGAAACCGTCGTCGAGCAATTTAACCTGCTTCTCGCCAACATGAGAGCTGCGGGTTTACTCGCCGACGCAGGCGCTTGACGATCCGCAGGCAGATCGACGCCTTTGCCTTTTACAAGCGACAAAAAATCCGAACGGTCGATCCGTTCGGATTTTTTTATTTAATTCGAGATCTAAATTCGCCTTGCCCGGCGTACTCACGATATAGCGGCTTTCATTTTACCGACAAATTCGGAGACGGGTGCGGCGGAATTTTTGCCGTTTTCTCCGATTATTTTCACGATTGCGCTGCCGACTATGACTCCGTCCGAAAGAGCGGACATTTTCTTTGCCTGTTCGGGCGTCGATATGCCGAACCCGACTGCGCAGGGAACGTCGGTATTCTGTCTTATGATATCCACGATTCCGCCGATATCCGTCGTTATCGACGAGCGCATACCCGTAACGCCGAGAGAGGAGACGACGTAAATAAAGCCCTTTGCCTCTTTTGCGATCGCCGAGATACGGTCTTTGGAAGTGGGCGCGATAAAGGATACGAAATCCATGCCGCAGTCCTTGCAAACGGGCTCGAAATCCGCCTTTTCTTCAAAAGGCACGTCGGGGAGTATCAAGCCGTCTATGCCGAGGTTCGCCGCTTTGGAAATGAAACGACGCGTGCCGTAGGAAAACACGACGTTCGCATAAGTCATTATCGCAAGGGGAATTTTCACGTCCTTTCGGATATCCGCTATCATTTCGAAAATCTTATCCGTGGTAGCGCCTGCGGTGAGCGCGCGAAGGCTCGCCTGCTGAATGACGGGGCCCTCTGCCGTCGGGTCGGAAAAAGGTATGCCGAGTTCGATCATATCCGCGCCGCTCTTCGCCATGGCGCGTACTATTTCCGCCGTCGTTTGCAAATCGGGGTCGCCGCAAGTTACGAACGGAATAAACGCTTTTCCGTTTTCGAACGCCCTTTTTATGTTACTCATAGATATTTTCTCCTCTGTAACGCGCAATAGCCGCGCAGTCCTTATCGCCGCGACCGGAAACGGTGACGACGATGATCTTATCTTTGCCCATTTCGGGCGCGATTTTCTTCGCGTAGGCAAGCGCGTGCGCGGACTCTATCGCGGGAATAATTCCCTCGGTGCGGCTGAGATATTCGAAAGCTTCCACCGCTTCCTCATCGGTAATCGGCACGTACTCCGCCCTGCCTATGTCGTGGAGATATGCGTGCTCGGGTCCTATGCCCGGGT
Organism: uncultured Clostridia bacterium; assembly: GCA_947589145.1. Lineage (GTDB taxonomy): Bacteria > Bacillota > Clostridia > Christensenellales > Pumilibacteraceae > Protoclostridium. Next base: position 8,733 of record CANQCB010000034.1, on the reverse strand, counting down.
AATCCAACCCTGCGGATATGGAGTATACGGGTGCGATCTGGCCGTATTCGTCCTGACAGAAATACGACTTCATTCCGTGGAAAATGCCCTCTCTGCCCGTGTTTATCGTCGCCGCCGTCTCGAAAGTGTCTATGCCTCGTCCTGCCGCTTCGCAACCGATCAGGCGCACGCTTTTGTCTCCGATAAAGTTGTAAAAACTCCCCATGGCGTTTGATCCGCCGCCCACGCAGGCGATTACCGCGTCGGGAAGTCTGCCCTCTCTTTCGGTTATTTGCGACTTTATTTCTTTGGATATTACCGATTGGAAGTCCCGCACGATGGTCGGGAACGGATGGGGTCCCATAACCGAGCCGAGGCAATAATGCGTGTCGGCTATTCTGCTCGTCCACTCGCGCATTGCTTCGGAAACGGCGTCTTTCAGCGTCGCCGTGCCCGTCGTGACGGGCACTACTTCGGCGCCGAGCAGTTTCATGCGATAGACGTTGAGCGCCTGACGCACGGTGTCCTCTTTGCCCATGAACACCACGCACTCCATGCCGAGAAGCGCCGCCGCGGTCGCCGTCGCGACGCCGTGCTGTCCCGCGCCCGTCTCGGCGATCAGCCGCGTTTTGCCCATCTTCTTGGCAAGAAGCGCCTGACCGAGCACGTTGTTTATCTTGTGCGAACCCGTGTGATTGAGATCCTCGCGCTTCAAATATATCTTCGCGCCGCCGAGGTCTTTCGTCATCTTTTCCGCATAGTAAAGCAGGCCGGGACGACCCGCGTAGTTGTTGAACAACTCCGTGAGTTCCGCGTTGAACGTCGCGTCGTCCTTATATTTATCGTAAGCCTTTTCCAATTCTATGACGGCGTTCATCAACGTTTCGGGAATGTATTGACCGCCGTGTTTACCGAATCTTCCTTTTGTCATAATCTCTCCGTCCGCTTTCGCGATCAAGTCGCTCTTACCGCGGCTATAAACTCCTTTATTTTTTCATAGTCTTTTTTGCCGTCCGTTTCCACCGCGCTCGACACGTCCACGCCGTAGGGCGAAAGAATTTTCACCGCGTCGGGCAATGTTTTTGCGGTCAAACCGCCTGCGAGCAGATATGGACGGCGAATATTTTTAACGAGTTCCCACTCGAAAGGTTTGCCCTCGCCGTAACCCGCGTCGAGAAGAACGAGGTCGGCGTTGGAATTTTCCGCAGCCGTAACGTCCTCGACCGTTCTTATTTTGTATGCGCGAATGATTTCGCAATCGGCGAGCGAGCGCAGGCGATCTGTATATTCCGCGCTTTCATCGCCGTGGAGTTGCGCCGCGTCGATTATTCTCTCGCGCGCAAGTTCGGCAACCTCTTCCGCCGCCGCGTCCACGAACACGCCGACGGCTTTTATGCGCGGGCTCAGCGCGCTTTTCAGCCGCGCCGCCTGCTCCTTCGTGACGCGCCGCCTGCTACGCTCCCAAAAAACGAAGCCTATATAATCGGGCAGCAATTCGTTTACCGCGCAAATGTCCTCCGCCCGCGACAAACCGCAAATTTTTACCTTCATTTTTCCATCCTTTTACCATCCGCGAAGCGCGGAGATCGCCGCTTTCTTATCCGCCGCGCGCATGAGCGTTTCGCCCACCAGAACGGCGTTTATGTCGGCTTGTCGCAGCGCCTCGACGTCCTCGGGCGTTTTTATTCCGCTCTCGGCGACGAACAGCGTTTTCGGCGCGAGACTGCGAAGCCGCCGACTATTGCTTATGTCCACCGAAAAGTCTTTGAGATTGCGGTTATTCACGCCGATTATGCGCGCGCCCGCTCTCATCGCGCGTTTGATTTCGTTTTCGTCGTGCGCTTCCACCAACGCGTCCAGCCCGAGCGTATCGCATATTTCGATATACCTCGCGATCCGCTCCTCGCTCAGCAACGCGCAAATGAGCAATACCGCCGCCGCGCCCAACGTTTTCGCCTCGTATATCATATACTCGTCCACGACGAAATCCTTGCGCAAGACGGGCAGGCTCACGGACTGCGCTATTTCGCGCAAATACTCGTTTTTGCCCAAAAACCACTTCGGCTCGGTGAGAACGGATATTGCCGCCGCGCCGCCGCGCTCGTACTCTTTGGCTATTTCGAGGTACGGGAAACGCTCGGCTATCACGCCTTTGGACGGAGAGGCTTTTTTACACTCGCAAATGAAAGCTATATCGTCCGAGCGAAGCGCTCTCTCGAAAGACGCTTTTGCGGGCAACGAAAGCGCTTCGGATATTACCTCTTCCGAGGGCTTGATCTTTTTCGCGTTTTCCACGCGAACGCGCGCGTATGCGGCTATTTCGTCCAGAATGTTCATTTATTCGATTCCGTTATGAATTTTTTCAGGGTTTCCGTCGCCGCGCCGCCGTCGATCACGTTTGCGGCGAGTTTCACGCCGTCGGCTATCGAACGGGTCTTGCCTGCCGCATAGAATGCCGCGCCCGCGTTGAGAAGTACGACGTCGCGTTTCGGACCCTTCTCGCCAGACAGTATTCTCCGCGTTATCTCGGCGTTTTCCTCGGGCGCGCCGCCCACGAGGTCGGACTTTTTACAGGTCGCGAAACCGAAATCTTCGGGCGAAATCGTAAAAGTCTTATACTCTCCGCCGCCGAACTCGCACACCGCCGTGGGAGCGGAAAGCGAGATCTCGTCCAGCTTGTCCTTGCCGTATACGACCAAGCCGCGCTTTACGCCGAGCTTGGTAAGCACCTTGGCAAGCGGCTCGACGAGGCTTTCGTCATAAACGCCGAGGAGCTGATAAGTCGGGTGCGCCGGGTTTGTCAGAGGTCCGAGAATATTGAATACGGTGCGGACTCCGAGTTCTTTTCTGATCGGTCCGACATATTTCATCGACGTGTGATATTTCTGCGCGAACATAAAGCATATATTGACTTTTTCAAGCAACGATACGCACTTTTCCGGGGTTTGGTCTATATTGACCCCCAACGCTTCGAGGCAGTCCGCCGTGCCGCATTTGGAGGACGCCGCGCGATTGCCGTGTTTGGCTACCTTCACTCCGCCTGCCGCGAGTATGATCGCCGCCGTCGTGGAAATGTTGAAAGATTGCGCGCCGTCGCCGCCCGTGCCGACGATTTCCAGCACTTCGAAAGGGTGCTCGACTTTCGTTGCTTTGGCGCGCATTGCCGAGGCGCAGCCCGTTATCTCGTCTATCGTCTCCGCCTTATTGCTCTTTGTGGAAAGCGCGGCGAGGAATGCCGCGTTCTGCGTCGGCGTCGTCTCTCCGCTCATGATCTCGGTTATGACCGCGTACGCCTCGTCATAAGTGAGATCCTGTTTGTCTACGATTTTTTTGATTGCTTCCGCTATCATTTTCTCCCTCCTCGTATATTCAAAAAGTTTTTCAAAATCGTCATTCCGTTCGGGGTCATTATGGACTCGGGGTGGAACTGAACTCCGAATACGTCGAATTCCCTGTGCTTTACCGACATGATCTCTCCGTCGTCCGCTCTGCCCGTGACTTTCAGGCAATCCGAGAGCGTCGTCTCTATCGCGGCAAGAGAGTGATACCTCGCCACGGGAAGCGACTGCGGACAGTCTTTGTATAACGGGTCGTCGGGGTCTATCGTGACCGTGGATTGTTTGCCGTGCATGATCGTTTTTGCGTAGGACACCACGCCGCCGTATGCCCTGCAAATTGCCTGATGTCCGAGACATACGCCGAGAATGGGCACTTTCCCGCCGAGTTTTTTCACGACGTCTATGCTAACGCCCGCGTCCTCGGGTCTGCCCGGTCCCGGCGATATGATTATGGCGGACGGCTTTGCCGCCGATATTTGCTCCGCCGTCATTTCGTCGTTTCTTATTACCTTTATGTCGGGGTCTATCGAGCCGACGAGTTGATAGAGGTTATAAGAAAAACTGTCGTAGTTGTCGATGAGGAGTATCATAATTCGCCCTCCGATTCTTCGAGCGCCTTTATTACCGCCGCCGCCTTATTCACGCATTCGCGATATTCCTTTTGCGGCACGGAGTCGGCGACTATGCCCGCGCCGCTCCGCACGAACACTTTGCCGTTCTTTTTATACGCCAACCTTATCGCTATGCACATGTCGAGGTTGCCCGTGAAATCGACGTAACCGAGCGCGCCGCCGTAAATTCCGCGCTTATTCCCTTCGAGTTCGTTTATGAGCCGACACGCCATTATTTTCGGAGCGCCGGAAAGCGTGCCTGCCGGGAGTACCGCTTCCACCGCGTCGAGAGGACCTTTGCCCTCGGCGAGTTCGCCGCGTATCGTCGAACCTATGTGCATTATGTGCGAAAAGCGGAGCACGCGGTGATAATTTTCCACCTTTACGCTTCCGAATTTGCTGATTTTGCCGAGGTCGTTCCGCCCGAGATCCACGAGCATGTTGTGCTCGGCAAGCTCTTTCGGGTCGGCAAGCAATTCTTCTTCCAGCCGCTTATCCTCTTCTTCGGTCTTTCCTCTCGGACGGGAACCCGCCAAAGGGAACGTGTGCAAAATGCCGTTCTCCAACTTCACCAACGTCTCGGGCGACGCGCCCGCCACTTCCATGTCCGAACCGGAAAAATAGAACATGTACGGCGACGGATTTATTGTGCGGAGGAGTCGATAGGTGTTGAACAAATGCCCCTCGTAGTCGGCGTCGAACCTGTTCGAAGGCACGATCTGGAATATATCTCCCTCGAAGATGTGCTTTTTCGCGCTCTCTATCATGTCGCAATATTCCTCTTCCGAGAACAGCTGACGGAAAGGCGAAAGCATTCTGCCCGAAACGTCCTTTTTCGGCTTGCCGCTGCGTATGAGTTCGCTTAATTCTTTCAATTCCGTCTCCGCGCGATCATACTCGTTCTCCGCGTCGTCGAGACGAATATTGACTATTAAAATTATCTTATGTCTGAAATTGTCGAACGCCACGACTTTGTCGAAAAGCATTAAGTCGAGGTCTTTGAACCCCTCCTCGTCCTTCGCGTCGAGGTCCAGAGACGGCTCGGAATATTTTATGAAATCATAGGAGAAGTACCCCACGAGTCCGCCCGTAAACGTCGGAAATCCCTCTATCCTCGGGCTTTTGTACTCGTCCAGAACGGCGTGAATATACGACTTCGGGTCGCCCTTTACCGCCCTGCCGTTGACCTTCAACCTGCCGTTCAAGCAGGTTATGTTCATTTTCGGGTTAAACCCCAAAAACGTATATCGCCCCCATTTCTCGTCGTCGCCCGCGCTTTCCAACATATAACAATGCTTGCTCTTGTTCATGAAAATGCGCATGGTCTCGATCGGCGTGCGTATGTCCGACAGCATTTCCATGCTTATCGGCATTATTTTGTATTCGCCGCTCTCGGCATATTTTTTAACTTGTTCTAAGCTCGGATACATATCCTCTCCTTCTTCGCCGACGTCGCACTGTCACAGCGAAATCCGATCTTATTCGCTCGGAACTACCGACCGTTGCGCTCGCGTCTCTCGCTCAATCGGTATTTTCGCCTTAAAATACAAAAATCCTCGAAACGAGCCTGACTTGCATTCGTTTCAAGGACGAAATTACTTCCGCGGTGCCACCTTGATTTGGGAAAACCCACGCTTACGGAATACTGACATATTCCCGATAACTGACGCATATCCTCTCGTCACGGAATACTCGGCTTTCGCCTTTGACCGTGCCCTCGGCGGCCCATTGTAACGCCCTGCTTGCTATCGGCTCTCAGCTCCCCGACTCTCTGTCAGCGCACTCTGCGTTTTTACTTCCGCTTCAACGGTTTATTTTATTCGATTATATCACCGAGTTTTTACTTTGTCAAACGTTTTTCAACGGTTTACCTTCGGTTTCGCCGAGCGGTTTTTCGTGCGGCGTTATCGCCCGGTCGTATTACGCCTTATGTCGCGATCGGAACGCACGGCGCGCGATCACAGCTGTTTCTTGGTATACCCGACCCGATTGCCGAAACCGTCCACCACTATTATTTCCAACACCCCGTCGATATCCAATTTGAGGGAAAACCACACGGTATAGCCGCGAGCGCAACCGATAAATTCGTCGGGAATGGGGACGGTTATTTCCATACCGTTGGCGTTTGCGTCGCCGAAGGGCATCCATTTGCCGTCTATGCACTCGTTTTGCATTTTGTCCGACTCGTAGACGAGGAAGGTTATCGAGGTTTGGTCGTCGTCGAGCGGCCAGAAGTACATATCCGAGTTTACGCAAATTTCCCTTTGCCCGCCGAAACTCGTCCCTTTGAACAGGAGATTGTATATCATTTCGTTCTCGCCGTCCTTCCAAGCGTTCAAACCGTAGGTATGAGTAACGATGTCGTTCACGACCGCGCCTTTCGCTTCGTCGGGCTTCATCTTGTTGAAAATCGCCGCGCCCTTCGCGATCGCCCGAGAGGGGTCGTGTATGACTACGCCTTGCTCGCCCAACGCGGGAAATTCGCGCACCATACGCTCGCGTATCTGCGGCATATTGCTGCTGCCTCCGACGAGAACGATTTTGTCTATCCCCGAAATGCTTCCGAAACTTTTTATCGCTTTTTTCGTAACCCCGATCGCGCGGTCGAGCAGGCCTCTCGTGACGGCGTCGAAATCTTTACGCGTAAAAGCCGCCATTTTGGTCGCGCCGCCGAGCTTGAAGGAAATCGCCGACTCGTCCGATAACGAGAGGTCGATCTTCATTTTGGTCACTTTGGCTTCGAAATCGCTTTTCTCTATTGCGTCGGCGAACCGCGCGTTGTCGAAGCGTTGCAATATCACCGCGCCGAGTACCGCGTCCCAATCGTTGCCGCCGAGGGTGAGGTCTCCCTCTTTCGACTTTATTTCATAACTCATTTTATTCGGATCGTGGGTCACCACCGTTACGTCCAGAGTTCCGCCGCCGAGGTCGAAAACGAGTATCGTCTGAGGTTTGTCGTATTTTTTCTTCAAGTTTTCGCTGTAAAAATACGATATCGCCGCGGCAACCGGCTCTTGCACGACGTTTATTTTATCGCGGCTCAACCCGGTTATTTCCATGAGCGAGTCTATCAAAAATTTATTATAGTCCGTCGCGGTCATGTGTCCGCCGGATATGCCCACGGGCGCGCTGACCGTCACTCCCTCGATCTCGGGATTTTCAAACTCTCCGCACTTGACGGCGTCCGACTTCGCCTGACGCAAAAGATAAGCGAGGTATTTTTTTACCACGTCTCTGACCGTGAACGACTTGCCGCCCGATCTGACCGCCCTGTCGAGATTTTCGGGGTTTTCGCGGACGATCTTCTTTATGTATCTGACTACGTCCGCTTTGTTTTTCATCGCTTCGCCGCTCAAACATTCGTAGCCGTAATGTTCGCCGCTCTGTTGAGAGTACATGAAAAGGCTGGGCGTTCCCGTTTTGTTGGGATCGTACATAAAATCCGTAACCGGCGTTCTTCCGAACATTGTGGCTACCGTGGAAAAACATGTGCCGAAATCAATACCGAGTATCATTTATCCTCCTGATTTTCATCGCCGCCCGACGAGTAAACGTCAAGCCCTTCGAGAATGGGATCCGTACCGTCGCCGAATTCACAGCCCATAAGCGTGCATTTTGCCACCTTTCCGTTTTTGCTCGCGTCGTCGGTGGGAACGGAACGGAGATTGCAAATATATGAGGGATCTACCTCCTCGCCCTCGCGGTGCGCTTTGACGGTTATGCCTATGTTTCCGAGGTCGCGGACGAGCTCTTCGAAACGCAAGTCGGAAATAACGCGAAAATCCGCAATGTCCCGTTCCGCGCCGAGGTCGTTCAATAAGTCGGATATGTACGGCAAAACGGCTTCGAGAACTTCCCTCGCCTGAATTTTATTCTTGCAATTCTCCGCGGTCTTTTTGTAATAATTCGCGGTTTCCTCCGCATCCGCGCATTCGGCTTTGAGCTTCGCAACCTGCGATTCGAGATCCTTTATCCTCGCTATTATGGGATCGAAAAGATCGTCGTCGTTCATATTCCCGTCTTTCGGACTGTCCGTATCTATGCCCATACAGAAAATATAACATATTCGTACGGTTATCGCAAGCACTCAAACAAAATTCGTGCGAATTCTTTTTGTGATGGCGCGTCCGTCAACGGCAACCGAGAACGGCGAACCTTTGGCCGACAGAAACAAAAAGGGTCTTCTTTTACGAAAACCCTTTTTTGTTTCTATTCCGAAAATATTATTTGCTGATAAGCTCGCCGAAGTATTTGATCGTTCTTACCATCTGGCTGGTGTAGGAGTTCTCGTTATCGTACCAAGAAACTACCTGTACCTCATAGAGGTCGTCGGTGATTTTGAGAACGGACGTCTGAGTTGCGTCGAACAACGAACCGTAGGTCATTCCGACGATATCCGAAGAAACGATCTCGTCCTCGTTGTAACCGTAAGACTCGTTTGCGGCTGCCTTCATTGCGGCGTTGATACCCTCTTTGGTGATATCCTTGCCCTTAACGACTGCGGTAAGAATGGTGGTCGAACCCGTCGGGGTGGGTACGCGCTGAGCGGCGCCGATGAGTTTGCCGTTGAGCTCGGGGATAACGAGTCCGATCGCCTTTGCTGCGCCCGTGGAGTTGGGAACGATGTTGCAAGCGCCTGCGCGGCTGCGACGAAGGTCGCCCTTTCTCTGCGGTCCGTCGAGGATCATCTGGTCGCCCGTGTAAGCGTGAATGGTGCACATGATACCGCTCTGAATGGGAGCGAACTTGTTGAGCGCGTTCTCCAATACCTTCGTAAGGTTGTTCTCCACATCCTCGGCGCTCGC
>CANQCB010000033.1 GCA_947589145.1 uncultured Clostridia bacterium | reverse complement strand
GGCTAAGCCCCGCATACTCGTTTAGGCTGTAAAGCATATAGGGGAAGGGCGGCGAATTGGTAAGCACGCCCGCGGGGTCGTCGTAAATTTTCAGCCCGTCCTCAACGCTCTCCGCAACAATACATTGGGTTCTGTCGGCTATAATAAAGTGCAGCGGGGTGTTTTTAAGTTCCGCGCCGTAATGCAGGTCGGCTATGTTTACGCCTTCAAGCAGGGCGCGCGCCTCTTTGACGCTTGCGCAGGACGCAAGCACGCGCGGTATCGCCTCGAAGGGCGCGAGGTTGCGCTTGCCCTCTTTGACGGGGAAATAGCGGCAGTATACGGGGAAATTAAGCGCCGCAACGCCCAACCCCTTTTCGTTGACCCCGTCGTAGAAAAGCGGAAAGCCGTCCGCTACATGCGCCGCGCCTATAAAGGCAAAATGTTCATATATATTATCGGTTTTCAAAAATTTCAGCTTATATTTGCGCGGGATTACGGCAACGCTTTCGCCGTAGGAAAACTCCATATCGAGGTTTCTGCCGAAGAAGTGACCTCCGCATTTCAGACTGATGGCAGTACACATATCATTGTTTTGCGCTTTACGCGTATAAATATGCGCGCCGCGCGGGAACAACCCCGCGCGGCGCGCCTCTTGCGTTTGCCGTTTCGGCCTAAAACGCGTTTTCAATATGGTTAAGCCCGTCTTTGCACACCTCGATTACGTCGAAGCGCACCACGCAGTCGTAGTAGTCTTTTCGCGCGTAAAGCTCCGCCGCCAGCCTGTACCGCCGCCGCCTCGCCTCGTCCACCGCTTCGCGCGGGCTGCCGAAGTCGTCGGAAAGCCGCGTCTTTACTTCGCAAAAAGCTATATATTCGCCGCGCTTTGCGATAACGTCCACCTCGCCGAAAGGCGAACGGTAATTTCTTTCAAGTATCTTGTACCCCTTTCTTTTAAGGTACCTTACGGCGCGTCTTTCGCCTTTTTCTCCCAATTTTTTGTTATGCTTATCTTCCATATCTCCGCCTTTAAAGCAATTTTACCACTTTTTATCCCGACGGTCAAACTTAACGCCGCCCCCCGCGGTTAATTAACCGGTTTGCGCGTCTTTTTATAGGCTGAATCGCGCGGCGGGAGGAGAGGATAAAGCGGACGGGATTAATACAAAACGCGCCCGCGCGCATATCGTTTGACATACCGCCGTTATTTCTTTATAATGTCTTGGAAGGTCCGGAAAAGTTTTTGGGATGGCGGATAGCGGCAAAGCCCTTTCCGCAGGACGGCGGGCGCGCCCGCAAAGGCAAAAATTAAGGAGGCATTATATGCAGGATGTCCGCTTTTTACGCCCGGATTTCGGTAAACTCCTTAAATTCGGCTTTGAAAAGTCGGGGGATGAATACGTCTATCATACCGCCGTTCTGGACGGGCAGTTCGAGCTGTGCGTAAAAGTTTCCGCCGCGGGCGGGCTGCGCGACAGCCTTACGGAACTCTCCACGGGGGATATATATTCCCTCCACCTTGTGGAGGACGCGTGCGGGGAGTTTGTCGGCAAAGTGCGTAAAGCGAGGGAAGAGGCGCTCGGCAGGATATATTCGGACTGTTTTTACAGGGAAGTGTTTTCAAGCGCGGGCGCGAAAGCGATTATAGGTTTTGCTTCGGATACTTTCGGCGACGGCTTGGAGTTTTTATGGGACAAACTGCCCGACGCGGCGGTGCTGCGCCGTAAGGATACCCGCAAGTGGTACGCCGTCTTTATGCGAATTGCGCGGCGCAGGCTGGGGCTGGAGGGGGACGGCGTTACGGAAATAGTCGACGTGCGGCATAACCTTACGGAAGATTCTTCTCTTCTCGACGGCAAGCGTTTCCTCGCGGGCTATCATATGAACAAAAAGAGCTGGCTGACTATAATTTTAGACGGCTCCGTGCCCGAAGAGGAGCTTTTATCTTTTATAAAATCAAGCTACGATTCGGCGCGCTGACCGCGCCAAGAAGCTTTTTTGTCGTCATGGGTATTTGCGGCGGCGGAATAATTTCCGCCGCCGCAAATTTTTACGTATTTTTACTTTCGGTGGAGGCCGTTTTAAAGCGTATTCCTGTAATTGTACTTTTTCAACACTTTAATCTTGCGGGTCGCGGTAACTTCCGTGTATCTTTCCGTGGTCGAGATGTTCGAGTGCCCGAGTATCTCCTGCACGGCGCGCAAATCGGCGCCGTTCGCAAGCAGATTGGTCGCAAAAGTGTGCCTCAGATAGTGCGGTGTGGCGGTGGGGTTGATTTTTGCAATGTCGCGGTATTTGCCGAAAACATCCTCTATTGCGTGTATGGAAATGGGGGTGAAATTGCGGTTGACAAACAAAAAATCGTGGGATATATTATAAGTTTTGCGCAGGGCTATCCAGCTTTTAAGGTTGTTTGCCGTCTTTTCGCAGGAGAGGTATATAAGCCGCTCTTTCTTTCCCTTGCCGTGGATTAAAATTATGCGGGAGCGTAAGTCAATATCCTGCATGCGTATCGCGGCGGCTTCGCCAATCCGTATGCCCGTAGCGCACAAAAGGTCTATAAGCGCAAGGTCTCTCGTCGTCTGAAACTTGCCGAAAAGCGAAACCGCCCCGTCTTTTTGCCTTTCGATTGCCGTAAGCAAACTTTTTACTCCGTGTACCGAAATGGTTCGCGGCAGCGTTTTTTCGGCTTTAAGCCTGAATTCGAAATTAAGCGTCGGGTCGGCGGCGCGGTTGTCGCGGCAGGCGTATTTAAAGTACTGTTTAAGGCTTGCGATATGCCGCTTGACGGTAGAGCATTTATGGTTTGTCGCCGTAAGCCTGCAAACGTAGCCCATAAAGTCTGCTTTCGGGTTTTCGGCGATAAAGCCGAAGTATGAACGCAGGTCGGAGCGGTATGCGGCTATCGTCTTGCCGCCAAGATTTTTCGTCAGACGGCAATAAGTCAAAAATTCGTTGATTTTGTATTCTTCTTTCATTTGTAAAATCTCCTTGGTTTGCTAATGCAAATTATATCCCCGTTTCGGGATTTAAGGAAGAAATAAATGAAGAAATTTTCATGCTTTTCGCGTTTGCGTAAAGAATTGGCTTGACAACTTCGCCGCCCAAACGCGCCGCTGCGGCGGCCGGGTTTAATTTTATCATCAATGTTAACGGAGGATAATATGAAATACAAGCAATGGCTATACTTATGGTTTGAAAACTATGTAAAAATCTCGTCAAAGGCAAGGACTGTTGAACGCTACGAACAAATAATAAAACGTCATCTTACACCCAAGCTCGGCGAATACTATTTGAACGATTTAACACCGCTGATTTTGCAAAAGTACATATCGGAACTTTTAAAATGCGGCAATTTGAATACGGGTCAAGGGTTAGCTTCCAATTCTGTAAATTCAATAATCAACGTAATACAAAACTCAATTCGCACGGCTTATAATCTCGGCTATATTGCTTCAAACATTTCGGATAAAATCACAAGACCCAAAACGTCGGAAAAACAGATTGAGTGTTTTACCGTTTCCGAACAGAGAAAAATCGAAAATGAAATATTATCGGGTAGAAAGAAGGATAGGCTTTTAGGTGTGATTATTTGTCTTTATACGGGATTGAGAATAGGGGAGCTTCTCGCCCTCGAATGGAGCAATATAGACCTTTCGGCGGGGGTGCTGACGGTTCGTAAATCCTGCCATGACGGTAAAAGGGCGGACGGCACTTTCGGCAGAATTACCGATACACCCAAAACTGCTTCGTCCGAAAGAATAATACCCCTGCCCAAGCAACTATGCGGTTTGCTGAAAGAGGCAAAAAAGAAAAGCGTATGCCGGTATGTTGTTGCGGTTAAAGGAAGGGAAGTGCCCGTCAGAAATTATCAAAGGAATTTTTCTAATTTATTAGAAAAACTGAATATACCCCATCGCGGATTTCATTCGTTAAGACACACCTTTGCTACAAGAGCTTTGGAGTGCGGAATGGACGTGAGGACTTTGTCGGAGATTTTAGGGCATAAAAACCCCACGGTAACGCTCAACCGATATGCGCACTCAATGTTCGACCACAAAAAGCAGATGATGAATGCAGTGGGCAAATTTTTAAACTTTTGACTGCAATTTTTGTCTTAAAAAAAAGGACGACTATGGCACTGATAGGTGGTAATATATTTATAAGAAATTCCACCTATAAATTGCAGTTAAGACAATCTGCAAAAATTTCGACAAAAATTTACAAAACGCTATTGCCAAAAACGGCTTTATATGATAGAATAAAATAAGAAAAGTGACGACTATCAGTGCCATCAATGGAAAAAATTTGTGGTGAGATTGCCGTTGATTAAGATTTACAAGGAGTACCGTATGGCAGAAAAGATGTCAAGGGCTAAAAAACAGGCGATTTATGAAATAAACGTTGTTAAATCGTGCCGTGAAAATTATCTTGAAAAGCTGGAAGAAATCAAGAAAATGACCGAAGAAATCAGTGCTCAAATCGGCGTTTTGCTTGAACGCGGCAGATTATCTTCAAGCGAGGCGGAACAAAAAGAACTCGCCCGTGAGATAAAAAAGTTGCGCGACAACCTTGAAATATTAAAAGACGACCAAGGCTGTTTCCAAGATAACGTGGATATGTTTGATGAGCTTGAAACTTTGCTTAATTCGTTCTTCATGCACGAGAGATACCGCTATATTGTCAGGAAAATACCTGAGAAGAAATTGCCGATTATGGTCAAAGACCCCGATAAGCGCGAGGAAGTAAACGAACTCTTGTTGTCGCTGCTGGAAGAATTTAATAATACTTGGCAGAAGTATCTTTTGAGTATGAAAAAGCGCAAAGAAAAGCGTGAGCATATGCAGAGAGCCAAAGATAATTTCAGAGAGCGCAATGAAACACCCGATAAAGAGATTGATTCCATTATGGGCGAATTCAAATCGGGTAACGCAACAGAAGCTGCAGAAGCCGTTTCTGCCGAAACGGCTAAGCGCAAAAATATAAACAGTTAAAAATTTGGAGGAAATACATATGTCTAAAATCGACAAAGAATTAAAGCAGGAGCAGGAAATAGCCGAGGGACTTGCCACTATACAGGATGCGAGGGGTTCAATCGACGAACTTGCAAAACGTTATGACGAGTGGATAGACCAAGCGGCAGAACTTGGGGAAGACGAGTATTCCGACCAACTTATCGCGGATCAGGTTGAATTGGAAGAATTTTCAAGAAATCTGTCTTTTTTTGAAGTGAGAATCCGCGAGGGCGCGGTAAGTGCGCGGGCGTTCAGCAAGTTAAAGGCGTTGCCCGGCGTAATGAGCTGCTGCAAGAGCCTTCTTAAAAAGGGATTAGACCTTCCCAAAATCGGCAAGCAAATGGCGGGATTCAAGACTTCGCTTGACAAGGCGAGGACGTCTTTAAGAGATTTGCGCAGTGAGTTGTCTGCAAGCAAAGACCCCGTATATACCGATTTGTTCGGCAAAAAGACAAGGGAAGACCCGAAGATAACCGCAAAAATCGACGCGAAGAAGCAAGCGCGTGAAGCGCGCCTCGCTGCGAAATTAGCTTCAACAACCGTATCTCCCGTAGAATCGGGCGTAGGCGCGGAAACGCCGTCAACCGATATTGACGCCATTACTGCGATGATTGATTCGGAGAAAAAGAAGAAGTAACAAGTAACAAGAGGAAAGGTTTATGGCTAATACCATAATGGATTCGTATAAGGAGTTTATTTCTTTATACAATCAATACAGAAAAGATGGAAATAACGCCGACGCAATCCGCATGGCGCGCAAGATAGACGAAATTGCAAGGTCGCAATGTGCGCGTGAGGACGTGCCCAAACAATTCAAGGAATATTATCTGTCAAGCTCTGCTCCTGTAAAGGAATGGCTTGCCGAAGTAAACATAGGAAGTATCCCCAAAAAGAAAACCGAGGGTACGGAATCGGAGGATAAGATTAAATCCACCGATTGGTTCGGTGCGGATATTCCCAAGCTCACAATGCGCGATGTCGCGGGGTTACAGGATTTGCGTAATGAATTTCTCGTAAATATATTCGCTCCTATTTCACCGAAGTATTCGCCCATCTATCATAAGTACCGCAAGGACGTAGGTTTACAAATTCTGATGTATGGTCCGCCCGGATGCGGCAAGACCCACATCGTAAAATGCCTTGCCGGTTCGCTCGGTTGTAAAATAGCCGTCGTTCAGATAAAAGACGTTATGGCAAATTTGGTTGGCGACGGTGCAAAAATCATTGCCGAGATTTTCGAGCAAGCGAAGAAGTACGATAAGTGCATTATCTTTTTCGATGAGATAGACGCGATAGCTGCAAGCCGCGAAGACGACGAAAGCCGCCATACCAAAGAGCAACTCACAACACTTTTAACCAATATGGACGGCTTCACATCGGCAACGAAGCCGGGACAAATCCGTATAATAATAGCCGCAACCAACAGACCGTGGATTCTTGACAGCGCGGTAAAGAGAGGCGGCAGATTTGAAACGCAGATATACGTTCCTTTGCCCGATTACGAGGCGCGGAAAAAACTTATTGAACTTGCATTGGGGAAAGACCCTGCTGTAAAAGGCAGGGTAGACGTTCCCTGTGCGGATGAGGTAACCGTAGATTGGCTTGCGGAAAAGCTTGATGGTTTTGCGGGTGCGGATATTAAAGCGGTATGTAAGCAAATTATTAACCGCCCTCTGCGCAGGGAAATAGAATATAACCGAGATAACGACGTCCGCCTTGACGACTGCGTTAAAAGAGAGGATTGCGAGGAGGTAATTGGAAGATACATAAATGCCATTACCGATGAAATGCTTTTCCAATATGACGCATATGCCGCCAATATGGGGTTAGGCGAGTATCTTAAACTTTATGAACCCAAAGCGCGTGAGATGAAAGAAGCGGGTAAACCTTTAACGGGTTATGTTCTGCGTTGGCTCGACCGGTTAGATACCGACAAAGCAGAGTAATTTAAAACAATAAACGGCTATTAGGTAGACTTAAATGCAGAATGCCGAATTATACTCACAATTTGATACTGCATATAAAAACGCAAAGCTCTTGATAATTCAAGGCGAAGGGCACGCGGCGCGTGAGTATATCATTACCTGTATGTCCGTAATGCTTGAATTATATAAAAATACGAAAGGCGTATATGAGCGTGCAAAATTGTACGCTCATATTTGCGATTTTAAAAATCTTTCCGCACGGATCTACGAGTCCGGAATTACACCCGACATAAAGACGTGGTTCGGCATTTCCGAGAGCGGGGTGGCAAAGCCTGCGGGCAGTAAGCTCTCGCAGATAGATAAGATAATCTCTGAAAGTCCGATTGATTGGGCGGTGGAATTATTTGAAAAATGCAGTCCGTGCGTAGTGGAAATAACGGCAAAGTCGCGCGGTGTGATAGCGAGCGGGACGGGTTTTATTATTTCAGATAAGGGCTATTTGCTCAGTAACGACCATGTTGTTTTCAATGAGGACAGATGCGAATATTACAAATCAATCTCTATGAAAACCATAGACGGCACAAGCGGTATTCCCGTAGAAGTAATAGCTTCGGACAAAAAGAGCGATGTGGCGTTATGTAAATTCGATATTGAGCAAGTGCCAAAAGTAATTCCCGTAAAAAGGATTGCGGACTATTCGCAGTTGCGCCCCGGAGCAAAGGTTATCTTAATCGGCAACGGTCTTTCAATGGGACTTGCGCCTCTTTCGGGCGACGTAAAATTTCCTCACGACGGGAGCGGCAACCTTGTAACAACCGTGCCTTCCAATCACGGCGATTCGGGAGGTCCTATGTTTAACAGCAAAGGCGAATGTGTTGGTATCAATAAATCTGTTGTAGTTGCTGTGCAAGACGGCTCAACAAGAGTTGAGGCGCAGGGCATAACCAATGCAACGCCTATGGATAAAATAGACAAATTGCTTGAAAAATGGTGTAAGCAATATTCAATAGAACTATAAATCAAAGAGGTAAGAGTATGACGTTAGAAGAAATACGGACTTATTATGTTACGGCGCGTAATTTTGTGAAAATCGGTAATAGCGCAAATACGCAGATTATCATTTCAAGTATTGAGGCAATATCCGAACATATCAAGCAAATATATCAAACGGCTTCGATTTTGGATAAGGCAAAGTGCAAACTGCAATATGAAAGTTTCGATAATGTTATTGCTCTTATCAAGATAAACGGAATAAAAGACCGCAGAGTGCTTGCATTTTTCGGACTTGCTCCGTCTACCGCCGACGCACCGTCTTTTTCCGATATTATGAGCGGAGATGGCGCGGTCTCAAAGCCTGCGGAGTCAAATCAACCCAAATCGCCCGTTAAACCGCCTGAAAAATCAAAGGGAGAGGGCGACGGTGCCGTTGCGCCCGTACCTTCCCCTGTTTCGCCTGTAAAACCCGATAAAACGCAACCTTTGGACGGAACGAAGCCTATTCAAAACGATACGCCCTCTATCACACAATCTCCTGCAGACGGTAGTAAAGGCGGCGGCACGGAAAAGCCTACGTTTGAGCCTCAATCCTTGCGTGATTTCATAGGACAGGAACATATAGTTAAGGCATTGTTAAAGGAAATAGCCATAGCTAAGGCGGAGGGGCGCAAGCACCTTGACAACATTCTGCTATTCGGCAATCCTGGACTTGGCAAATCGACTTTAATGGAGCTTATCGCAAAAGAACTCGGCGTTAAATTCGAGCTTTTGGATTGCTCTCAATTCCGCAACAGCCAACAGTCATTAAAAGCGTTGCAGAGTTTCTTCGTGCGTGTTGCCCGTGATAATGAACCCGTGGTAATCGCGCTTGACGAAGTACATATGCTTACAGACGAATTGCAATCAAGCCTGCTTACTTTGCTGAATAACAGGGTGTACGTTTCGCCTTTGGATGTAAACGGGCACAATACGCGGATACCAATCGACGAATTTACGTTTATAGCGGCGACAACTGACGACGACCAAGTGCTTGGCACTATCAAGAACCGTTGCTTGCGGTTGACTTTCCAAATGGAAGATTATAAGCCGGAGGAGCTTAAACGTATTTACAAAAACAAAATAGCGGCAAAAGGTTTGACCGCCGACGAAGAAGCGATAGACGCGTGCATACCTCGCAGCCGTGCGGCGATACGTTACGTCAACTCAATAGTTGAGGGATTGAATACTGCACTCTATAACGATGAGGGTGTAAGGATTTCAACGCATATAACGCTTGAAATAGCTCTTAAATACTTTGCCGAAAAGGGAATAGACCCGATAGGATTGACTAAAAAAGACTTAGAGATTTTGCGCGTTATTGCAGAGGAGGCGAGCGGAGTAATAAGCGCAGACGTGCTTTCTGCCCGCGTTGGACTTGAAACGAAAAAATACCTTTCGGAGTACGAAAGATATTTGGTAAAGATAAAGTTTGTTTCGGTCAGCGGTCGCGGACGTTCCCTCACCGAAGCTGCAATCAAGTATCTCAACGGAGATAGCGGCGACGGAAAGGAAACTGCCGACGGCGGCGCGGATGTGAATCCCGTTTCTTCCGATAATCCCGTATCAGATTCCACGGACGAAATTGTAGCTCCCACCGACAGTACCGATAATGGTGGCGAAGGTGACGGTGAAAATGGTAGTTCCGATTCTTCCGCACCCAAAGACATAATTGACGATTTGTTTGGTAATTAAAAAATATGCAAGTTTTAGATAGCAAAAAAAAGTTATTATCAGCTATAGAAAAATGTGAAAAGAATATTTGCTTTCTTATTAAGGACGATAATAAAAAAAAGATTTTCGACGCTGGCGTTGAAAAAATAAAAAACACTTTGGCGTGGTGTCCAAAAAATATAAAATTTCCGGATTTCAGTAGTTTAAAATTTGAATCTGATTTTGAAGATTTTGTAGGTCAGAGTAAAGCGGATAAATTGGTTGCGCGATTAGATTTGATTTGTCATGATTTGACTGAACTTGGTAACAATATTAAAGATTATTTAATAAAATCGGCTATAAGTGAGATGCGGAAAAGCAAAAAAGGTACTTATATTGCTGTAATTGTACTATTAGGTATTTTTGCAATACTTGCATCAACTTTGGGAATTTTTAGTGCCATAGGTAAAATAGATAGCGCATGGGGGAATATAATTGGGACACTTGACTGTGCGTTCGGTATTTTGTTTTTTGCATATGAATTGTATGATGACAAGGTTAAAGAATCGGCTATAGCTTGTGAGGATGCACAAGTAATAGAAAAATATACCGCTAACAATAAAGATGTTCGAGAATTTTTAACACAAGAGTCAATTATAGATAGTTCAAATTCAACAAGCGAAAATAATGAAACATCTTCAAAAGATGGAAGCAAGAAAGAAAATTCTGACGATATACAGAAAGTAATTTACGGTTTATTTAAGAAAAATCAAACGCCGATACCGCACGTTGAAGATGAAATTCGGCAATTATTGTCTGATCGACGATTATCATCTGAATTCCCAAAATCCGAAAGAAGTCAGTATAAACTTCCTGTGGAGGAATTAATTAAAGAGGAGAAAATTCTATTAGTAAACGATGAAAGGATTGAAGCAGATAAATATCATGGCAGATTCGAACTTTTGGAGATAATACTCGGTCCAAACGTAAAAGCTATTGGGAACAATGCTTTTTTTGGGGGTAAGCGACTTATAAGAGTTTTTATTTCGAAAAATGTGCAAGAAATAGGAGTAAACGCTTTTGCCGACTGTGCTAAATATTTGAAAATTTATTGTGAGGCTAATGAACAACCGCAAAATTGGAATGAGAATTGGAATCCTGATCATTGTGAAGTTGTTTGGAATGCTACATTAAATTCTTTTTATAAAAAATTTTTTGAATAAAAAATTCTGTAGGACAAATGTATGGCTATTATAGTTTTTTATGGCATTTTTGGCAATTAAGGAGATTAAATTATGCAGATTAAAACAAAGCAACAGCTATTAGACGAAATCAAAAAATGTGAAAAGGAAATTAAGTATCTCATTAAAGATGAAGATAAAAAAGAAGTTTTTATTTCCGGGACAGAAAATATAAAAAACATATTATTCTTTTATGAGGACGGCCCTTTATCAGAATCCGATAAATTTATTTTTGATCCTACATTTGTCGATTTTGTAGGTAATAGTAATAAAGATGAACTTAAAAATAAATTAGATGATATAGTGCAAGCCATTAAATTGGGTTCACCAATCAAAGAATCAGCTAAAACATCTGCAAAAGTGGAAATGAGAAATAGCAAAAAAGGACGCTATATTGCGTTGATTTGTGTTTTGTCGGTTATTGCTTTTGGTGCGTTTTCGCTTGGTGTATTAGGGTCATTGGAGATAATACCCGGATTTTGGTCAAGCTTAGTAGGTGTTTTAGATTGTTTCTTCGGTATTATGTTTTTTGCTTGGGAGATATATGACGATAAAGTAAAGGAATCTGCGATAGATAATAATGATTATGACGTTATAAGGAAATACGGCAGCACATATTTGAAAAATTGTAAGGTTACAATAGGTAAGCAAATAAACAAAAACAAAGGCGATGTTTACACCGGTGAAACAATAATAATTAACAAATGAGGTTGTGAAATATGCAGGACAAACAAATCAAAAAACAAGTTAATAAAAATTCCGGCGATATTTACAACGGAAATGTTACTATTATTGGCTTAAATGAAGAAGCAGTTAAAGATTTTCTCTATGAAAGAACAGAAGTACTTTGTGAGAAAATAGGGGCTACTTCTGAAGAGGAAAAAGAGCAAATTGCAGCCATAGTTCAGAATAAATTAATAGAGTCGGTTCATTATGTGGAAGACGCAAGGGCCGATATAAAAGATGTTGTTCAAAAAAATTTCAAATACTTGCAAGAAAATAAAGATTCATTCACTACGCTAATCTTACAGCAATTTGATAGTTTAAAAGGTGAAAATAAAGAGATTAAAGATGTGCTGTCACGTTTGCTTATCAATGTTGAGAAAAGCGCAAAAGAAACATATGCTGAATATAATAAGCATCTTGAACGACAAATTTCATCCGTTCGTTCTGAACTTTTGCGTGTAGTGAATGAATCTTACAATAGCGAGGAAGACGTATTATTTTATGCCCGCCAATTGTTGAGTTTAAGTCCAGACGATGTTTTGGCTAAATTTTATATTTTTGTTTCCGAAAATTCAACGGCGCCAAAAAAAATAAGTGAGTATATTACAAATATTGATGTTATAGAAGTTGAACCGGAACAACTCTGCGCAATGCTTGATTATCTTATCAATCCGCTTGAACCGCGCTTGTCAAGCGCATTGCTTAACTTGGTTGACCGCGCAGAACAAAATAGTAAATTTAGCAGTGGGCAAGTAAAAAAATATGTTAATGCAATTCAAAATTCACAAAATTTTTCAAGTCTGCGTAGATGGGATGTATTTATTGCATATTCAAGTCAAGATTCTCAGGAAGTACAGGATATTTTAGATGAATTGGAATCACAGGGATTAACCTGTTTTGTTGCGTATCGCGATCTTCCTCGTGGCAGAGGTACTGGTGGTATAAATTATTGGAATAATTTAAAACAAGCTATGGCGGGCTGTAAAGGAGTTGTCTTTGTATCCACACACAATTCCCGTAGTTTTGAATGTGATGCTATAGAAAGAGCAAATAACGAAGAAGGAGAGTTGCCTTATTTTTATAGGAATTTTCCTGACAAATTTCGTATTGAATATCGTCCCGATGGTAATCTGAATAAGCCATACCCTACTTATATTAAAGATTTTTTGGAGAGATTTTTCGGTTCTGTTAATTATTGTCGAGATAAAAGTGAAGTGTGTGATAGGGTTGTGGCGTATGTTCACCCCAATTTGAGTGGGCAACAAGCTGATGGGAGGATAGAGCCGAAAACGACTTCAATTGATAGAGATAACGACAAGCATAAAGATGTTGACGAGTTTTCACAAAAGCATAATGTTAATAAAGAAGATGATTTACAATTAAAGCCTTGGCTTGCGCCTGATTACCCTACGATTGAAAAATATGATACAACACAATTTATAATTAAAGACGGCATTCTTCAAAGATATACGGGCAATAAATCCATAGTAAAAATCCCCACGGGAGTGACCACAATCTGTGCGTACGCATTCGAGGATTGCGCCTCGCTTACTTCAATTGTTATTCCCGAGGGAGTAACCACAATCGGCGATGGTGCGTTCAGGGATTGCGCCTCGCTTACTTCAATTGTTATTCCCGAGGGAGTAACCACAATCGGCGATGGTGCGTTCAGGGATTGCGCCTCGCTTACTTCAATTGTTATTCCCGAGGGAGTAACCACAATCGGCGATGGTGCGTTCAGGGATTGCGCCTCGCTTACTTCAATTGTTATTCCCGAGGGAGTAACCACAATCGGCGATGGTGCGTTCAGGGATTGCG
>CANQCB010000032.1 GCA_947589145.1 uncultured Clostridia bacterium | reverse complement strand
CCTTCAGGGACTTGAACCCCGGACAAACCGGTTATGAGCCGGTTGCTCTAACCAACTGAGCTAAAGGCCCTCAGGCGGAAAACAGAGTGCAAAACTTTCGCACTTGCTTATGTACTATACTATATTTGGCTTTTTCGTGTCAAGAATTTTAGCAAACTTTTTCATAATTTTTCATACGAATTTTCCGATTTGCTTTCGTCAATCTTCCCTCTTTTACGGCAACACTTCCCCATATTCATATTGCTTCCCGTGGTAATATTACGAAAGTTACAAGAAGCGAGGCAAAAATGGAAGTATTTTATAACCATACAGGTAGTACGCTACGCGTTAGCCTGGTAGGAGAACTCGATGAAAACAGCGCGGCGTCCATTCGAAGTTCACTTGACGTAAACATTTCGGCAGGAACAAATCGGGTAATTCTCGACTTTTCTCGCCTTATTTTTATGGACTCGACGGGTATCGGCGTACTCGTCGGCAGATACAAAAAATTTCGTAACAAACCCGTTGCGTTTTTTATAGAAGAGCCTAACTCAACCGTTGACAAAATACTCAAACTTTCGGGCATATATACCATTATGCCGAAAATCGAAACAGCATAGGAGCGAATATGAATAATAAAATAGAAATTATTTTGCCTGCTATAAGCAAAAACGAGGCGCTTGCGCGGAGCATTGTTGCGAGTTTTGCCGTGGAACTCGATCCCACGATTGACGAACTCGGCGATATAAAGACTGCCGTTAGCGAAGCGGTAACAAACAGTATCGTTCATGGCTACCCGAATCGATTGGACGGAGAAGTGGAAATTTATGCGGAAATCAACGGACAGACTATACATATCGAAATAATGGATAACGGGATAGGAATTCCCGATATTCCAACCGCCCTCCAACCCTTTTACAGTTCGAAAACCGACGAGGAACGCTCGGGCATGGGATTTACGGTAATGGAGTCTTTTATGGACAGTCTGAAAGTAGAAAACAGAGAGTGCGGAGGGTTGAAAGTGACGATGGAAAAATCGTTGGGACGAAAGTTATAGGAGTACCGATGTCGGAACAAGACAAAATAACAAGGCTTATCAAGGAAGCGCAAAACGGCAGCGAAGAAGCAAAAACGGAATTACTTGCCGAGAATTCACCGTTAATTAAAAGCATTATTCGCCGTTATAAGGGTCGTGGAATTGAATACGACGATTTATATCAACTCGGTTGTATGGGGCTACTGAAAGCAATAAACAACTTTTCGTTTGAGTATGAGGTAAAGTTCTCCACTTACGCAGTACCGATGATTATGGGCGAAGTAAAAAGATATCTTCGTGACGACGGTTATATTAAAGTATCCCGATCCGTAAAAAGCGACGCGGCGCGAATAAATAACTTTATCGAACAATACAAGCAAAAATATTCCGAGTCTCCGTCCGTCGAAGAAATCGCAAAAGAATTCGATCTCGATGAACATGACGTTGTGTTCATAATCGACAGCGCAAAAATGCCAATTTCCATTTATGACAGTTCGGATGAAGAGAACGGCAGAAACGTAATAGATAAAATATCCACCGCTGAAAACGAAAACGATAATATAGACAAAATTATGCTTAGGGACTTGATATCTTCTCTTCCCGACAGAGATAAAAAAATTATTTTATTGCGTTATTTCCACGGCTCGACTCAATGTGAAGTAGCGCGCGTAATGGGCGTGTCGCAAGTTCAGGTTTCAAGATTGGAAAATAAAATTCTCGACATGATGAAAGAGGAATTCAAAAAGGGCGAATGCGTTTAATTCGCCCTTTTTGATACTATGACAGACATAATACACATTAAAAATCGGCAGATTTTTTTATAATTGTAATCAATATGTCTGTTCGCTATCGCCTCGACTTGTCGCGTAAGTGATCACAAAAATATGTCTTGCCTTGCCTTCTTTGAGGATTTTGGAACATTCGTTAGCCGTCGCTTTCGAAGTCATAACGTCATCTACAAGCAGGATATTCATACCGCGTATATTCTCGCCTGTCAATGCAAACGTGCCTTCAAGTAGTTTTCTCCTTTCTTCTCTTCCGAGTTTTGTCGCGGAGGTTTTCGTGTATACCGTCTTTTTAAGCGTAGAAATCATGGGAATATTCAATGAACGCGAAATATGTTTTGCAAGACATTCCGATTGATTGTATCCCCTTTTCTGTTTCTTTCTCCAATGCAATGGAACATAAGTTACGGCGTCAATTTGCCAATCTTGTTCTTTGATAACATCGACCATCGGTTCCGCCATATACTCTGCAAGATATTGTGCGTCGCCGTATTTCAGCGTGTGGATAATTTTCCGAACTCCTTCGTCGTGATATAAATATGGTGCGCGAGCATAATCGAAGTTCAAATCTTCCTTGCCTATATTCAGACAGTTGTTGCAAAAATTTTGAGTGGTCGTAGGCAGCCCGACGCCGCAAAGTCTGCAATAATGCACGTTTCTTTTGGGCATACAATTTCTGCAATAATATTTATCGGCGCGGTTATTATTGAACATTTCTTTTCCGCATAAAATGCAACAAAGCCCGTCCGGAAAGACAAGCCTTGTCATTATTTTCTTTAATTTATCTAACATGTTATCAAGCGTTTATTACGGCAAGAGTTTCGCGCGCTATTACAAGTTCTTCGTTTGTCGGTATGATATAAACAGCGACTTTTGATTTGTCCGTGGAAAGTTTTGCGATATCGCCTTTGTAGTTGTAATTGAGTTCGTTATCGAAGTCAATGCCGAGGTATTCAAGCCCCGAGATAACCTTTTCGCGAACTTCCGGCGTATGCTCTCCTATGCCTGCCGTAAATACGATCATATCAACGCCGTTCATGACCGCCGCATATGCACCGATATACTTTTTAACTTTATACGCAAACATATCGACAGCGAGTTTTGCCCTCTCATTGCCCTGCTTCTCCGCCGCGATGAGGTCTCTGAAATCGCTGCTTACTCCGCTGAGACCTTTTACTCCGCATTCTTTATTAAGATAACTGATGGCTCTGTTGACGTCCCAGCCTTTTTTATGGCAGAGAAATTGCACGACGGACGGATCGATATCGCCGCTTCTCGTGCCCATTATCAGCCCTTCGAGAGGAGTAAATCCCATTGTTGTCTCCACGCACTGTCCGTTTTTAACTGCGGAAAGGCTCGCTCCGTTTCCGAGGTGGCAAACGATAAGATTGAAATCCTTTTTGCCCATAATTTTTGCGGCTTCTTGCGAAATAAATTGGTGGCTTATTCCGTGGGCGCCGTATCTGCGAATTTTGAGGTTTTTGTAATCTTCGTAAGCAATACCGTAAAGTTTTGCGACTTCCGGCATTGTGCTGTGGAAAGACGTATCGAAAACAGCGACGTGCGGCACATTGGGCATGACGGCACGACAAGCGTCTATACCCGTGATGCATGCCGGCATATGTAAGGGCGCAAGTTCTATAACGTCCGAGAATTCCGCTCTTTCTTTTTCGCCGATAAGCGTGCTCTTTGTGAATGACTCGCCGCCTGCTACGACGCGATGTCCGACAGCCGCAATTTCGCTTATGTCCGAGATTACGCCGTATTCGGGATTGGTGAGCGCGTCCAAAACGAGTTTAATCGCGGCAGAGTGGTCGTCCATATTCTTTTCTATAACGACTTCTTTTTTGCCCGTGTGTTTGAGCGAAGAATTGCCTATTCCGATTCTGTCGGCAACGCCCTTTGCGAGAACAGACTCGTTATCCATTTCTATCAATCTGTATTTGAGCGATGAACTGCCCGAGTTGATTACAAGTACTTTCATTTTTCTCTCCCTTTATTTATTGATGCCTGCCTGCAACGCCGTGACAGCGACAGTAAGAACGATATCCTCCGCGCAGCAACCGCGAGATAAGTCGTTGAGCGGCTTAGCAAAGCCCTGACAAATAGGTCCGATAGCGACAAATCCGCCCAATCTTTCCGCAATCTTATAGCCGATATTTCCGGCATTGATGTCCGGGAACACGAATACGTTTGCCTGTCCTGCTATTTCGCTGTCGGGCGCTTTAATTGCCGCTACCTTGGGAACAAGCGCGGCGTCGAACTGAAATTCTCCGTCAAGTTTAAGATCGGGAGCAAGCTCCTTGGCAATCTCCGTCGCTTTCTGAACTTTCGCGACGCTGTTGGTAAATTTCGAATCGTTGCCCGATCCTTTCGTAGAGAAAGACAGCATTGCCACTCTCGGCTCGATCCCCGCAATATTCTTGGCTGTTTGCGCCGAAGTAACCGCGATTTCCGCGAGTTCGTTTGCCGTCGGGCAGATATTGAGCGCGCAGTCCGCAAAAACAAATGCCCCGTCTTTGCAGAAAGCGTTGCCGCCTTCGGGCGCAATCATTATAAAGCTGCTCGAAACTATATTTGTATTCGGCGCGGTCTTGATAACTTGAAGTCCGGGGCGAAGCGTGTTTGCGGTCGAATGGCACGCCCCCGAAACATATCCGTCAACATCCCCCGCTTTAAGCATGAGTGCGCCGAACATCGTGCGGTCTTTTGCCGCGGAGAGCGCAAGTTCGGGGGTCATTCCCTTTGCCTTACGCGCCTCGTACAGAATGTTTGCATAGTCGTTGAGTTTATCGATCGTAAGCGGATCTATGAGCGTAATTCCCTCCAAATCGGCGTTGGGAGCAACGCGCTTACATTCTTCCTCATTACCGATAAGAACGATTTTTGCAATCTTTTCTTTCGTTATCGTAACGGCCGCTTCGACCACGCGAGGATCTTCGCCTTCGCAAAGGACGATGGTTTTTTTCAAAGCCGCGGCGTTCTTTTTAATCTGCTCCAACATACTGGACATAATGCTTGAATCTCCTTGAAATTTGCCGTTGATTATGTTATATTGTCAGTATAAAACAAAATAAAGCAAAAGTAAATGAATTTTATAAAGTTCGGAGAAAATAATGAGAATTTGCGCTGTAATATGCGAACTTAATCCGTTTCATAACGGGCACAAATACATATTTGCCGAGGCTCGTAAGGTAAGCGGCGCGGACAAGATTATCGCTATTATGAGCGGTAATTTCGTTCAACGCGCCCTGCCCGCAGTGACGGATGAGTATTCTCGTGCGGAATGCGCTTTGCTGTTCGGGGCGGACGCGGTTATAGAATTGCCGACAATTTACGCAACCGCCGCGGGAGAACGGTTTGCGAGCGGCGCAATAGGCATATTGAACAGTATCGACGCGGTAGATACCGTTGTAATGGGCGCGGAGACTCCCGACGTTAATATGCTCGGCGCTATATCCGAGTTACAAGCGGAAGAGCCTCCCGAATTCAAAGCCGTCTTGCGAGAAGCCCTTTCTAACGGATCGTCTTATGCTCGCGCCTTAACGCAGGCAACCGCGCTCACTGCAAAACTTGATCCTGCTGCAGTCGCACGAATTCTCGAACAGCCAAATAATATTCTTGCGGTGGAATATAAAAAAGCGCTTATTAAAACGCAAAGCAAAATACGCTTTCTCCCCATTCCGAGAATATCCGACGATTACGTTTGTTCCGCGTCCGATATCAGAAAAGCAAATGGCGACGTCTCGTTATATATGCCGCGATCGGCATACGAAATTTTAATGCGGGAAAAAGCCGCTCACCCCGTTTCGGACGCGGCTTTCGGCGCGCTCGTTATGAACGCACTGCGCTCCGCAGATATTGCCGATATCGCGAGTACCCCCGATTGCGCGGAAGGATTGGAATATAAAATAAAAAGAGTTGCGGAACAAAAATCCGATTATGAGAGTTTTTTGTACGAAATGAGCAGCGTAAGATACACCAAGGGACGTATCATGCGGATATGTCTTCAAACGCTTCTCGGCATAAAAAATCAAATGCTCTTCGAAGGCTATGATTTTGCGCGACTGCTCGGCATTAAAAAGGACTCCGATATTCTCGGAGCCCTTCCCTGCAATATTTTGAAAACAAAACGCGACGAGCGCTATTTGCCGAAAGCATGCATGCCCTATCTCATAGATAAACGCGCGGCGGATATTTATTCATTGATATCTTCTTTTGACGGAAACGTTTTTTATCGCAAAATGTTAAAAATTTGATTAAATAATTTCTGCGAGTTTTTTGATAAGCGCTTCGGATTTTTCCCATCCGAGGCAGGCGTCGGTAACCGATTTGCCGTATTCCGAACCGGTTACGCTTTGATTGCCGTCGAGAATATAACTTTCTATCAGCAGACCTTTTACGATACCGTTTATGTCGGCATTGTCGCGCATATTTACGAAAATCTCTTTCGCGATCCTCGTTTGTTCGAAAGGATTTTTCCCGCTGTTGGAATGGTTGGTATCAATGATTATTGCGGGGTTTGCCAGCCCTTGCTTCAAATACATTTCGCGGAATCGGATAATATCTTCATAGTGATAGTTGGGAATGTTATTTCCGTAAACGTCTACGCTGCCGCGAAGCACCGCATGCGCGTATTTATTACCTTCCGTCTTGACCTGATAACCGCCGAATTTGAATTCGTTGGGAATTTGCGCCGCATAAATAGAGTTTATCGCCACGGGGAAACTGCCGTTCATGGGATTTTTGATCCCGACGGGTACGTCTATACCGCTCGCAACGAGGCGGTGTTGTTGGTTTTCGGATGAGCGAGCGCCGACCGCAATATAAGACAGCACGTCGGATACGTAATCGAGATTATCGGGATAAAGCATTTCATCCGCACCGGAAAGTCCGCTTTCTCTGATAACTCTTATATGCATGTGGCGAAGATGAAGTATACCGCTCTGAATGTCGGTGTTATTGGAGTGAGGGTCGGGAGAATGTATCATTCCCTTATAGCCCTCGCCTTTCGTTCTCGGCTTGCCTGTGTATATTCTCGGAACAAGCATAAACTTATCCTTGACTTCTTCGGCAAGTTTGGCGAGGCGAACGGCATAATCGACTACGGCGTCCTCGTTGTCTGCGCTGCAAGGTCCGATAATTATAACCTTTCTATCGTCTCTTCCATCGATAATTTTGCGAAGTTCTTCGTCTCTTTCACGTTTGATCTTTGCAAGATCGGGCGTGAGCGGTACGGCATTGATTGCCTCGTCGGGATCCATTATTTTTTTGACTTTTTGAAACATATTAACATCTCTCTTGTATAAAAATTTTTATAATTATTTTCGATTTATATCAAGTGAACCTAAGTCTCGATTGAGACTTTTTACTTATAAAGTTCTTTTACCTCGTCGATAATTTGTTCCGAGACGAGTTCGGATAAGTCTGCGTTCTCTTTGATTTTTTTGCGAACTGCTTCGCTCGAAATCTCGGGCATATCCGATTTGAGCAAAACGAAATTGACGCGCTTGTCCATGGATAGATAAATACTTTCGAGTTCTTTTTCATATTCATAGTCGTTATCGTTTCGGTAACCTCTGACTATGTTGAAACAGTTTTTATCGGCAAGGAAGTCCGTCAACATTCCGCTAAAACATTGTACATCAATTCCACTTAAATCCGCAAGCGATTTAGCGGCTAATTTTGCACGAATTTGAGCGTCGAGCATGTTATCTTTATACGTTTCTTCGGAAACGGCGACTATTACGCGATCATACAGCCGTAACGCGTTGATCGCGAGATGTCTGTGCCCCAACGTAAACGGATTGAACGATCCCGGAAAAACGCAAGTGTTTGAAATACGTTTGCGCAGGAATGTGACGCAAGTTCCCGAATACGAACGCTTGTCCTCGGTATAGATTTTCTTGTCAAAATGAAAGGCGTTGTTACTCGAATGCTCCACGATTATTACGCCATCGTCGGAAAGCAGATTTTTATCGGAAATTTCGGTTAAAATATCTTCTTCAATACCGAGCGCGTAAGGCGGATCGACGAATATAATGTCGAATTGGCTGCCTTGGAGTTTTCGCAACGCTACCTTCCAATCGGTGTTGTATACCCTGTCGTTTTTGCCGACCAAGGCGAGATTTTTTCGTATGATTGCAACGGCATTCGGATTTTTATCCACAAAAACCGTGCTCGACGCGCCTCGGCTGAGCGCC
Organism: uncultured Clostridia bacterium; assembly: GCA_947589145.1. Lineage (GTDB taxonomy): Bacteria > Bacillota > Clostridia > Christensenellales > Pumilibacteraceae > Protoclostridium. The sequence goes on along the minus strand of CANQCB010000032.1, from coordinate 5,518 downwards.
TCTATTCCGAGCGCGCCCGAACCCGCAAACAAATCGAGAACTTTACCGCCCATCTCGCCGCAAGAAGTTAATATGGAAAATATGCTCTCCTTAACCTTGTCCGAGGTCGGGCGAGTCAAATTTCCCTCCAATGTGAAAAGCCGTTTGCCTTTGAATTTTCCCGAAATAATTCTCAATTTATCTTCAATATCCTCGTTGGAGTGATTATCATGTCAAGCGGTATGTCGGTGACTTCTTTTTCGAAAGGCTCGCACTGCTGTTCGTCGAATGCGATCCCCACCGATTTAGTAGCGTATTTCGCAAGAAATCTGTCGTAGTAACCGCCTCCGAATCCGACGCGATTTATCGTTTCGTCAAACGCAATAAGCGGAACGATCGTCAGTTCGGGCGCAACGTCGGAGTACTTGTCCGAAAAGATCGCTTTCATTTTCATGTCGCGTCCGCAAACCTCCGGAACATAAACATCTGCAAACTCCGCAAAATAAGCAATAATTTTCGCAGTGGAAACTTCGCCGCCGATAGATTCATAGCAAAATACGGTCTTTGGCCTACCTGCAATTTTCGATAATTTGCTTAAAATCATCGCCTCTTTTTTCTCGCGCTCGGCCACCGATTTGCGAATTACTTTATAAAGAAACCGAATATCATTTTTATCCATATCTGCGTATAACCCTTTTTCCAAGTCCCGTCAATACTTCGTACGTGATAGTTCCATAAGATTTTGCAAGGTTTTCGAGCGTGATACCGTTGCCTATTATTTCCGCGACGTCTCCCTTTGTCACGTCGTCGCCTTCCGCAAAACAAACATCCATGCACACTGCCAGAACGCGGCGTAATTTGCCGTTTATGAGAAGGTATCTCGGCGCTGAAAGCCGTCTGTAACCGTCGGCATAACCGATTTCTATTACGGCTACGCGAGCGGGCTTATTCAGCAAAGCGTTCCCGTATCCGAATCCTTCGCCTGCCGCGACGTTTCTCACTTCGAGGACGGGCGCGGTGACCGTAATTACGTTTTCAAAACCTTTCGTGCCTCCGTACAAACCGACGCCTGCGCGTACAAAATCCAACGCATAATCTCTTCCGAGCGAAATTCCTCCTGTGGCGGAGATGTGCCTCGGAATGCCCGTTCCGTCGGTTACCGACTTGAATACGGATAACTGTTTTGCGGAAAGTTCTTTGTCCGAACTGTCGCGCAAATGCGAGTAAATCGAAGATATTTCCGCTTTTTCTCTTGCCGACGAAAGCAAAGCCGGCACTTCGGAAGGATCTGCACCGTATCTGTTCATTCCCGTATTGACCTTAATTGCGACGCGCGGACGGAAACCGAGTCTTTCGATTTCTTCTGCCGAAGAAACAGTGTGGATTATATTTCGCGCCGCGCTTCCGTAAAGGCTTCGTCCGAGAATGAGAATATCTTTTTTAACTCCGCATGCGACAAGTCTTTCCGCTTCGGCTTGCGTTGCGACGGCAAACATATCGGCGATTTCGCCGAGTTCGGTCGCTATTCTATCCGCGCCTAAACCGTAGGCGTCGGCTTTTACAACCGCGCAAAGTCGGGAAAACTTTTTGCATTTTTCGGCGTTGCGGATGAGCGCCGAGAGATTTATAAATGCTTCGGGCATATAAAAAATATATGCCGATTATAGCCGCAACGTCAATATTTCAAATAGCTGTCGAACGCGTTAACGATATGATTGACTTCGCGCGTATTCAGGTAAACTTCGACCACGTCGAACCTTACCGCCGAGTCGAAGAACATATTTCGCTTTATATATTGCGCGGCAACCATGCATATTTTCCTTTGTTTTCGCACGTCTACCTCTTCCGAGGGAAAACCGAATTCCAATGAATTTTTTGCTTTTACTTCCACAAAAACCAAATAGTTGCCGTCGTTTGCAATTATATCTATTTCGCCGATATCGGTTTTGTAATTGCGCTCCACAATAATATATCCGAGATTTTTCAGATATTTTTCGGCAATACGCTCACCGATATTTCCTATTTCTTTGTTAAACTTCTTGCTCATTTATAAAATTTTTAATAAAAGTATGCCTGTGTATTTCGCAAGCGCCGTATTTTTTTAACGCGGCAATGTGATATTCCGTTCCGTACCCTTTGTTCTTGGCAAATCCGTATTCGGGATATTGGATATCGTAATCCCGCATTATTCGGTCACGGGTAACTTTCGCTATTATCGAAGCGGCGGCGATTGCGTAACTTGTCGCGTCTCCTTTAATTATAGACTTCTGTTTGTAATCAAATTTTAAGTCTTTAACAGCGTCAATCAGTACTATGTCAGGCATAATATGCAGCGATTTAACGGCAATTTCCATACCTTTTTTTGTGGCGTTAAGAATATTCAGTTTATCTATTTCTTTTTCATCGACTATGCCGACGCCATAGGACAAGCAATTTTCTATAATTCGATCATAGAGTAGTTCGCGCTTTTTTTCGCTTATTTTTTTGCTGTCGTCTATCCCTTCTATATAGCTGTCGCCCATAATGCAAGCCGCGCAAACTACCGGGCCCGCTAACGGACCTCTGCCGGCTTCGTCAACTCCTGCTATCAAGCAAGCAATTTTCTTATCATATTCGAACAGTTGTTTAGTGTTCATTTGACTTTTCGAGGATTATCTTCCCCATCCTGCCCTTTCTGAAATCGTCAATAACCGCGGCGGAAGTCCGCGCAAGGTCGTATTCGTTTCCCTTTAATATATATCCGCGTTTGGCGGCAATGGCGCATAGATCTTTAAGCGGGCTGTCGGATGGACATATACCGTATCTTACCGTGAACGCGTTACCCATTCTATTTAACCGATTTATAAGTTCAAGAGAAAGTTCATAAGTATCCACAACCTCGTCTCTAATACTTCCTATGAACGCAAGGTTGAGCGCAATAGTTTGATCGGCAAGTTTCGGATATAGCGTACCGGGAGTGTCGAGCACTTCAAGATAATTATCGATTTTGACCCATTGCTGTCCGCGCGTAACGCCCGCTTTGTTCCCCGTGGCGGTTTTGGCTCTGCCGCACAGGTTGTTGATAAGAGTGGATTTTCCCGAGTTGGGAACGCCGACAACCATTGCTCGAATTACGGCATTGATTCCGCGTGCTTTCTTTTTTTCGATTTTATCCGCGCATAGCAAACGGAGTTTTGAAGCTATAATTTGCGCCGAATTGGATGCCGTTGAATTTAATTTTACGGCAACGGTATTTTTCCCCGTGAGTTTATCTACCCATCCCGAAAGTTCTTTGTCGGGAACGGTATCCGCTTTATTGAGCGCATAGACTATCGGTTTGTCGATTATGGCCTTGTTCAAAGACGGATTGATACACGAAAACGGCGCACGGCTGTCAAGCACATACACCACCGCGTCGACGAGTTTGATTTTATCGTCGATTTCGCGTAACGATTTGGTCATATGACCGGGAAACCAATTAATTATCATCTTTTTTAAGGTCGGGACGTAGCGTCGCTGTCAATTCTTTTGCCAGATTTTTTCTCCATTCGTCTATTTTAGCGTGGTGTCCCGAAAGTAAAACTTTGGGAACTTCCCTTCCCATAAACACTGCCGGACGTGTATATTGCGGATATTCGAGCAAGCCGTCAGAAAAACTTTCGTCTAAGGCGGACTCGTTTGAGCCGAGTACGCCGTTAACAAAGCGCAGTAATGCGTCAATAGTAACCATTGCCGCAAGTTCTCCGCCGGTGAGAATATAATCGCCGATCGAAATTTCTTCGAAACCGCAAATGTCGAGCGCGCGCTGATCTACTCCCTCGTAATGCCCGCACAGAAAAAGCAAATTTTCTTCTTGCGCAAGATTTTTCGCAAGTTGTACGGATAAAGTTTTTCCCTTGGGCGACATATAAATGCGCCGTGCTTTGCGGTCGGGGTCGACGGCGTTGACGCAGTCGACAATCGGTTGCGGCGTCATTACCATGCCCGCTCCGCCGCCGTAAGGAACGTCATCGCATTTTCCATGCTTATCGACAGTATAATCACGAATGTTCACGGTGTTGATCCGAACAATTCCACTGCTTTCGGCGCGCCCGATAATACTTTGATAAAGAGGCGCGAACATGTCGGGAAAAAGCGTCAAAATATCAATCTTCATAACAGCACACCTCTTCGAATTTGTCTTTATCGACGGTTATTGTTTTGAGAGTACCGTCGTAGCGCAAGTTTAAGCGGCATAAAAACGGAAATCGAACGGTTTTATCGCCTTTTACGGTAAAAATATCCGCGCTTCCGAAGTTTTCTATATCCTTCAGAATTCCTATTTTCGTGCCGTCGGACAAATACACGTTACAACCGATCAAGTCTACGATATAATATTCGTCGTCGCCCGTAGGTTTTGCCAGAGAACGATCGATTTCCACGGCTTTGCCCACAAGCGTTTCCGCGGCGTTTCTGGTATTTACGCTTTCAAATGAAATATAAACAAATCCGCCGCGTACGTTTACGCCGCGGATCTTAAAAGGACAGCCTCCAACTAAAAGGATGTTAAGCTCTTTGAAACGCGAGATATCATCGGTATAAGGCTTGATTTTGACCTCGCCTCGTGTACCCTGCGCTTTAACGATTTCTCCGATAGTAAAAGTCACTTTATACTTCGATAATGTCTACCGTGTATTTTTTCCCTTCTTTTGCGCCGACCGCTTTTACAATCGTTCGTATTGCTTTTGCCGTGCGCCCCTGCTTACCGATTATCTTTCCTATGTCGTTCTTTGCGGCGATGATTTTTAACGTTTCGCCGTCTGATTCAATGCGTACAGAGTCTTTGTTTTCAACAAGATTTTGTACTATGAATTCAATTAACTCCAACATAATCAGCCTTCTTTCTTAGCGTTTTTCTTGCCGCCGGTCTTTGCGGGCATTTTTACGGGATCGATAATTGCTTGCTGAACGAAGAGGGATTTTACGGTATCGGTAGGTTGTGCGCCGTTACGAAGCCATTGCTTTGCCTTTTCCGCGTCGATTTTGATTTCGGCGGGATTGGTAACGGGATTATAAGTTCCTACAATGTCAATGAAACGTCCGTCTCTGGGGGCGCGTTCGTCCGCAACTACGATACGGTAAAAAGGCGATTTTTTGTCACCCATTCTCGTAAGTCTGATTTTAACCATTTTTTATCTCCTTGTTTATAAATAATTTTTTTTAGTATCAGAAAGGCAATCTGCCTTTGTTATTTTTCATTTTTCGCATCATTTCTTTCGTTTGATCGAATTGTTTGAGCAGTTGATTTACTTCCTGAATTGTCGTACCGCTGCCTGCGCTGATACGCTTGCGGCGAGAGGACTTGACGATTTCGGGATATTCCCTCTCTTTTTTCGTCATGGAGCAAATTATTGCTTTATATTTTTCGATACGTTTTTCATCGATGTCTTTGTCGTTGATTTTATATTTTCCCATTCCCGGGATCATTTGCATAACTTCGGAAATTCCGCCCATTTTTTTCAGCGATTCGAACTGAACGAGGAAATCGTCGAGAGTGAAGGTCGCGTCTTTTACGCGCTTC
>CANQCB010000031.1 GCA_947589145.1 uncultured Clostridia bacterium | reverse complement strand
CCCTCGATTTTCAGACGAAGCTTAACGTATCCGAGAATGTGGGCGGCATTTTGCGCGAGGAAAACGTCACTACCCTGCTCGTTACTCACGATATCGCCGAGGCCGTATCCCTTGCCGATCGGGTCATCGTGCTTTCCGAGCGACCTGCCGTCGTGAAAAAAATCTTCGATATTCCGCTTTGCGGTTCACCCCTGACGCGCCGCGCCGACGGGGAATTCAACAATATGACAAACGAAATTTGGGAAGCGCTTAAAGTGTGACTTTCCCATATTCGAAAGGATTATAAAATGATCGGACAAAAGAAAAAAGATTTGACGCCGCATGAAAAATATCTTTTGGGCGTCAGAAAAAACAAAATTGCCATTCTTTCCTGGCAAATAGGTATTCTCGTCGCCTTTATCGGGTTTTGGGAATTGTTTACCGCCGTCGGTTGGCTCGATCCGTTCTTTATGAGTTCGCCGTCGCGAATAATTACGACTTTTATCGACCTGTGCGCGGACGGCTCGTTCTTTTATCACATAGGAGTTACTCTCTCGGAGTGCCTTATCGGGTTCTCGATTTCCATGGTTCTCGGCAGCGTTATCGCCATTCTGCTTTGGCTGTCTCCGCTCGCAAAACGCATTTCCGAGCCCTACCTCGTCGTGCTTAACGCTTTGCCGAAGATCGCGCTCGGTCCTCTCATTATTATCTGGGTCGGTTCGGGCATGAAGGCTATCGTGCTGATGGCGGTGCTTATTTGCATTATCGTGACGATAATGTCCGTTCTCGAAGGGCTTTGCGCCACCGCTCCCGACAAGCTGTTACTTCTCCGTTCCATGGGCGCAAGTCGGTTGCAACAACTCCGTTACGCCGTTCTTCCCTCCGCTCTTCCAACGTTTATGTCCGTTATCAAAATTAACGTCGGGCTTGCCTGGGTCGGTACGATCATGGGCGAGTACCTCGTTTCGGGCGCGGGGCTCGGCTATCTTATCGTTTACGGCGGGCAGGTGTTCAAAACCGACCTCGTTATGACGGCGACGGTTACGCTTTGTATTCTTGCCGGCGGAATGTACGCGCTTACGGCGCTTGCCGATAAGATTATTCGGAACAAGCAGGCGCACAAATCGCGCGGGAAGAAGAAAAACCGTGCAACGCAAAATGTAAATTAGCCCGATTACGCCTATCACGGGATAGCAAAAATCCACTACCGCGCGAAAGCCGAACACGGATATCGCCGAGGCTATCAACAGTCCGACGAGCATACCGATCACGCCGTCCCCCTTCGCCGCCGCCCAACTTTGAAGCGTGGAGAGCGCGGACAGCATTGTGGTAAATATCGATACGGCAAGGCACAGGGCAAAAGCTACGTAGTTCAGATTCGTAGTGCGCGCAAGCGACAGCATGGGTAGCACGTTTGACGGTGCGTTCGGCAACGCGCAACATATCAACGACATGGCGCTCGCTATCAATACCGCGCCGAGTGCGCTCGACGCCAGAATTTGTTTTATGCTCATGCCGCTTTGCCGCACGAATACGCTTGCCGACAGCAATAGGTTCATGGAAACGTAAGAGAAACACTTCGGCACCGACGATATATCGAATTCCCCCGCCGTGAGCGGCGATCTTATGCACGTTACCGTTATTATGAGCATGATAAAAGGGACTATTATTACGTTCGCGACGTGCAATCCCCTATTCCCGCGCCTCAGCACGAGAAGCGCGATCATGCCCGAAAATACGCCGTATGGGAACGCAAAGCCCGTGACCTCTCTCACCGTGCCGTCCATGCCCGCAAGCATTGCGGAAAGAACTATGAGGGCGTTGAATACCATGACGCCGTCAACCGCGCTGCGCGCTCTGCCGAACATCGCCGCGTTCACTGCGGATATGTTGTCGGTGTGCAGACGTCGTCCTACCAACAGCAGTACGCAGGAAAATGAGAAAATGAGTACGCCGCAAAAGATAGGCACGAATAAGGACGGACTCCAACCGAAAAACGCGGCTATTTCCTGACCGCTGGCGTACCCAGCGCCTATCATCGTCCCTACCCCCACCATCGCTACGGAAATTACCCTTTTCACACTTACTATTTTATTGGCGAAATTGCGGTATATGTGCATTTCCGCGCGAGAAAGGCAAAATAAAAGCACCGTTTAAGCGCCGGCATGAAATACGTTCGAGCCGCCGACAACCTTATCGGTGCTTTCGCTGTATTGCAGTATTGTATTGTAATCAAACTAATTCTATACTTACTATATTTTCAACAAATGTAAAACAATAACTGCCATCGGGTAATGTAAAATCTATGCTTGGCTTTTCCGTATCGGTACGCTCGTCGTATTCATCGGGAGTATAACCGTCAAATAAACCTATAATAACAGCTCCCGATTTGCTAACGACACGCACCCGCTTCAACCAATATGGCTGTAATTCTTCAACTGTCATTTTCGCCTCCTTTATGTCGGAACTAAATGCGTCCCCGATTTAGAATAATATTGTATATCCGCAAAGAAATTTGCCGACCTTTTCGCTATCTGCCTTCTTTAATTGGTTACAGAATAACAAGACTCTCAAACGCTCTTTGTTATACTTAACGTATAATCCTACGCAGTAGTTGCATTATGCCCGATTTGCGCTTTCGCGGCTTGCGTTGCGTAGTGCCATAGATTCGTGCCGTTTGTTGTCTTAAACGCTCCGTCTCTTTCTCTAACCTGCGGATATTGTCCTCGGTGCGTTGTATCGTCGCCTTCATTTGTTCAATTCTCACAAGAATAGAGTTGTTTGTTTCTTCGATTGCTTTCCGTTTCGCTTTATTCTCCGCTTGTTTGGTCTCCGCTTGTTTTTGCTTTTTGGACTTTTCGGGCGCGTTCAGAGAGTACTCACGGCAGTCGGTCGGCATTCCAAAGCGTTGCACATTCGCCACGCAATCGATTATAACGGCTTTTTTACCCTCTCTCGGGCGCAAAGAGCGCATTGCCTGTTGGATATACAGCGCGAGAGATTTTGTCGGTCTTAACAGCATTACGCAGTCACAGTCGGGACAGTCAAAGCCAAAACTAACCACGTCGCAGTTGCACAGTATCTGCACTTCGCCGTTGCGGAATTTCTTCACGGTTTCGGCGCGTTCACGTTTGCCCATTGTGCCGTCTATATGCGCGGCAGAGTAACCTGCGGTGGTAAAGCGTTTTGCCATTTCTTGACTATGCTTAACAGTCGTGCAATAACAGATTGTCCGCTTGTCGCTTGCATAATGCACAAAATGCCGTATCACGTCGCCATAGACTTTCGGGTCGTTGAGTAACCGTTCAAGGGCGCGGGTGTCATAGTCGCCTGCCACTTCCGCTATGCCGTCGGTGGATATACCTAAGTCGGGCGCATAGTAGTCATAGGGCGCGAGATAGTGTTTCGCAATCAAGTCGTTTGCCGTGCATACTTCTATGAGGTCGTCGAACACAAGCCCCATGGGCTCTCCGCTTAACCTAATTGGTGTTGCGGATAGTCCTATGCGGAGAGCCTTCGGGTAAGTGCATAATATACGGCGGTAATTTGTCGCAAGGGCAAAATTGCATTCGTCGCATATAATCATATCGGGGTTATAGTTATCAAGGCGGTTAGCCACAGAGAGTACCATTCCCACACGGATATTTTCGTCTGACAGTCCCATTTTCTCGATTGCCTCTTTCGTTTGGTCGCGGAGTTCGGTACGGTGTACGAGGAAGAGTACTTCTGCCCCTTGCCGTCCTAACTCGGCGGTTGTAAGGAAAAGGTGCGCGAGTGTCAGAGCAACGGCGGTTTTGCCCGCTCCGCAATCAAGCCGCAAGATAGGTGCTTTGTGCCCTTTCGCTATACTTTGCTTGATATTCTCAATAGCCGTGATTTGATAGTCTCTCAGTTGCAAAGGAGTACCCCCCCCCTTTAACCCCGTCGGGTTATTTGTTCTTAACTTCAATGGTTTTAGTGTTGCGGTCGTATGAGTTAGATTTTATTACAAGGTTCTGCCTGTTGCTCAGATATTCTGCAGTTTTAATTGGTTACAGAATAACAAGACTCTCAAACTTCGCCGAGCCTGTACGTCGCGCCTGTAAAGTTTTAATTGGTTACAGAATAACAAGACTCTCAAACAGCCGCTTATTCACAAATCGTGGAATTTAAGTTTTAATTGGTTACAGAATAACAAGACTCTCAAACCTTTTCAACGGCGGCAAATGGGGTTTTGCCGTTTTAATTGGTTACAGAATAACAAGACTCTCAAACAATATAGCAAGCGCGATCGGAATTTTTATAGTTTTAATTGGTTACAGAATAACAAGACTCTCAAACGACGAAGGATTTTAACATCCGAGAGAACACGTTTTAATTGGTTACAGAATAACAAGACTCTCAAACGAATAAGATTAACCTCGTCAGGACGTATGAGTTTTAATTGGTTACAGAATAACAAGACTCTCAAACCATCGGCGACGGTGATACGAAGCATTTCACGTTTTAATTGGTTACAGAATAACAAGACTCTCAAACGCATGGCGAAGCCACCCGTAGGGCGCGTGAGTTTTAATTGGTTACAGAATAACAAGACTCTCAAACACATTAGATATGAGACTGAGTTTAAGTATAGTTTTAATTGGTTACAGAATAACAAGACTCTCAAACTCGTCCCAGCTCGCTTCGTGCTGCTGTGACGTTTTAATTGGTTACAGAATAACAAGACTCTCAAACGAAAAACTTTGATAGAAATTGAAAAAAAATGTTTTAATTGGTTACAGAATAACAAGACTCTCAAACTGAATATAACGATACGACTGCCGAGATTAAGTTTTAATTGGTTACAGAATAACAAGACTCTCAAACCTTGTCCTTTTCAAACATCGTCCAAAATACGTTTTAATTGGTTACAGAATAACAAGACTCTCAAACGGGCGAATGGATTGCCACGCATTTTTCCGAGTTTTAATTGGTTACAGAATAACAAGACTCTCAAACGAAATTCGTCTGGTTTTTGCTTACAACGGGGTTTTAATTGGTTACAGAATAACAAGACTCTCAAACCAATGCCTGTTCAGGCTCAACCGACTCAGGGTTTTAATTGGTTACAGAATAACAAGACTCTCAAACGGATGAGCGCCCCTTTGATGGGAGTGCCGAGTTTTAATTGGTTACAGAATAACAAGACTCTCAAACACTCCCTCGGATATGACGCTTCAACGTCCTGTTTTAATTGGTTACAGAATAACAAGACTCTCAAACTCAGGAAGTGACTACTATGCCGTTTTTTACGTTTTAATTGGTTACAGAATAACAAGACTCTCAAACCAACGAATGCGTGGAATTAAACGCATTCTATGTTTTAATTGGTTACAGAATAACAAGACTCTCAAACCTTAACGCACGGCGAATGCCACTCCGTCAAGTTTTAATTGGTTACAGAATAACAAGACTCTCAAACTATCGTTTGTCAAGCGTTTTTTCAAAGTTTGTTTTAATTGGTTACAGAATAACAAGACTCTCAAACCCGAGGACGTTTATTTATGGAAAAAGTCGAGTTTTAATTGGTTACAGAATAACAAGACTCTCAAACACCCGAACCGCCGACCGCGAATCTCAATATGTTTTAATTGGTTACAGAATAACAAGACTCTCAAACCTTGGCTTCCTTCTAAAACATAGCACCCCGGGTTTTAATTGGTTACAGAATAACAAGACTCTCAAACCTCAAATTCAGTCAAAAGTCACGTATTGACGGTACGGCTACTCTGTAACTGAGCCTTATCAAGTATAATTTATCACATTTCCGTGTAATTTTCAAGTACTTCGCATAAATCTTCTGTGATTATTATTGCGCGTTCGCGATCAAGCAACGGGCGTGTTTTTGTGTGTTCTATCAATAACAGCGCTATGTGTTCCCTTGCGCAATGGTCGTATAACAAACCGAGGTCTTCATCGGATAAGACGGATTTCAACCCGACGATAATCACAAATTCACACTTTTTCAATCCCGAAAGAATATTTATGTAGCAAATGATTTTTTCTATCAGCGAATCATAATTCTTCGCAAACTTAACCGAGCAGGCTTTGAATAAGTCCGCGAATTGAGGTTCGTTATATGTCAATGCAAAATCGGCAGACATAAATAGATTTTCGAAAAACGAAGATATCGCGCTGCTTGTTTCGTTGAATTGAACCATTCCTTCTCCGTTAAAAAAACGAGATTCGAGATGTTTTTGTAAAAGATTTATTAACTTTTTATCGTTGAAATCAAAATCGAAAATATCGACCAATATATCGCCGACGGAATTTGGCGATACAATCTTGTCTTCGGAGACGAACACATATTCTCCTTCGACACCGTCAAACTCATGCAACAACTCGCATACCGTTTTATAATACTCACGAGGGTTCTCAATAACCAAAAGTTGCGTATACGAATCCGACAAATCGATTTTGGTCTCGATATTCGCATTGACTATCCGTATCATACTTCCACGATCCTGTCCATACTGTCTATCACAAGTTGAGGTGCTTCGCCAACCAAGTATTCCATAGATGAAAATTGATTTTCCGTTATTTCCAACAAAGTGACGATCCCCTTCGGCGGTATATTTTCATACACCTTTTTCCTCACGGAACCGCTTGTTACGTTATTTATGACCAATTTGGAATAGACCGATTTTTGTAACATTATAAATCCGTTTTTCACCAAAAATTTATGGAAACGGGTATAATCGCGTACGTTTTTATCCGAGGTCATCGGCAAGTCAAAAAATACCATCAATCTCATAAATCTGTTATTCATCGTTTGGAAAAATCTTTTCGGGAAAAACGATTTGCGTGACGTCGTTTTCGTTTAATGCGTGGAAAACGCTCCGCGTATATTGCCTTATGGCTATGTCAAGCGTAGTCGCTTTTCCGTTCATGATCGTTTTGCAATTCAGTAAAGCAATCAATTTTTTCTTGAAACGGTCATCGTTTTCGGACAACGTAAGCGATTTCCTGTCCACCAACACCCTGAACGGCTCCATTAAATCACAAGCGAGATTGAACTCGTTAAATTCGTTGTCGTGCCAGATCCCGAGTTGGGTCAAATATCCGCTTGCCGTAATTTCCCTGTTGAATGCCGAAAGCAAAATCGAATATCCATAGTTCAGACAGGCGTTAAAGAAAATATCCGACTGTCGAGAGTCGCCGCCGAGAATGCTGTTAAAATACACCTTGGCGGCATGCCCCTCGCGATTGGTTACGTCTCCGTCTTGTATTTGCGATATATACTCGTTCAAAAGCGCGGATTGTTGTTCGAAGCCCAGATCTTCAAGATGTCTCGCCTGTTCGGAAATTTTTCGACCTATTATGACCTTCCAGACTTTGTCCTTCGTTTCCTGCTTCCAATTTATCTGTTCATGATATCTTTTGGTCGTGTTATGCGCACCGTAGTATGGCAAAAGTTCGGAAATCGGATTGCTCTTTTCGTCGCAAAAAATTACTTTCACATTGTTTTTCATGAGCTCGCAAAGCAAGGCTGCAGTCAAAGACACGGCGGTGCTTTGAATGATCAACGTGTTTATTTCGTCAACGAATATTTTCTTCTCCTTGTCACCGCGAACGATGAGATAATTTAGTCGGAATTCCAATTTCGCTCTCGAATTCACCAAGACCGTCCGAAAGCCCATATTATATCTTCCGTACCCTTGTTGTAAGTCCGCAAGGAGACTGATCTATTATGCGAATGTCGCGACCGGTAATATTTTTACCTATTCGAGTTATTCCGCATGATTTACCCTCGTGGAGCAAAGACAAATCGGAATTTTCGGCATTGCAATGCATTGTTTTTATGATCTCTTTAAGCACTTTGATTTGATCAAGCAGAGAGCAGTTGATAAAATCATCACGCCTCTCTTCCAATGTGTTACGGAATGCAACCAACCCGCTTATTCCACCATATAAGGATTTTTGTTTATTGCCGTCTTTCTCTCCTTTTAACTTTCGGACTATGGCGTCGTACAACCATATATTTTTTTCAGCGGATATTTGGCGCTTTGCAAGTGCGTGCGAAACGGACTCTTGGCATTTTTCGTCAATCGTGCCATTCTTTATGGTCTCAAGAACCTTTACTATGTCTTTTACATACTTATCCGTATCCGCATTGGTAAACCACTGCGTCGCATTATGTAACGCTATTCGGTTGCCCGTAATCCCGGCGACCCAAACAAGCGTGCCATCAACGGAAAGGAGGCTTTTTTTCTTGAGCTTCGGAACAATAATTTGCGGAGACACAAGTCCTTTACTCTCGAAATAGCGGAGTAGTTTGGATTCGTCGCCTTTTGTCTCATAGTCCACAAGCACGGGAACGTTCTCAATCGTTCTCATCTTTTTGCCTTTGTTGTCAACCGAATCGACAACGGCAAAGTATGCGGTATTAAGACCGGAAAATCCGCCATATTTCTCTGCCGGCATATTCTTCTTACGCGGCGCATCCAGCGATTTCTGCTCTCGTGTATCATCTTTGCTACGCCCTTCTGTTGCGGGATAAACCGTCTCATCATAGAAGGCGCCGGTGTTTGTATAAGCGTAACGCGTCACCGTCATACTCGTTTTAGCGCATACTTGTTTTACCGTAACAATCGACTTATCCTTGTCCCATGCCCCTTTCGTATTCCAGTTTTTGAACATCTTCTCCCTGTTATATGCTCGTAGTTCGCTATTTTCGCCATCCGTACTGCGAGAATAGTAATAGCTACGAGGCGAAGAAAACCGAGTATCATAGACATTTCCGACTACGATATTGAGATAAGCGTCCCTCGCGTGATGTAAGTCATTGGTTTCACGGCACTTTACAATATCAAAAATTTTTCGGAAATCGGAGACGTAAGTGGCTTTGCTATATACGATCTTTGTACTTTGGGCATTGTATTTTCGCTTCAAAAGCTCCGCGACAGCCTTTGCGCTTTGGTCGGTTTCAACAAGCTGTCTGTTTATGAAACCCTCGAAGTCGACGGATTGAAGCTCTCCACGTCTGCTGAGTAGCGCATATTTTTTGTCGCTGATAAGTCCTTTTTCGTGCCACGTTTTCCACTCGCTCCGCATATAGGGTGACACCAGATCCTCGGGAATGGGATAATTATCGGATTTCTTTTCGTTAATTTCGCGGCACACCAACACTTTATTGTCTATGCTGTCGTCCTTAATCAAAGAACGCGGCAATATGTGATCGACGTCGTACAAATCCGTCGCCAAGCTCCCGAGATCGATTTTTTTGCCCGAATAAGCGCACTTTCCACATTGCATAAAGTACAGGTACAGCTTTTCGCTACGTAGCTCTGCGTCGTTCTTCCCTTTCAATTCTTGGTTCAATTCGTTTATATCCGCCGCCGTCTTGTCAAGTTCGCGATAGCGTTCCTCAATTTTCTTTTTGCGGGAATCCTTACGCTTTTTCTCTTCGTCATGGCGAGTTACTTCCACGAATATCTTCTCGGGTGCATATCCCAACGCCGATACGTATTCGTCCGTCATTTGAAGCGCTTGCCAAATACCGCGGCGCACTTTAGGAGAGACGTACAAGTCTTCTATGCTCTTGTATGTTACGTTTTCCTCTTGCCCGCTATTATTTTCTTTAATCGCATCAAGAAAGGAATATTTGTCCGAATTCAACAATTCGTTGAGATTACAGTTGGTATTCCACAGCTCGCCGAGTATGGTATATGCCTCACCCGTTTCGGGATCGCTACCGCCGTATGTTTCGCACAGGAACTCTTTCGATAACCTGCCAAAGTCTTTGAATGACAACCCTTTGAGCCGCTTGATATTATCGTGAATTTCGGGAATACTACCATAATTTTTTTCGATACGCTCCGCAACCATAGACTTATCATCCGTATTGACGGTGTGATACAATATTATGTTCTCGACCACCCCAAGATTTTTATAGCCAAAGTTTCTACCGACGAAAAGCGTTTTGCCCATGAAGTCGCCGATTATATTTTTAATGGCCATGTATGAACTCATACTGCAAGCGAATTCATCACCGTCTAAACCCGAGAGAGACGTGCTGTCTTGTTCTCCCCGTTTTATATGTCCGGACTTGATAAGATAATCTTTTATTTTTTTCTTTGTGACTTTCTTTTCTTTCAAAAAGACGTTGTCGAATATCTCTTTTTTCAACTCCACGGATATAGGCCGCTCGTCTATTTTTAATTTATTGAGCTGGTTAAGTACGTTGTACGTCTGGTATATTATCGAGTTTTTGGGGAGAACGTCCTTGCCGAACAGGTAGGTACACTTATTCGTCATCCGCCTGATAAATTCGTCGTTGCTCTTTGACGTGTCCACCTTTTTGTCGAAATTCCACGGCGTGATTCTTTCCTTATCGTCTTCGTTTGTCCGCACCATCCAGCTATTCCCGCCGAGCCCATGCAAACTTTCCGAATGATAGGTGTTGAGCGGCCCCACATAATAAGGAATGCGGAAGGTAAATATTTTGCGTATTTTCTCCGCCGTGGAAATTCCGTCTTCCCCTGCGTTGCAGAATTGGGGATAATCCTTACAAAGGTTTTCGAGAATGGCGTTAAGCTCGATTCCGTTTATTTGGTGAGGGAATGTGCCGTTATCCGCATTCAATATTTTGGGCAGAAATTGGCAATCCTCGCTTTTGAGCTCGTCCAAAATCTCATTCAACGTATTTTGATCGACTATTTTATCCCGACAACCTTCCAGCGTCTCAGAAAGGAATGTATAGAAGTTCTTAAATTCTCCCGCTTTAAGTTTTTTAACGGGCACTTTTTTCCCACCGATTTTGGAATAACCTATATACCTCACATAATTATAAATCTTTTCTTTTTCTTTGGATAATTGCTTGAAAATACGTCTATATTCATTGTTCAAGCCGCTTTCGCGCAACAAAGTTTTGAGCTTCTTCAAATCTTGTTTGTGCTTGTCATATATTTCGATCATCGCGTCGGAAATGTATGTATGTTTTTTGAGCACTCGAGCAAACAAAATATAATCGTATAAGCGCTTAAGCTTGTCGAGAACTTCAAAATCTTCCTCGTCTATTTCTTGCGATAATTTATCCAATTGATCGTCGGTCATATCGCTGAATTTGCAACTGTCGTCTTTGTCTAACCCCTCTTTATACTCCTCTTTGTCAAAAACGTCGGACAGCTTTGCGGTCCCGCCTGCAAGCAAGTCAAGCATGCCCGACTTCGCTTTTTGCGTTTTTGTAACTTCGAAGAATTCTCTGAATTTTTGCTTTTTATCATTTATCGTGCTTTTGGTAATTGCAAGATTTTTGAAATCTTCGGCTCGACCGGATACGTCGAACCTCGGCGGATCTTCCGAAAACGCCATTTCACAAGCTTCGTTTATATCGTTAAAGAGCGTCCCAATGTCGCCGACTTCGTTCATACTCTCACCGGGGAAAAGAAAATGCCCGCGATATTTGATAATGTGGTGCAACGCGAGATAATAGAGACGGAGATCCTGCGGGGAATCATGTTCTTCTATAAGCTCACGACGAAGATGGAAGATTGTCGGATACCGCTTGTGGAAATCTACGTCGGTAAAGTCCTCATCGGAAAAAAGAGAGAATTTAGAGCCAAGTCTCTCGTCTTTATCCTCAGCCCAAAACGCGCTGTTATTAAGGCGTATAAAGAACAATTCGTCGTCCAAATACGGCGCAAATAAGCCTTGCAAAAAATCTATGCGCTGCTTTCTGCGCGCTAATCTCCTGCGCATAGACCGCTTTGTGCGTCTGCCCGACGCGTCTTGCGCTTCGTCGAACAGACGTACCGCCCACGCGTCCTTGCCCTTAATTCTGAGAAGGTTGTACTCCTCATCTGTGCACGCGATTCCGACGGAGTCTGTCCCAATGTCCAATCCAATGTAATACTTTTTCATAATTTTCTCCCTATCTTTTGTAAGAATTTTTTCAAAAAGGGCTTGACAAGCCGAATTGTTTATGTTATATTCCACTTACAGAATAACAAGACAAGTTCAAACAAAAATTTATTCTGGTCACTTGCCGCATTCGGTGGCGCAACTCCCGCTTCGGTGGGAGTTGTTTTTTTACGCTCTCCGCGTTCTGTCGACATAGAATATATTTGTGCTATTGTACCATATTTGTATGAATTTGTAAACATTGCGCTGTCCCGATTATGAGACATGAGAGGGTCTTTGCAAAGTTTTTTTTCGAAATAAGATAAAAGGCGTTGCGGCAAAAGCAGCAGATAAATATAGAATTGTCGGAAGTCGGTTTGTAAATTGTTTTCGGCTTGGGAATATAAAAAGGAATATCGCATCGGGCGATATTCCTTTTGTATTTGCAGTCATCTCACGAAGTTTTGCGGTCAGCCTATTATCGCGCCGCTGTCTATGTCGGACTCGGGAGAGATGAGTATGACTTTGCCGTCTTTTTCGGCGCAGAGGAGCATTCCTTGACTCTCTATTCCGCACATTTTGCGGGGCGGAAGGTTCGCTACGAGCACGACTTTTTTGCCCACCATTTCTTCGGGCGTATAATATTTTGCTATGCCCGAGCAGACGGTGCGGATCTCGTCGCCGACTTTGAGAGTTTCCTTCAAAAGTTTTTCGGATTTTTCCACGCGTTCGCAGGCTATTACCTCGGCTACGCGCAGGTCGAGTTTGCAAAAATCGTCTATCGTTATCGTTTTGGGTTCGTCCATTCTTTTTTCTTCCTTTTCTTCTTTTTTCGGTTTTTCCGCCGCCTTGGAAATTCCTTCGAGTTCTTTGAGTTCTTTCGTTATATCGAGGCGCGGATATATCGTTTCCGTTTCCTGCGTCGTGTATGATTTTACGCTGCCGTATGTCATATTTTCAAACGACTGCGGTAATTGCAAACCGAGTGCGGCAAGCGCCTTTTCGGGTCCGCGGCGGAAGAACGGGAGCAGGAGCGTGCTTGTTACTCGCAAGGCTTCGAGCAGGTTGTAAATTACGCGCATGAGTCTTTGGCGTTTCGTCCCGTCCTTGGCGAGCACCCACGGTGAGGTTTCGTCGATATATTTATTCGCGCGCTTTATGACCGCGAAAATATCTTCGAGCGCCTTATTGACCGTGAGGTTGTCCATATCCGCGTCGGTCTGCGCTTTCACGCCGTTTATCATGCCGATCAACTCGCCGTCGGGCGCGCCTTCTTCCCCGTCCGCAGTTACTTTGCCGTCGAAGTATTGTCTGCTCATGGCAAGGGTGCGCTTTACGAGGTTTCCGTAGTCGTTCACGAGGTCGTAGTTGATCTTTTTAAGCAAAAGCTCGTTGGAATAATCTCCGTCCGCGCCGAAAGGCATTTCGGAAAGCAGGAAATAGCGCAATGCGTCCACGCCGTATCTTCCCGCGAGAATATAGGGATCGACGACGTTGCCCGTGCTCTTACCCATTTTTTGTCCGCCGAGCTTTATCCAGCCGTGCCCGAACACCTTTTTCGGAAGCGGCACGTCCAGCGCCATGAGGATCGCCGGCCAAATTATGGAGTGGAAGCGGACTATCTCCTTGCCCACGACATGCACGTCCGCCGGCCAATATTTTTTGAAATTCGCGTCGTCCTCGTTTCCGTAGCCGAGCGCGGTGATATAGTTCGACAGCGCGTCGATCCACACGTATATCACGTGTCCGCCGTCGAACGGAACGGGTATGCCCCACTTGAACGTCG